>JAGBAS010000139.1 GCA_017938885.1 Clostridia bacterium
GGAACCTTCTTTCAAGAAGGTTCCTCCCTTGCGCTCCCCCCGTCCTCCCCTACATCACAGACTGCTCTGCTCGGTGCGGCTGATGATGTCGTCCTGGAGGGAGCGGGAGAGGGTGGTGAAGAGGGCGGAGTAACCGGCCACGCGGACCACCAGAGTCTTGTAGTTTTCGGGATGAGCCTGGGCGTCCAGCAGGGTCTCGCGGGAGATGACGTTGTACTGGACGTGCATACCCTTCTGATCGAAGAAGCCGCGTAGATAAGCCACGAACTTCTCCAGGCCCATCTCACCGGCCAGGGCCGAAGGATGGAACTTCTGATTCAGAAGAGTACCGTTGGAGGCGTCGCCCAGGTCGAGGCGGGACACCGAGTTGGCGGTAGCCGTGGGACCCTTGACGTCGCGGCCCGACATGGGACCGACACCGTCGGCGATGGGGGTGTTGGAGAGTCGGCCGTCGGGGGAGGCACCGGCCTGATGGCCCAGCGGCACGTTGGCGGAAACGGGATACAGACCCGCGTGGAACATACCGCCGCGGGGGTTGGTGTGAGCCAGCAGAGGCTTGGTGTAGGTCTGACCCACCTCGCGGGCGAAGAGGTCCACCTCGCGGAGGTCGTTGCCGTACTTGGGCACATCGGCGATGAGCTTCAGCATCTCGTCGTAGCGGGCCTTCTTGTCGGCGGAGATATGGGAAGCATTCTTGAAGCCCATGTAGATGGCCTTGATGAGGTCGGCGTTCACGTCCTTGCCCTCGGCATCCAGCATCTTGGCGGCCTCGGTGGTCAGCTCCATGGCGCGCTTGTTGGTAGCGCCCTTACCGAAGTTGTCAGAAAGGGCCTGCTTCATCTCGGCCATGGAAATGACGCCGTCCTCAAAGACCAGCTTACGCATGACGGCCAAAGAGTCGGCCACGTTGGCGATACCGAAGCCCTGGGGGCCGGTGAAGTTGTAGTGACAGCCGCCCTCCTGGACGCTCTTGCCGTTGGCGATGCAGTCGTCGATCAGGCAGGACTCGAAGGGAAGGGGGCAACGGACAGCGTGAGCGGCATCCACAGCGTTGTCAGCCTGGGCCATCATCTCGATGAAGAACTCCTGCTGGGCCTTGAAGGCGTCGTAGAACTGCTCGAAGGAGGTCATCTCCAGCACGTCCATGGTCTTGGGGCCGATCTGCTCGCCCTTGTCCATACCCGAGGAGAAGACAAGCTCCAGAGGACGGACCATGTTGAAGAAGGCGGCGTCGTGCCAACCGTCGGTCTTATGGCAGGCGGAGGGCTCCACGCAACCGATGATGCAGTAGCCGCGGGCATCCTCCAGGGTGTAGCCACGGGACATCATGGAGGGGATGATCACCTCGTCGTTGTAGAAAGCGGGCACGCCCATACCCTCACGGGTGACGGCGGCGGCCTTAATGAGCAGGGAGTGGGGAGAGCCGTTCCAGACACGGATGGACAGGGAGGGCTGGGGCAGACGAACGTGCATCTGGGCCTCCATGCACATGTAGGACAGATCGTTGGTGGCGTCCAGACCGTACTCGTCCTGACCGCCCACGATGAGGTTCTGGAACAGACCGTAACCGGCAAAGCCCTCGGCGGAAGCGGCGTCGCGGACCTTGTTCAGGTCGTTGAGCTTGACCCAGATGCAGTCGAGCAGCTCCTGGGCGGCCTCATAGGTGATCTTACCGGCATCCAGATCAGCCTTGAAGAAGGGATACATATACTGGTCGAAGCGGCCGGGGGAGATGGAGTGACCCGAGGACTCCATCTGCATGAGCTGCTGGATGAACCAGAAGCCCTGGCAGGCCTCGTGGAAGGAGCGGGCGGGCTTGGCGGGGACGCGGTCGCAGGCCTCGGCGATGGTCAGCAGCTCGGCCTTGCGGTCGGAGTCGGTGCAGTCGGCGGCCTGGGACAGAGCCAGGTCGGAGTAGCGGCGGGCGTAGGTGATGACACCCTCACAGCTCTCGATGACGGCCTCCAGGAAGTTACGGCGGGAGGCGTAGTCGCCCTGACCGCGGGTGAGCTTGGCCAGCTCTGCCTTGCACTCCTCGATGTAGGACTCCAGACCCTGATTGATGACCCGCTCGTAGTTGACGTTGACGTGACCCACGCCGTTGTAGAAGTAGTTGCCGACCGTGAAAATGCCGTGGTTCAGGAAGACGTCCAGCACCTCGGGGTCCATGTTGGCGGCGGCGAGATCGCTGACGGTCTTGCCCTTCCAGTAGGGGTGGACAGCCTCCAGACGGCGGATGGTGTCGGGGGAGATGTAGAAGGGATCGGCCTCGCGGGTAGCGATGGTCTCGTACTCGGGAGGGAGCCACTCGTAGGAGAACTCGGGGAAGGTCTGACAGCCGCGGGGAGCCACCGAGCTGGAGCCCACGATCAGCTCACCGGGACGGATGACGATCGGGATGTTCTCCAGAATATGACGGAAGGCGGCCGAACGGCGCTTGATGATGGGCAGATGCTCGGTCTGCTTGTAGCTCTCGGTAACCAGCTCCGCGCGATCGGCCTCGATCTCGGGCATGTTTGCGTAGAGATCCTGAATCAGACGGGCAATACGGGGGCTTTTTTCAATGACGAACTTGATCTCGGACATGGATCGACCCTCTCTTATCTATCTATATTTTACGAAAATTTCGGCGTTGGCAAAGTTGTTAGGGAAGTAAACCTCTTGGTTCACAGTTTCAAATGGGAAATAATCCCTGTTTAAAAGTTTTGGGGATTCCTAAGGGACTTTTTCAAAAGTCCCTTAGGCGGGTGCAGGGCAGAGCCCTGCCGGGTCCAGGGCAGAGCCCTGGTTACAGCTGCTCCCAAAGCTCCTTGTGAGGAGCGGGGATGACGGCGGAGTTGCAGAAGAGACCCTGATCCTTGGCGTGCTGGGCGCCGGCCTCCACGGCGGCGGTCACGTCGCCCACGTCACCGGTGATGACCACCATACCCTTACCGCCCATACCGCGGGACAAACGAAGCTCGCGGATGGCGACCTTGGCGGTCTTGACGGCGATATCGGCGGCCTTGACGGTGGAAGCGGCGGAGTAGGCCTCGATGATGCCCAGAGAACCCTTGTTCTCACCGGGCTGGGTGCCGAACAGAGCGGTGATGACCTGCTCGTCGATGCGGCCGATGACGGTGGAATCGATCATGCGGTCGTCGAAACGGCCCTTGACATACTCCACGGCGGCGGAGACGTCGGCGATGGCGCCCGTCAGAATGATCTCGTACTTGCCGGGGCAGGAGGGGTGAGCCTGCACCAGACGGATCCCCGCGCTCTTCAGCGCGGCGTCGGTAGCCTCAATGCCCTTGGCGATGCTCTTCAGTTCAATAATACCAATAGCCTGATACATAGTCTATATACCTGCTCTTTCTGTTTTACGCGCGGATGACGATGGTCTTGTCGTCAACGTAAGTAACGCGGCCCGTGATGGGAGCGAAGTTGGGAACCGACAACCCTTCGGCGGCCTTGGCGATCATGTCGTTCTCCTTGACCTCATCGCCAACCTTCACGATGGGGATGGCGGGCGCGCCAATATGCTGAACCATGGGAACCTGCACTTCCTTGGCCTTCAGCTTTTCCTCGATGTAAGTGGGGGGGAACTTGTCGTACTTGGCCACGCCCAGTACCTCCTTCCACTTGCCCGCGCTGATCATGCGGTACTCCCGCTCAGGGGAGGCTTCGAAGGTATCGGCAGGGTTGGCCACGTACTTGATGCGGTTCTTGGCCAGAATGCCCTTGTACTCCTTGATGACCTGCATGGGGGAGATATCCTGGCAGCAGGCCAGCAATCCGCAGATGCCGCAACCGCAGCACATGGTGGCGGTCTTGATCAGCTCGGGATCGGCCTGGGCGGCGGAGAGGGTGGAGCGGATCATCTTGTGGGGCTCCAGGGGGTAGCCCAACAGGTGTCTGGGGCAGAGATCGGTGCAGCGGGTGCACTGACAGCAGACCGAGGCGGCCATGCGGAAGTTCTCCTCGGCAGTGCGGAGCTTGCTCCGGACGGCGGGAATGTCCTTGGGCAGGATGAGCAGACCCGAGGTGGGCTTCTTCACCACGTCTACGTTGGGGTTGACGATGTTACCCATGGAGGGGCCGCCGTCGATGACCACGTGGGTGTCGGGAACCTTGACGTGCAGGGTCTCCAGCACCTCCGAGATCTTCATACCCAGAGGCACCTTCACACAAAAGGCCTCGGGAACGTCACCGCCCAAAGTCAGGTAGGTCTTGGTCACGGGCTGACCGTACTGCACCACCAGACCGATGTTGTGCATGGTCTCGGTGTTGAAGACGATCACCTTTTGAGTAATGGGCAACTGACCGGGAGCCACCACGCGGCCCGTGACGGTGTAGATCAAGTTGATCTCGTCACCCATGGGGTAGACGTTGGGCACGTACTTGATGAAGACGCCCTTTGCCAGCTCCTGTCCGTCGGAGTACCCCAGCTTGGCGGCGCGGTAGTCCTTGACGGCGATGAGGCCTCGCTCGATGTGGGCGTATTCCATGACGGCACGCATACCGATGACGATGTCGCGGATGCGGTTTTGCAGGAGGGTGTAGCTGGTGTAGAGCAGAGGCTCACACTCCACGGCGTTGATGAGCAGGGTATCGGCACCCTCGGCCAGCTTGCAGTAGGAGGGGAAGCCCGCTCCGCCCGCGCCGACGACGCCGTTATCCTTCAGTAATTGCTTTAAATCGGTCATTTTCTTTACCTTCTATATGAAAGTTGCGCGCTACACGCGGTTGGATCAGTGCTGGAGCTTATCAATGATACCGGCGACCACGGCGTCCACAGGGGCGTTTATATCCCCCACGGCGGCCCGTGCGGAGGAGCCGGTCACCACCAGCACGTCCTCGCCGATGCCCGCGCTGATGGAGCGATCCACGGCGATGATGTAGCGGTCGGTGAGCTCGTCCTTTTCCTTGAGCTGGATCTCCAGGAACTTGTAGCCCCGAAGAGCGTCGAATTTATTGGTGGAAACAATGGTTCCCACAACCTTTCCTTTGAGCATGACAGACTCCGTTCTTTGTGCGTTTGTTGGATTATTCCTTGACCATGGTGACGGTGCTGCCGTTCTTGAAGCCTACGGCGTTGGCATCGTCGGTATCCACGTGCATCTCCAGGCAGAACTTGTCGCTGACACGAACCTGCACGTCGAACCAGCGGGTGCGCTTGGTACCGCTGAAGGCGTCCACGGTGACGTAGTCGCCGTCCTTCACACCGAAGCGGGCACCGTCAGCGGGGCTCATGTGGATGTGGCGGTTGGCGATGATACAGCCCTGCTTGAGGGTCACGATGCCCTTGGGGCCGATGATGGTGATGGGCGCGGAATCCTTCAGACTGCCCGACTCGCGCACGGGAGGCTTGACCTTCAGCACGAAGGAATCGGTCACGGAAATCTCCACCTGGCTCTCCTTACGGATAGGACCCAGGACGCGCACGCCCTCGATGGGACGCATGGAGGGACCGATGATGGTGAGCTGCTCCTTGCAGGCGTATTGCCCGGGCTGAGAGAGATCCTTGATGGGGGTCAGCTCGTAGCCCTTGCCGAACAGGGTGTCCAGATCCTCGCGGGACAGATGAATATGACGGTTGGAAATACCCACCGGGATGGTCAGCTCGTCTGCCTTGGTGGGAACGTCCATCTCGGATACGATCTTCTTGACGATGGCTTCAATGGTGCTTGCGTTCAGTTCCATAGATCAAAAACCTCTTTCTATAAATGATACAAATTGAAAAATCAATATCCTTTTCTGCGGAAAAGAGCATTCATTCTTCCATTTATATATGTAATTCTGAAAGTTCTTTGGGGTCAAGGCCCTTTCTTTCAAGAAAGGGCCTTGCCGGGTATGGGGCAGGGCCCCATACGCTCTCACGCTCCCAATCAGATCTTGGGCAGGAGCTTGTCCACGTCGGTGTGGGGTCTGGGGATGACGTGGGTAGCGATGACCTCGCCCAGGCGGGATGCGGCAGCACCACCGGCCTCAACAGCGGCCTTCACGGCACCGACGTCGCCACGGACCATGACGGACACGAGACCGGAACCGATCTTCTCAGAGCCGATCAGGGTAACGTTAGCGGCCTTCACCATAGCATCGGCAGCCTCAATAGCAGCCACAAGACCACGGGTTTCAACCATACCAAGAGCTTCGTTCATTGTATTTTCCTCCTAAGAAAATTTACTTTTTGTTTGTGGATTTGTTGTTTGGGGAATTATCTCGTTACGCCGCGCCGTCCATTAAGGAATGGGATCGGTGCGGAGGAACTTCATGACTTCGGGATGGGGGCGTGCGATGACCTCACAGAGCTTGACGTTGCCAACCTCAGCGGCGGCGGTCTTGCCGGCATCGGCGGCGGCCTGAACAGCCGAAACCGAGCCCTCGACCACCACGGTCACAAGACGACCGCCCAGTCTCTTTTCAACGTGAATCAGCTTCACGTCGGCGGCCTTGACCATTGCGTCAAGACCCACAATGGCGGTGACCATTGCCTGGACTTCCAGCAGTGCAATTGCCTTTTCCATGTTTCAGTACCTCGCTTTCGTTTGGTAGGCAAAGAACTTTCCCGATCACCCGAATTGCCCAAGCCCTTGCTGAAAGTTTTTGGGGATTCTCAAGGGACTTCGTGATATTTGCCGTAGGCAAATTCACCCCGAGCAGAGCGAGGATGTTTTCAAAAAGTCCCTTGAGCGGGTGCAGGGCAGAGCCCTGCCGGGGGTCAGGGGCAGAGCCCCTCGTTCTTCTCAGATGGAGGGCAGGAGCTTGTCCACGTCGGTGTGGGGTCTGGGGATGACGTGAGTTGCGATGACCTCGCCCAGGCGGGAAGCGGCAGCGCCACCGGCCTCAACAGCGGCCTTGACAGCGCCGACGTCGCCACGGACCATGACGGACACGAGACCGGAGCCGATCTTCTCGGAGCCGATCAGAGTAACGTTAGCAGCCTTTACCATAGCATCGGCAGCCTCGATTGCGGCAACCAGACCGCGGGTTTCAACCATACCAAGAGCTTCGTTCATTGTAATATTCTCCTTAAAAATTATTTTTGTTTTTGTGTTGTGGGGAAGGATCAGACCTTTCGCCCGTCAACGGTGGTGTAATTGCGGAGCTTGTCGCGACCGGTTGCGGTCAGGTGAGCGAACCACTCAACGCTTTCGTCAAGCCCTGCAATGATCTTCGAGGTGATGAACAGTCCGCGCTTTTCAGCCTCAGCCTTGCCCGCATCGTGGGCGGCCTCAACGGCGGCGGGAGATCCCTCAAACTTCACGACCATCACAAGCGGCACCTCGCATTTTTCGGCGTTGGCGGGCTTGTTGCGGTCAATGGCCACGATCTTTACATCAGCGGCCTTTGCGCAGGCATCGGCGACGACGATGGAGGTGGCGAATCCGTAGACTTCAAGCATTCCAAGAGCTGCCATATCGGTAACTCCTTTGCTTACTTAGCGATGTAGGCGATCTTGATGCCCTTCTGCGCCACGTTGGTCTCCATAGCCTCGTTCATCTGATCGAGGGGGAAGGTGTGGGTGATGAGATCCTCAATCGGGATATTCATCTCCTGGCACTGCTTCAGGAAGGCAACGGTCTTGGGGTAGTCCTCAGCGGAGTAGTCCCAAGAGCCGACGATGTCGATCTCCTTGTTGCACATAGCGAAGTGGGGGTTGACGGAGTACTCGCCGTTGTTGACGAAGAAGCCCATCTCGCACATACCGCCGCCGCGGCGGATGTAGGCGTAGATGTCAGCGGCGGCCACGGGAGCGCCGGTGCACTGGAAGGCGAAGTCAACACCCACACCGTTGGCCACGGCCTGGACCTTAGCCACGCGCTTGTCGAGGGTGTCCTCGTCGGGACGCTTGAAGCAGACGGTGGTCTTGGCGCCCATCTTCTGGGCGACCTTCAGACGATCCTCGTTACCGTCCACGGCGATGATGTGGTTGATACCGGCGGCGCGGAGAACGGTGATCATCACCAGACCCACGGGGCCGCAGCCCTGAACCAGGACCTTGGAACCGAAGTTCAGAAGGCCGGTCTTCTGGCCTCTCTCCAGAGCGTGGACGCAGACGCAGGCCAGCTCCAGGATCATGCGCTGGTTGAGGTTCAGCTCGTTGACCTGGAAGAAGGTAGCGCCGGAAGCCTCGCCGCCGCGGATGAGCATGTAATCGGCGAACCAACCGTTGGCGCGGTTGCCCTCGTCGGTGCCTCTCTTGTCACCGATCAGGCCGAAAACGCCCTGATTGGCGCACAGGTTGGTGCGGCCGGGGGTCATGCGGCAGTTGTAGCAGTCGCCGCAGGAGATAACGGAAGTAACGATCTTATCGCCCACACCGATGGGCTTGCCGGCGGTGTCCTTGACGATGTTCTTACCGCAGTAAACCACCTCGCCGGTGCCCTCGTGGCCGAGAACCACGGGCATAAGGCCGAAGGGATCCATCTTCCACTCGTGGACGTCGGTACCGCAGATGCCTGCGCCCTCGACCTTGATGAGAATGTCGTCCTCACCCAGCTCAGGAAGGGGAACCTCCTGGATCTCGATCTTCTTGGGGCCGACCAGCATAGCCACCTTGGCAACCTTGGGCAGATTGCCGGCTGCCTTGGGTGCGGAGGTGTTCATGGAACCCAGCACGGAGCGGACAATGGCTTCAATCTGATTAGCGGAAATATCCATTGTTTTTGTTTCCTTTCTGCAAACTTGTCTCCAATTGATTTCGGACCGTCGGGGACGCCGGTCCCTACACCCTTATTCCTTTTTTGAAGGTTTTTGGGATTCTTAAACCCTTTTTGCAAAAAGGGTTTAAGCGGGTCCAGGGCAGAGCCCTGGTTAAATAATTCTGAAGTGATCGGCCATCACGCAGCGGCGGAGTCTGGTGAAGGACTTAGCCGAGGTGATACCCTCGCCCGTGGGGCCTGCGATGGTGAAGGTGGTGTGACCCTCGCCGCCAAAGCCGATGCCCGCGTAGGAGGGCGCGTTCTTGACGAAGATGGTGGTCTCCACTTCCTTGGCGAAGCGGGAGAGGTTGTCGATGTTCTTGGAGTGCATATGAGCGGTGTGACGGTTGCCGTGCTCGGCCTTGCAGGCCAGGGTAATGGCCTCGTCGATGTCCTTGACGCGGACGATACCCAGAATGGGCATCATCAGCTCCTCCTGGACGAAGAGATGCTCGAAGGGCACCTCGGCGATGGCACAGCGGATCTCGGGACCCACGTTGATGCCGATCTTGGCCAGGATGACTCTTGCGTCGCGGCCCACGCAGTCGCGGTTGACCACGTAGGAGACCTTGCCGGTCTTCTCGTTAACCTTCTTGTTCAGCACCACCTCGGCCAGCTTGTCAGCCTGCTCGCGGGTGAGAAGGATACAACCGTTCTTCTGCATACCGGCGATGAGACGGTCAGCCACGTTGTTGAACACGAAGACTTCCTTCTCGGCGATGCAGGGGAGGTTGTTATCGAAGGTGCAGCCGTCGATGATGTCCTTGGCGGCCTTCTCGATGTCGGCGGTATCGTCCACGATGACGGGGGGATTGCCCGCGCCGGCACCGATGGCCTTCTTGCCGGAAGCCAGAACGGCCTTGACCACGCCGGGGCCGCCGGTGCAGACCAGCAGGCGGATGGCGGGATGCTTGTACATCACGTCCGCGGTGTCCAGAGTGGGCTTGGCCACGGATGCGACCAGGACCTCGGGACCGCCGACGGCGTGGACGGCGCGGTTGACCAGGTCAACGGCGTAGTTGGAGGTAGCGATGGCGCCGGGGTGAGGATTGAATACCACACCGTTGCCGGCGGCGATCATGCCCATGCTGTTGCAGATGACGGTCTCAGAGGGGTTGGTGGAGGGGGTGATGGCGCCCACCACACCGAAGGGAGCGCGCTCGGTGAGGGTCAGACCGTAGTCGCCGGTCTTGGCCTCGGCCACGATATCCTCGGTGCCGGGGGTCTTGTCGGCCACCAGCATATGCTTGGCGGTCTTGTGGTCCACGCGGCCCATCTTGGTCTCGGCAACACCGAGAGCGGCCATGGTGCCTGCCTCGGCGCGGCAGTAGTTACGAATGGAAGTGATGAACTTCTCGCGGTCAGCGACGCTGGTGGCGCGGATGGCCTTGTAGCCTGCCTCGGCGGCGGCGATGGCCTCCTCCATGGTGGCATAGACGCCGATCAGCTTGCGACCGTTGTACTGGGTAGAGCTCCAGTTTTCAGTAGCGGGGGCAGGGGAACCGGAGCGGATCTCGGAGACGACCTTCGCGACCAGCTCGGCAACCTGCGCCTCAGTCCAGTTGATTGCCATGTCGGTTCTTCCTTTCTGTGTAAGTGTTGGTTCCGACTACGGGAATTACTTACCCAGAGCGGCCAGAACCTTGCGGGTGATCTCAGCGACCAAAGCGTCCTCGGAGTTACCGTGGTTGTGGCCGCAGTCGCACTTGCCGGCGTTGTCCTTGCACTTGCACTTGTCGGTACCCTTGTTGGGGCAGGACTTACAACCGGGATGCTTACCGGGCAGACCCATCTTCTTGCGGAGCTCCATGAGTCTCTCCAGCTCGTGGCAGGAGATCTCGTCGATGCGGCTGTTGGCGCCGGCGCCGATCTGGCGGGCGTACAGGTTGATCTTGGCGTTGAACTCCACCTCTTCCATGGTGAAGCAAGCGCGGAGCAGGGTGTTACCGACGGTCAGAGCGCCGTGGTTCTTCAGCAGGAATGCGTCGTGCTTCTGGATGTAGGGCATCAGGGACTCGGGGATCTCCATGGTGGAGGGCATACCGTAGTCGCAGGTAGGAACGTTACCGATGGTCAGAATAGCCTCGGGCAGGATGTACTGGTCCAACTCAACACCGGCCACGGTGAAGGCGGTAGCCACGGGAGGATGAGCGTGAACAACGGCGTTTGCGTCGGGACGCTCCTGATACACTCTCATGTGCATCTTGATCTCGGAGGAGGGGTTGAGCTTACCGTCGATCTTGTTACCGTTGGCATCGATCTTGATGATCATGTCGGGGGTCATGAAGCCCTTGGAGACGCCGGTAGGCGTGCAGTAGAACTCGTTGGGGCCGACCTTGACGGAAATGTTACCGTCGTTGGCGGCAACGAAGCCGTGGTCGTAGATGCGCTTACCGATGTCGCAAATTTCCTTCTTGATTTCGAACGGAGACTGTGCCATAGTTTTGTTTTCCTTTCGCGTATAAAAATTTTTTATAAACTTATCTTTAACCTCCCGCGCTCGGGAGATCGGGTACTTGCGGGGGAGGCCGCCGCAGAGGATACCCTCGCGGTCAGCCTGGGGGAAGCCGCCTTACAGAGCCTTAGCCAGAGCCTCGGTGTCGCAGGCGATCATGTACTCCTCGTCGGTGGGGATGACCAGCACCTTGACCTTGGAGTCGGGGGTGGAGATCTCCACGATGCCGTCGTGGGGCGCGGTCATGTTCTTCTCCTTGTCGAAGTCAACGCCGAAGAAGGACAGGTTGCCGGCAATGCCCTCGCGGGTGCGGCGGTCGTTCTCGCCCACACCTGCGGTGAAGACCAGGACGTCCAGGCCGTTCATCTCGGCGGTGTAGGTACCGATGAGCTTCAGAGCACCGCGGTGCATGAGCTCCATAGCCAGCTTGGCGCGCTCGTTGCCGGCGTCGGCAGCAGCCCAGACCTCGCGGCCGTCGTTGGAGACGCCGGAGACACCCAGAAGACCCGATTTCTTGTTCATGGCGTTGTCCATCTCGTCGGGGGTCATGCCGCTCTGCTTCATGACGTAGGTCACGAGGGAGGGATCGATGGCGCCGCAACGGGTGCCCATGGGCAGACCATCCTGGGGGGTAAAGCCCATGGAGGTATCCACGGCGATGCCGCCGTCGATGGCGGTGACCGAGGAGCCGGAGCCGATGTGGCAGGTGATGATCTTCAGATCCTTGATATCCTTGCCCACGTACTCGGCGGCCTTAGCGGCGACGTAGCGGTGGGAGGTACCGTGGAAGCCGTACTTGCGGATGCCGTACTTCTCGTACCACTCGTAGGGCAGAGCGTACATGTAGGCCTTGGGCTCCAGGGTGGAATAGAAGGACGTGTCGAACACGCCGATGTGGGGCTTGTCAGCCAGGACGGCGCGGCAGGCGTACACACCCTTGATGGCGGGCGGGCCGTGGAGGGGGTTGATGGGCACGATGGACTCCAGGTACTCCATCTCGGCCTCGGTGAGCACCTGGGAGGACTGGAACTTACCGCCGTGTGCGAAGCGGTGGCCGACGGCACCGATCTCGTCTACGCTCTTGATAACGCCCCATTCGGCGTCGGTCAGAAGCTTCAGGACCAGCTCGATGGCCTCGTTGTGGGTGGGCATGGGGTAGCTCTCGGCGTAGGTAGGCTGACCGGGGCGCTTGTGGGTGATGTTACCCGCAGGACCGATCTGCTCGCAGAGACCCTTGGCCAGCACCTCGTGAGCATCCATATCAAAGAGCTGATACTTCAGCGACGAGCTACCGGCATTCACGACCAGGATTTTCATGATGACGTGTTCTCCTTCTGGTATGAATTTGATAGAAGACAAATCTATTCACCATGTATTATATCAAAATGACGAAAAAATTTCAATAGTTTTCGGGATTTTTTTTGTTTCAAAACTAAACAAACTTTCGCCCCCCTGTTTTTGCGGTTTTTCCCCCTTTCGGAGGACTGATAAAAAATTATCAAAAATTCTGACAAAAAAATAACGAAAACCCACCGAAGCAAAGGCTTTTTCGGTGGGTTTCTCTCATTATTATAGGGGTATATTTGTCGTCCCTGTGTCGTACCCCCTTTTTTCGGGGGGTAATGACAGGAAACAGGGGGGGATTTTCAGGGGAAAAAGGGCGTTGTGCAATTTGACGAAACAGCGAAATGAAGATTTATGTAATGGTAGAGAAAAACCGGAAAATTTTGCAATGCTTCGGTTATGATCCGATTTCAGCCAAATTGATTACAGTCTTACCCTTGCGCAAGGCGTGCCGGTAGGCTTGGTACGCGCCGCCCCGCTCTCGGCAGACGTAGGCGATCACGAGATCGGCCTTCTCGACCATGTAGCGATTCCGGTAGGTGATGGCAAATCTGGGAGGGACACGCTCCAGCTCGGGGTACAGGATGAGATCGTAGCGCGCGGCCGCTTCTGTCAGGTGTGTCCTTTGATACTCCGCCGATAGGTAGGGGGTAACGAAGATCCGTGAGACCTGCGGGTGTGTTTTCTGATATTGGGACGTTACCTCATAGGCAAAGCTGTCAAAGCCGCCATAGCCTCCTAAGTAGAACTCGGCGGGAGTATCGCCCACGTGCTCGGCCAGCAGAGTCAGCATACGGGATTCCAGATCGGGGGTTTTATGAAAATCGGCGTGGCCGCAGAATGTGAGGATCATACGGGATCGGATACCTTCTGCTCGGTATATTCATCCGGTACGCTCATATCGTTCAGCGCGTACTCACAGCACTGAACAACTAAATTGTTCAGTGAAATACCGTTGTTTTGTGCGATCCTTTCCAGCCTCTCCACAAGCTCCGCAGGCAGGCGAAAAGTCTTATTGATATATTCTTTTCTTTTGATCTGAAACACATGCATCACCCCTTACGGGTATATTTTACATGATATTTCTTGATTAATAAACACCTTATTTTTGCACAGATACTATGCACGGGAAATGAAAGTGCAAATAATGGATATGAAACGGGCAGAGACCCGAAGATCTCTGCCCGAAGAGGACGATTTACTTCATCGCCTCAGCGACCTTCTCCAGCAGCAGCACGCGCACGGCCTTGAGGTAGTCGTCGTCGGAGGTGTAGGTCACGACGTCGGTCGTCACCATGGCCACCATCTCGTCGGCGGCCTCGGGGCCTGCCAGCTCCTCCAGCATGGTCAAGAGCTGGTAATCCTGGATACCCATGCGGACGTTCTCCAGGCGGTGCGAGGAAATGGGCTCGTAGGAGCCGATGAGGGCACCGCTGTAGAACAGCACGCCGTCGCCGTGGGAGGCGGCTCCGATGAGGGGGGTCAGGTCGTTCAGCGGGTCAGACGTCCACCAAGTGGATTCCCAATAGAGCATACCCGTGGAATCGGTCATCTTGCACTGCCAGATGGAGACCAGGGGCTCAGTGCCGTCGCCCAGAGCCAGCCAGTTGGTATAGGGCTGACCGGGCTCCCAGCAGACGTACATCCAGGTCTCGTGGCCCTCCTTGGCCAGTGCGGCCATGCGCTCGGCGAAGGTGCCGTACTTCTTGTCCTGAGCCGAGGTGGTCATGTACTGCGTGCCGGGAATCATGTACTTGTCGCGGGGGGTAAAGGCGAAGGGCTTGGTGCACCAGATGTTGACGTAGGACTTCATGAACTCGATCTGATCCTGCTCCTCCAGATTCATGTTGGTGAAGAAGGGGGATACCTGTCTGTAGCCGGGGAAGGTGGACGACAGACGGTTGCCCGCAGCGGCCAGATTGTTCAGCAGCTCGGTGTTGGTGGGCTCGTCCACGTAGTAGTAGAAGCCCTTCTTCAACCAGTCGGGATTGTCCTTCAGAATGCTGTAGGCCTGCTCCTCGTTATCACTGATCTTGTTGATTACGAAGGAATTGACGCGAGGATTGCTCAGGTAGTCGGCCACGCGTCCGTCGTCCAGGCGGTAGGGCAGACGGTAGGCGCAGAGGCGGTTCTCCAGGAGGAAGTCGTAGTAGATCTTGTAGAGATCCCAGTACTCGTAATCGTTCATGCCCTTGTTCTGGTAGGAGGAGACGATGGCCCAGTCGCCCATACCGATGGCGGTGCGCAGGGCGGTCTCGTCGGACAGGGAGAAGTCATACACGAGAACGTAGACCGTGGCGGTCTTGACGATCTTCCCCGTGGAGGCATCCGTAACGTTCAGCGTTGCGGCATACAGCCCGGCGGCCTGGTTGGGCTCTGCCCAGACCTTCACCACAAAGCCCTGGGACTGACCGCCCTTCACCGCAACGGCTCCGTCCGCAGGAGGCAGCGCATCGGGCAGGAGATTCCCGTTGACGTTCACGTAGTGCTCGCGGAGCAGCTTGGCTCTGAGGGTATGTCCCTTACCGTCGGTGAAGTCGGAGAGGGATACGGTCAAGGAGCGATCGGAATCGGGAGCCAGGAAGAACTGGCAGTTCTCGATGCTGTTGCCCGCCATGTGAATGACGTAGGTGTTCAGATCGGTGGCGGTGACGTCGGTCCGGTAGAGCTTTTCGGTCATGTGGTCAAACCAGAGCTTGATGGTAGCGTCCTCGTCGGGAGCGGTCAGCTTGTCGTAGCTGACACCGTCAACCGTAGGCTCCTTCAGATCAGACCCCTCACCGGGCTTGGAAAGATCGATGTTCATATCGCCGTAGGCCTCCTGTGCGGTTTTGTAGAAGTCGATGGAATAGATATACACCGACTCACCCTCGCCGCCGGGAGCGGTGAGGAAATCCAGACGGAAGCCGTTGACGATCCCCGTTCAATCGGCGGCCGAGAGGTCGAAGATGATCTTTTGCCAGCCCTCGTTGCTTGCGTCGAAGGTGGCGGTGGTCTGGTAGCCGGGGGTGGCACCCTGGATACTGCCTGCGTAGTAGAACAGCTCAAAGGTCTCGGAATTGCAGTTCTCGGGGCGAATGGTGAAAACGAGATACTTGTACTCGTCGGCGCGGACGGCGTCCAGCTTGAAGGCCTTCATGTAGGCGGCGTAATTGAAGGTAACGAAGGGGTCGGAGGCGTTTTTCGTGGTGGTGAGCTTGAGCACAGAGCCGTAGGTCTCGTCCATGACGATCTCGGCCTTGCACTGGTTGGGGCCGCTGATAATGGTATTCAGCTTGGGACGCTTGGGCTCAAAGAAGGTGACGTGAGCCCCGTCGGTGGGCTCGTTGATGCGGGTAGACGGGTCATCGGTGGTGACCTCCTCGGGGGCGGTCTCCTCGGGGGTGGTCTCCGTGACCTCCCCGGTGGGCGGCTCGTCACGGGTGTCGGACTCTTGCGTGGGGTCTTCTGCGGCGGGTTGGGTCACGGCGGTGTCGGCGGGCGTAGTGTCCTCAAAGCCGCCCTCGGTGCAAGCCACCAGGAGCAGGGCCAGAAGGGCCGCCAGCACCAGCGTGAGGGGCAGCCAGCGGTTCTTACGAGTACGGTGATTCATGGAAGCCTCCTGTAAAATTCGATCATCTCATTATAGCACAGAACCTGCGGCCCGTCAAGGGTGAATGCCAAAAAAGCCGCCTGCATTTTCCGAAAAAGTTCTGCCCGATGCCGGAAGCATCCCGAAAGCATCCGCGAGGGGATAATCCGCGAAAACCACTTGCAATCCGAGCGGATCTGTGCTATAATGATGGTATCCCGCAAGCGGGACAAGTACATTCTTCCCGAACTGCTGTGGGACTCAGGTCTCATAGATGAATACACTCATTACCTATAAGGAGGATCCCCCATGAAGCAAGTATTCTACGATTACGACGTGTACCCTAAGGTATTCCTCGGCAACCGCGAAAAAACCGTCACCATCCAACCCCAAGGTGTCAATTCCGCATTCCAGAAGGACAAGACCTATACCGTCCAGGTGCTCAAGGTCAATCAAGGCAATATGGGACCCTGGCCCGAGAGGGGCGGCCGCACCGGCCTGTCGGTGACTCCCGACGAGGACGGCTGTCTCCGCGTCACCGCCTACTTTGAGGGAGAGGGCGAGCACTACCTCAACGTAGACGACGGCGGCCGCCGTCTGTGCACCCTGGCCGTCTACAGCCTGGCCGAGGATATGGCGGGCCGTATTCCCCAGCGCGGCGACCTCCACGTCCACACCTGCCGCTCCGACGGTCACGACGATCCCGTCAACGTGGTGGCCAACTACCGAGGCCACGGCTACGACTTCATGGTCATTTCGGATCACAACCGCTACTACCCTTCCCTGGAGGCCATCCGCCGCTACGGCAACCTCAGCGACGTAGCCATCATCCCCGGTGAGGAGGTGCACCTTCCCCATAACACCGTCCACTACGTCAACTTCGGCGGCACCTACTCCATCAACGCTCTGGTGGCAGGCGGCCCCAACGATGAAAAGGCCGGCGCCGATCTCGCGTGGAGAAGCCTGGACGGCGTCGCTCCCGATCCCATGTCTGAGGAAGAATTCACCGCTATGATCGAGGCGCGCGCCGCCAAGGTGCCCCTGGAGCATCACTCCGAGCGCATGAGCTTCGCGGTCATGGAGTGGATCTACGAGCATATGCAGAAGAACGGCGGCCTGGGCGTATTCCCTCACCCCTACTGGCTGTGCCAGCTCATGCAGCTCCCCGAGGAGTACACCGAGTTCATCTACAGAAACAAGCCCTTCGACGCCTTTGAGGTGCTGGGCGGGGAGAACTACTACTCCCACAACGGCTTCCAGACCGCTCTCTACTACGAGATGCGTCGGAACGGCATCGACCATCCCGTTGTCGGCGCCACCGACAGCCACAATTCGGCCGCTGAGCACAACCGCAACGCCCTCATCTGCTCCACCATCGTTTTCGCCAAGGAGAACACCCGCGAGGGGCTGGTCTCGGCCATCAAGGACAAGTATTCGGTGGCCGTGGACACCATCAGCACCGAGTACCGCCTGGTGGGTGACTTCCGCTGGATCCGCTACGGCTGCTTCCTGATGGAAAATTACTTCCCCATCCACGACGAGGTCTGCCGCGCCGAGGGCTACTACCTCCGCCGCCACTTTGCCGGGGACAAGCAGGCCACCGCCGTGCTGGCGGCCATGAAGGGTCAGCTGCCCGCTTTGCAGAAGAAGTATTTCGATCTGTAATTTTATTGACTACGAGGGGGCTTGCTTGCAGGCTCCCTTGGTTGTTGTGAGGGATAGCAAATTGCAGTTTATCGGTGGGTTTCCTCGTTACTTGCCTTCCCCATGCGGTGCCATCCGCAAGCGGATGCGGGGGATCACCGTAGGTGGTGGATGAGGAGAGCGGGTTTGTTTTTTCGTACGGGTGTATACGGAAACCCCTTGATACACCAAGAAAAATCATACCCGATACCGAACCGTAATTTGCTCTCCTCATCCACCGCTTCGCGGTCCCCCGCATCCGCTTGCGGATGGCACCGCATGGGGAAGGCAAAGGAACGGACCGACAAACCCAAATTTGAACCCCTTTTGTAAAGAAACTGTAAACTCCCCCATTTTCACTCAGAAACCTGAAAGGTCTCCCCCATTTTTTGCGTCTTATAAGGTAATATCACCTTGAAAGGACTTTCATCATGACCTATTTCATCCTCGCCGCCTCGGCGATCCTGGCCATCATCTTCATAGCGGGCATCGTCTCCGCCATCCGCGAGAGGGGACGCTCGGACAAGGGGCGGGTCTACCTCCCCGGTACTTTCGCCTGGCTCGGCGGTATCGGCGGTGGGCTGTTCCTCATCCCCACCCTCATCATCCTCTTGACCACCGACGAGTCCCCCTGGCTCTCCTTCGTCTTCCTCTGCATCTCCATGCTGGGCGGTGTCCTGTCCCTGGCCCACCTCAACTGCCGCATCACCTACGATCAGGAGTCCTTCACCCACAAGAACTTCCTCGGTATCAAGCGCACCTACACCTACGACCAGATCACGGGCCTCAAGGAGGGCACCCATGAGGATATCTTCTACATGGGCCGCCACTTCGCCATGATCGACGAGTATTCCGTTGGTGCCATGGAGTTTGAGATCATGGCCAAGAAGCGGTATCAGGCCCTGAGCGGCGGTAAGCCCATTCCCCGGGTCAAGCCCAAGCTACCCGATCCCTTCAACGGCCACGTGGAGGGCGGGGCGGGGCTGATCGTGGTGTACATCGGCGTCACCCTCCTGTTCCTCGCCCTTTTGGGCTGGTTTGTAGCCGACGTGTACCTCATCCCACCCTCCCCCGAAGAGAACAAGCGGATGGAGATGGTCTTCGACCGCGCTGCGGTGAGGGGGGATTGTCTGTACCTCTACCCCGCAGACGAGAGCATGGAGAGCTTCCAGATCCGCCATCTGGACGGATCGGTGGATCCGGATCCCATCAAGGCGGTCTGCGACGGCACCACGACCGTCACGGTCTACGCCGACCGCACCAAGCCCAAGAATGGGGATCCCTACTATCTGGTGGAGGCGGTCATGGTGGACGACACCGTCCTGTTCTCCTTTGAGGACGAGCAGCGGCTTCGCCAGAACGAGTACTGGCCCTTGATCCCCTTTATCGGCGGGTTTATCCTTCTGTGGTGTGTCTACATCTTCTTCTCCATCCGCGTGGGACGCAATCCCGAGCGGTACAGCAAGAAGGTCATCCGTCTGTTCTTCAAGGACGGGTACGTTCATTGAAGAACAGACGGCATATTGCCCTCTGATCCGAGGCGGGCTTTCGAAAATTTGTAAAAAGTATTGCGAGTCTTTCCGAAAATTTTGTCAAAAGTATTGCGAGTCTTTCCGAAAATTTTGTCAAAAGTATTGCAAACTTCCGATTAATATGGTATAATGAACACATCGGTAATACACCGCTGAATCATGTAAAGGAGGAAACACACATGAAAAAACTGCTTGCAGTCCTGTTGCTTCTGTCCATGCTGGCCTCCCTGGCCGTCATCACCCCCGCCGCTGCGGTGGAGGGCGATTGGATCACCCTGCGACAGGCCAACGATTATCACGAGGTCGATCCCGAGACGGGTGAGGAGCCTCCCTACCAGGCCGCTCCCGGTTATACGTACACCGACGAGGGCTTTACCACCATCCCTGCCGACTATACCGGCACCTGCCCCTACTTCAACATCCGCTCCAAGGATAAATACGACATCCGGGACGGTCTGTACATCCAGCTCCGCGTGGACGACTTCTCCTACCAGGGTCCCGACGGCACGGCTGACGAGTGGGTCCTGTTCTCCCTGTGGGACAGCGAGAACATCGCCCCCGGTCAGAACGGCTACGGTAACGGTTGGTTCGGTCTGATCCGCGGCGCGGGCGGCGGCGCACCTGCCACCTTCGAGGGCGAGACCATTACCCCCGAGGTGGACGATCAGGGCCGCGAGATCTACACCTTTGAGGTGGAATGGGACGGAAGCCAGTACCACTTCACCATGAACGACGTGCCGATCGCCAAGAGCAAGACCATTTCGGATACGCTCATCAAGACCAACGATAAGGGCGAGTTTTACGTGGGTATCTCCATCCAGTCCACCGTCAAGGACGGCGTGGCTGCCCTCTCCATTCTGAAGTTCGGCACCTCCGAGAAGGACGCCACCACCCCCGTGGGCACCGACTCCGCTGAGCCCGAGCCCAACAACAACATTACCGCTCCCATGATGGATCCCACCACCATCGGTGAAAACCAGCCCGCCGTGTACTGGGATGCCGCCCAGTACAAGAACGTCACGGGCTCGAATCTGGAATTCCTGGCTATGGGTAACAACTCCTACCGGGTAACGGCTCTGGATCCCAACGGCTTCTTCACCTGGACCATTCGCAAGGATATCTCCTACGCCGCAGAGGACTTCCCCGTCATGGCCATCATGGTCAAGGATTTCTGGAAGAGCGGCACTCTGTGGTACTTCTGCGGTGACACCGTAGGCCCCGCTTCGACCAACCGTATCGTCTTCAACGCCTTTGACGGCGTCTACTTTCAGGGCGATTCCGAGCTGCCTGTGGAGGATTACTCCTTGATCCTGGTGAGCCTGGAGGAGCTGGGCGAGGGACGCCTCAACGGCTTCCGTATCGACTTCAACGGCATGGATATAGTCAACGAGCCCGAGTTTGAGCTTTGCTACATGGGTTGCTTCCGCTCCGAGGAAGAGGCCGAGGCATACGGCAAAGCCTTCCTGGGTCTGTCCGCTGACGACGCCACCACGCCCAACGACGAGGAGACGACCGTCGCCGACGGCGAAGAGACCACGGCCGCTTCCGACGGCGATGCTACCAATGCTCCCGACGGCGGTACCACCGACGCTCCCGGCGCAAACGACACCGCTGAGGCTCCCACCGAGCCCACCAAGGGCGGTTGCGGATCCGTCATGGGCTTCAGCCTGGCGGCTCTGATCGCGCTGGCCGGGGCTTACCTGGTCAAGAAGAAGGACTGAACGATTCAGTCGTTCACCCGCTTTATAGATCCGTAAACAAAGGGCTCCCGCTTCTCGCGGGGGCCTTTTTTGCGGCCGACGGGAAAAGGAACCATCAAATTCTCACTTTTTAACAGTCCCCCTCAACCAAAATGATGTTGACGGGGGACTATCTTTTTGGTATAATGATTATTGTATATATTATGACCTGTTCGTGAAAAGTTTTAGAGAGTAAGGAGTATGCATGAATCTGCGGATCGCCGAGAATATCAAGAGACTGCGGCAGGAAAGCCGACTGACCCAGGTGCAGCTGGCCGAACGGCTGGGCGTGTCCTACCAAGCCATCAGCCGTTGGGAAAATGAGACCACTTACCCCGACATCGAGCTGCTTCCCGCCATCGCCGCCCTGTTCGGGGTCACCGTGGACGAGCTTTTGGGCAGTACGCCCACCGAGCAAAAGGAGTCTCTGAAACAGAGCTGGGACAAGCTGAAAACCATCACCGACCCCCGCGAGCGAGTCTCTCTTTTGAGGCGGATGCATCGGGATTTCCCCCACGACGGGTATCTGTCGGTCCGCCTCTGCGCCGAGGTGCCCTCCATCGAGGAAAAAAGGCGGCTGGCCGAGGAGATCCTGCGGGATTCCGACGTGCCCTACGTCCGCTCCCTGGCCATTCGCCAGATGATCCGGGACGAGGAGGAGGGACGGGTCATGGAGTTGATGTGGGACTATAATATCCCCGAGGAATGCTGGAACGAGCTGTTGGAGGATCGCTACCGCGCCCGCGGGGAGATCGAGACCTACCACCGTCAGCGGCAGATGATCCTCTTGGATTCCCTCCGCAAGGCCATGACACGCATGACGGTCAGCGGCACCGACTGCCTCCCCGACGATCCCGCCGATAACGAGGCGGGTGCCCGCACCATCCTACGGGTCATCGCCGCTCTGACCGAAACTGCCCTGTCCGAAAAGCACCCCGTAGCCGGGGAGGGTGAGCCCGACCTGTGGGTCTCGGAGCGCGCCTGGGCGGGGATCACCCTGGCTTGCGCCCTCTCCGCCAAGGGAGCGGGCGAGGAAGCCATCACCGTCTTGGAGGATGCCGCCGACCTGGTCTCCCGCGTCCGCGCCCTGCCTCCCGAGACGCCTCTGTCCTACGCCACCCACGGCCTCCCCCGCTTCGACACCACCCGCGCCACCCTGGGCGGGCTGGTCTACGAGGCTGACCACATGGGAGACCAGTTCGCCCACGCCGCCTTTGATTTCCTGCGGGAGCATCCCGCCTACGGGGAAAGGTTTGAGGCTTGTCGGAGCGTGTTCGTTTCGAGGGAGGATCGGGCAGACCACCGAATGCCGTAAACAAAAAAGCCTCGCGCAGACTCATGTTCCGAGTGGCGCGGGGCTTATTCGTTGGAGGGGAGCGAAAAGATCTCGTCAAAGGTGACGTTCAAGATCCGCTTGATATGCAGGATCTCGTCGGGGTACAGGTGCCGTTGACCTACCTCAATTTTGGCGACCGCGCTACGGGTGACGTCACACCCCGAAAGCTGAAGCTTGGCGGCCAACGCTTCCTGGGTCATGCCTGCCCGCTCACGGAGGAGGCGGATATTGGTGCCAATCTGTTTCTCGATTTTCTGATTCATGTTCTCACCATAATAAAGTTTTTCTTGACTTTATTATATTCGTGTGATATCATAATATTGCACCTATATAAGAGCAACCCGAAAATTTGACATGTGAGAAAGGGAAGAGCTGTGAAATGATTGATTGTCGGATCAAGAAGCATCGGGGCGTTTGACCTGTCGCCCTATGTAGCAGAGGATGTGGACATGATCATCAGCGGCGGTGCGAACGGGATAGACCGTCTCGCGGAGGAGTATGCGGATACACACCGACTGTCCAAGCTGATCCTGCGCCCCGCGTATGCCCGATACGGAAAAGCCGCTCCGCTCAAGCGAAACGAGGAAATGGTGGATATGGCGGACAGAATACTGGTTATCTGGGACGGCTGTTCCAAGGGAACCGCCTATACGGTAAAATACGCGCAAAAAACGGGGAAGCCGGTACAGCTGATCCAAATGTAAGGAAACAGAGCGATGGATCGTCCATGGCTCTGTTTTGTTGGAAAAAAATTGATTCCACCCACACAATTTTCCCCAAACCCCTTTACGAAACCCCGAAAATGTAGTATAATCATACTCGGAGCATTGTACGCCCGCCGCGTATATATGAATATTTTTGAAAGTTTTAGAGGATTCTTAAGGAACCTTTTCCAAAAGGTTCCTTAAGCGGGGGACAGGGGCAGCGCCCCTCGTTCTCCCTATCCCCACGAAAGGATATCTATGGCACAGAACAACCGCATGAAGCACATCCGCAATTTCTCCATCATTGCCCACATCGACCACGGTAAGTCCACCCTGGCCGACCGTCTGTTGGAGCAGACCCAGACCCTCACCGCCCGCGAGATGGAGAACCGCGTGCTGGATAACATGGACCTGGAGAAGGAACGCGGCATCACCATCAAGGCCCGCGCCGTCAAGCTCAATTACGTTGCCCCCGACGGAGAGCTGTACGAATTCAACCTCATCGACACCCCCGGCCACGTGGACTTCAACTACGAGGTTTCCCGCTCTCTCAACGCCTGCGACGGCGCCCTCCTCATCGTGGACGCCACCCAGGGCATCGATGCCCAGACTCTGGCCAACGCCTACCTGGCCGTGGACGCGGGGCTGGAGATCGTCCCCGTCATCAATAAGATCGACCTCCCCTCGGCCCAGATCGACCGTTGCCGCGAGGACATTGAGGACATCATCGGCATCCCCGCCGAGGGCTGTCCCGCCGTGTCGGCCAAGACGGGTCTGAACATCCCCGACGTCATGGAGGCCATCGTCCGTGACATCCCCGCCCCCACGGGGGACGAGGACGCCCCCCTCAAGGCCCTGATCTTCGACTCCTACTACGACAGCTATCTCGGCGTTGTGGTCAACATCCGGGTCTTTGACGGCACCCTCAAGACGGGGGACACCATCCGCCTCATGAGCACCGGCGCCACCTTTGAGGTGGTGGACGTAGGTACCCTGGAGCCCTTCGGGCTGAAAAGCACCGGCTGTCTCCGCGCAGGAGAAGTCGGCTACCTCACCGCCTCCATCAAGTCGGTGAGCGACACCCAGGTGGGTGATACCGTCACCCTGCACGACAACCCCACCGCCGAGCCCTGCCCCGGCTTTAAGGAGGCCCACCCCATGGTCTACGCGGGTATCTACCCCGCCGACGGCGCACGGTACGGCGACCTCCGCGATGCCCTGGAGAAGCTCCGCCTCAACGACGCCGCCCTGGCCTTTGAGCCCGAGACCTCGGTGGCTCTGGGCTTCGGCTTCCGTTGCGGATTTTTGGGCCTGCTCCACATGGAGATCATCGAGGAGCGTCTGGAGCGGGAGTTCAATCTCGACCTCATCACCACCGCCCCCAGCGTGGTCTACGAGGTCACCCTCACCGACGGTCAAGAGATCATCGTGGACAACCCCTCCAACTACCCCACCAATGATCTCATCAAGGAGGCCCGCGAGCCCATCGTCAAGGCCAACATCATTACCCCCACCGAGTACGTGGGCGGGCTGATGGACCTCTGCCAGGACCGGCGCGGTACCTTCATTGATATGAAGTACCTCGACCAGACCCGCGTGGAGCTGCATTACCACCTCCCCCTCAACGAGATCATCTACGATTTCTTCGACGCCCTGAAATCCCGCTCTCGCGGCTACGCCTCCCTGGACTACGAGCTCTTGGGCTACGAGCCCTCCAAGCTGGTGAAGCTGGACTTCCTGCTCAACGGCGAGCAGGTGGATGCCCTGTCCTTCATCGTCCACGAGGAGAAGGCCTACGGCCGCGCCCGCAAGGTGGCCGAGAAGCTGAAGGAGAACATCCCCCGTCAGCTCTTCGAGATCCCCATCCAGGCCGCCATCGGCTCCAAGATCATCGCCCGCGAGACCGTCAAGGCCATGCGTAAGGACGTGCTGGCCAAGTGCTACGGCGGTGACATTACCCGTAAGAAGAAGCTGCTGGAAAAGCAGAAGGAGGGTAAGAAGAAGATGCGCCAGCTGGGCTCGGTTCAGGTATCGCCTGAGGCGTTCATGGCGGTTTTGCGGTTGGATAGTGACGATCAGTAAAGATACAAAGATACACGCCGAGCAAGCTCGGCAGATACAAGATACAAGATATAAGATTCATCCTGCCGAAGGTTTTCCCCTATCTTGTATCTATGTATCTTGTATCTTGTATCTAAAAACAACGTGAAGGGAGAGCTTTCTATGAGATATTCCTCCATCCGCCCCGGCCAAATCTGGCTGGACACCGAGGGCAAGCGCATCCAGGCCCACGGCGGCTCCGTCATGTACTGGGAGGGTGCGTACTACTGGTACGGCGAGAACAAGGAATTCACCGATCCCGCAAAGGGCATCTGGCACTGGGGCGTGCGGTGCTATAAGTCCACAGACCTCTACAACTGGGAGGATCTGGGTCTGATCATCCCTCCCAACACTGAGGATCCCACCTCCTCCATCCACCCCACCTCCCTGATGGACCGTCCCCATATCATCTACAACCAAAAGACGGGGAAGTTCGTCTGCTGGCTCAAGATCATGCACCGCGACGGCACCCAGGACGAGACCGTCCTCACCGCCGACGCCCTCACAGGCCCCTACACCATTGTAAGAGAGGGTCTGCGCCCCCTGAACATGAGCGCGGGGGACTTCGATCTGGTGGTGGCTCCCGACGGCAAAGCCTACTACTACTTTGAGCGGGTCCATTCCGAGACCATCTGCGCCGACCTCACCGAGGACTACACCGACGTCACGGGCTACTACTCCACCCATTTCCCCCGCCCCTATCCTCCCTATGTGAGAGAGGCTACCGCCCATTTCTTCCGCAAGGGCAAGCATTACCTGATCACCTCGGGTACGACGAGTTATTTGCCCAACCCCTCGGAGCTGGCCATTGCCGATACGTGGCACGGCCCTTACACGGTTTTGGGTGATCCTCACCCCACCGACGAGAGCCGTACCTCCTTCCACAGCCAGGTCTCCAGCGTCTTCAAGGTGCCGGGCAAGAAGGATCTCTACATCGCCTGCGCTGACCGCTGGCTCCCCCACCGTATGGACGTCCCCTACGAGTTGTACGAGAAGGCCTTTGCCGATGCATTCGGCTACGATGCTACCCCCGAGGAGCGCGCCGCGGCGGGTGCTTTGATCCCCACCCTGGAGCAGCCCAATACCAAAGAGGCCGACTACGTCTGGCTCCCCTTCCGCTTCGACGGGGAGATGGCCTACCTCGACTGGCACGACGAGTGGCGGATCGAGGATTACGAGTAACCGAAAGGAACCCATATCATGCACATCATCAAGAACCAAGGTATCTGCGACCCCCATATGCACGTCTACAATGGCCGCGTTTACATGTACGCCACCCACGATCGCTCCCCGGGTAATGACATTTACCGCATGGACGATTGGAAGGTCTTTTCCACCGACGATCTGATCAACTGGAAGCCGGAGTATACCCTCCGCCCCGAGGATACCTTCCTGGGTACGTGCGACGAGTGCTACGCCACCGACTCCGCCGAGCGGAACGGAAAGTATTACTTCTACTTCTCCCACCAGCAAAAATGCACCGGTGTGGCGGTAGCTGACAAGCCCGAAGGCCCCTACGTGGATGCTCTCGGCAAGCCCCTTCTCCCCCAGGGTCTGGTGGATACTCCCTCCTACGATCCCTGCGTCTTCATCGACGACGACGAGGCGAAGACCCCCTACATCATCTGGGGCTTTACCTGTTTCGATAAGAAGTACCACATCGCCCGTCTGAACGAGGACATGATCTCCCTGGCCGAGGAGCCCCGCCCCATTGAGCATGGCCCCTTCTGGGCGGATGCGCCTTGGGTCTGGAAGCGTAACGGGCTGTACTACCTCATCACCCACCGCTCCTGGTACTCCACCGCTGAGAGCATCTACGGCCCCTACACCTACCGCGGCCGCTTCTGCTACGATTGCAACAACGTGGATCACCCCTGCGTGTTCGATTTCCACAACCAGACCTACTTCGCCTACGGTGTCCCCGCCAACTACGGCGAGGCCGAGACCGACCATTTCTTCCGCGCCACCAAGATCATTTACGCCCACTACAAGGCCAACGGCGAGATCGTCACCGACGAGTTCATTGAGGACGTGGGCGTGGGTCAGTACGATGCCGCTTGGAAGCGCATCAAGGGCGAGTGGTACTTCGCCGCCTCCGACGGCGTGTTCAAGAAGGAGAACGGCGACGGATTTGAGATGCGGGGCATCACCGACGGCGCGTACCTGTACTATCAGAACGTCCATCATATGAGCGAGAACGCCAAGCTCCTCGTCCGCGGCAACTGCGAGCATAACCCCTGTACCATTGAGGTGCGGGAGGGAGGTGTTGACGGCAACCTGCTGGGCAGCTATACCTGTGAGCCCGAGTGCGCCATTGAACACGGCGATACCCGCGAGTTCCCCATCTCTCTGACCAATACCGAGGGCACCCACAGCCTCTGCTTCGTCTTCCGCGGAAAGGGGGAGGATCTGTTCACCTTTGAGGATTTCCATTTCATACACTACTGATTGAGAGGAGAAATGCCATGTCCCGCTATCTTGTCAAGACCAAGTACACCTACGAAAAGGTCCGCCAGACCGATTACACCTACGCCGCCGACAACTGGGCCCTGTCCCGGAACCACGAGGCAGGCCGCTTCATCTTCGAGGCCGCCGAGCCTCTCTGCGCTCTGACCCTCCGTAACGGCGCGACCCCCGTGGAGATCGTTCTCACCCCCGAGCAGGGCAAGCGATTTGCCGAGGTGTCGGGCTTTATGATCTCCCAGAAAAGTGGCGAGGGGATGCTCTGCCGCGTGACCCTCTGGGGTCAAAATGGTGAGAGCTTCTGCTCGGTCTGCTACATGACCGAGCAGCCCCGCCTGTTCTCCACCCTGAAGATGGGCTTTACCCCCGTCCGCATGACCCTGGAAGCCAAGCCCTTTGATCCCTGCTGGGATGTGCCCGAGGTGGAGGTCACTCTGACCTATGGCTACGTTCTCAATACCCTGGGCGAGGTGGGCGGTCAGTCCCACTTTTACACCGTGGAGGGCGGTACTCTGACTGATAACGGCGGCGCTATGGTGCTGGGTCTGCAAAGCGAGACCCGTTTGACCTCTCCCGTCTTCCCCAACAACTCGGATACCGTTTACAACATGGTCATGCCTCTCCGCAACACGGTGTTCATGGTCATCGAGAACCGCTCCACCGCCAAGCAGGCCGTTCTGACCTGGGCGACCTCCACCCACCCCTGGGGCACAAACGGCTCTATCGGGGTAGAGCTGGCGCAGGATGGGGAGCCTCATGCTTACTACTTCAACCTCTCCCGACTTCCTGGGTATTGCGACGGCCGCATGACGCAGTTTACGCTGTGTGCCGAGGGCGAGGGTGAGATCATCATCCACCGCTACACCTTCGAGCAGGAGAAGCCCATCCGCGAGGTGGGCTGTGAGGTGCTGTCCCTCACCGCTGATCCCGTAGGTGAGACCATCACATTTAAGGGCAACCTCCTTGGCACCGAGTCCCTCTCGGCCTACGCGGGGGGTCAGATCAAGCTCTACACCACCACCATGGCTGACGAGAAGGACACCCCCGCGGGCAAGCGGCTTGTGGGTGAGTGCGCCATCCCCGAGGGCGGCCGAGGCGAGGTGGTCATCGACCATATCCCGCTGCGGGACGAGTACACCACCCGTCTGCCCTACCAGTTCGCGGTCTTTGCCGAGGCCGAGGGCAAAACTCCCCTGTGGCTCTGCGACCGCTTCTACATCGAGAACTACGAGGACTTCGATAAGAACCCCTACCCCTTCGATCTCCCCGACTACACCGTCTCGGTCACCGACTTCGGTGCCAAGGGCGACGCCGTGACCAACGATACCGAGGCCATCCAGGCCGCCATCGACGCTGTAGCGGGGGCGGGAGGCGGTACCATCGTCATCCCCGGCTCGTCCGACTTCTACGGCCGCCGCTATATCGTGACCAACCTGCTTTTGAAATCCAATACCGACCTCCACTTTGAGAAGGGCGCCCTCCTGTGGCAGTCCCAGCTCAAGGAGGACTACGATTATGAGGTCACCTACGGCCACGACGGCGTCATCCCCGGAGTCAACTGGACCCATAATCTCCACGTCTCCAACCTGCCCCTGATCCAGGCCGCGAACATCCACCACTTCAAGGTGACGGGCCACGGCACCATCCGTATGATGGACACGGGATCCGTGGAGGGCGTGGGTATGCCCGGCTACGCTACCGGCTGTCCCGACCGCATCCATTGCATCCCCCTGGGCTTCTTCTGCGTGGATCACTGTGTCTGTCAGGACGTGGAGATCACCCGCTCCAACAACTACCACACCGAGTTCAACCACTCCACCCACGTCTACGTGGCCAACGTCAAGCTCCACGAGGTCAAGTGCGTCAGCGGCGACGGCTTCGGGGTGGCGGGGGCCAAGCACGTTTTTGTCAACCGCTGCTTCATGCAGTCCAACGACGACGGCATCGTCATGTCCTGCCACTACTACGATCCCCGCGGCATCCTGTGGTGGACCAATATGAAGGACGAGGACAACGGCTGTCGGGACATCACCACCGCCCATTCCTACATCAACTCGGGCGGCGGCAAGGCCCTGGCCTTCATTACCTGGGGCACCTCCGACCCCATCCAGGAGCGGGAGGAGATCGACGGAGTCTACGCCTACGATAACTTCCTCACCTCGGTCAACCCCGTGGGCACCTGGCCCGACAACCCCTACGCCGGTAAGCAGCCCTTCGACAACACCGAGACCGACGACTACTCCCCCGTCAAGAACGTCCGCATTTTCGGCAACCGCTACGTGGGTAACTGCACCCTGGGCCCCATCGCCTGCACCAACGTCCTGACCGATTGCGGCGTCCACTCCACCAACCAATTCCGCAACGGTGACTTCACCCTGGGCGGCATGGCCAACTGGACCTACTTCCCCAACAGCGACCCCGCCTCCATCGACACCGTCATCTACGCCGACAAGGAGAAGGGCCGCATCTCCCACTTTGAGGCGGGTGAGGTAGCCGCCGCCCAGGGCCTCCACCTGCTGGCCGGCACCCACACCGTCACCGCCGAGCTGCTGACGGGCACCGAGGGCGCCACCCTGTATGTCTCCCGCATCCAAACAGGGGAGATCCTGGCCGAACAGACCTTCATCTGCCCCCGTCCCACCACCGTCACCCTGACCTTTGCCCTCTCGGCCGAGGACGCGGAGGAGCACGACGTCTTCATCGGCTTCAAGAGCGTTGGCAACGATCCCGAAGGCTTCGCCATCTTCGATGAGTGTGTGCTGACCTCGGTCGTGGACGAGGAGGGACTTCTGAACCGCCGTAAAGCCCTGTTCATGGAGCAGCTGAACAAGGATTTCGTCACCGACGAGGGCGTGTCCGCCTTCTTTGAGAACGGCAAGATCCTGGTAGGTCTGGTAGCCGATCAGACCACCAAATATCTCCCCGTCTGCGGGGAAAAATCCCTCTTCTCCATCGAGGCCGCCGTCCGTCCCGAGCATTACGACTACAGCCGCGATCTCGTGGGCTACGGCTACCGCTTCTCCATCCGCGACGGCGGGAAGTCCTACCGTGAGCTGCGCTTCCGCGTCAGCCGCCAGGTCCTGGAGCTGGTGGATGTGGTGGAGGGCGTGGAGACCACCCTTTACTACCGCGACCACTTCTTCTTCACCTCCAACGACTTCCACATCTTCCGCATCGAAACCGCCCCCTCCTGCGTATCTGTCTGGATCGACGGTTCCCAGTACGCCGTGGTGGACTGCCCTATGATTCAGGGCGGGGTGGAGTTCGCCATGACCGACACGAGGGTGTCGCTGTACAATTTGAGGGTAGAGTGATATTCGCCCATAAGAAAAAATACTCCGACAGGATCTGTTCCTGTCGGAGTTTGTCTTTTGGGGGACTGAATGGGATCGTCGGGATCATCAGACATCTGTAGGGAGCAGTGCCCTCACCGCCCCGCCCGCTTTAATCATCATCGTATCCGCGAAACGTGCTGACGATGATGCGGCCGAATGCGAAACCGACCAGAGCGAAGCTGACGATCTCCAGAATCATCATGAAGAGATAGACCCCGTAGGCGACCTCGGTGTAATCGCCGTGGGAGCAGAGGTAGTAGCGCCCCGCCTCATATAGCTCGTAATCCATTTCGGCATGGTGCAGGGCACTCCCGCCGAGGCTCGAGCAGGCGAAAAAGAACGCGAGAAAGGGAATAACGGCGAGCAGGGAGTTCAGCGTGACGCGCTTGACAGGCCTCCAAAGAGTATACAGGAAGCCCACGGCAAGGGTCGCAAGGAACACGAACAGGGAAACGAGGGGATCCATAGTGTCTCCTTTCTGCCGATCGCGGGAACGCTCACAGCTCTATATACTGCGGCACGATATCCGCATACGTCCCGTCGGGCAGGCGGAACCCCTTGGGGATCACCCCCAGACGGGTAAAGCCCACCTTCTCGTACAGGCGCAGGGCGCGGGTGTTGGTAGCCACCACGGCGTTGAACTGCATGATCGTGAAGCCGTGAGCCTTGGCCTGCCTGAGGCTGTCCCGCACCAGAGCCTCCCCCACGCCCCGCCCTCGGGCATGACGGGCCACGGCGTAGCTGGCGTTGGCGATGTGACCGCAACGGCCGACGTTGTTAGGGTGGAGGATGTACATCCCCAGCACCGCCCCGTCCTCGTCCACCGCCACGGCGGTCAGGGTCTGCTCGGCAAAGAAGGCGGCACCCTCTTCGAGGGTCAAGGGTTCTGTTTGGGGAAAGGCTACCCCGTCCTCCACCACCCGGTTCCAGATGGACACGGCGGCGGGGGTGGTTTCGGGGGTCACGGGAATGACAGCGTAGGACATAGCGGCTCCTTTCGACAACCCCGGTCAGTCACGGTTTCCCACAGCCTCGGCGATCAGCTCGTCTACCTTGGCGCGGATGGCCAGCATCATATCGGCGGACTTGGCGCAGCGGGAGAACTTGATCTCCCGGCCGAATACCGCTTCCATCTCGGCGATGACCCGCTCCTTGCCCCAGAAGGATTCGGCCAGCTTCATGGCGCGGCAGTCCTCCAGGGCCTCGTGGAACTGGATGATGCGGACGGACTCGTAGGCAGTGCCATCCTCGGCGGGGTAGACCGAGAAGGGATCCCCTGCGGGTACCCAGTACTCGCCGCTGACGTCGGCATAGGGGTTAATGGTGTTGACCGAGTGCATATTGTTGTAGAAATTGTAGCCCCACTGGAGGAAGCCCGCGATATCGTACTTGTAGAACTGCATACCGATGGAACGGTTGCGCCAGCCGGGCATGGCGATGAGGCGGTTGGACACGTCCACGCACTGACCGCAGCAGTAGTAGGTCCAGAGATTGGGGACCTTGTTTTCGATAAAAGGCTCCACGTGGTTGTTGCAGGGAATGGGGGTCTCCACGATACCCTGACGGTAGAACTCGTAGTTGGAAAGAGCATCCATGATGGTATAGCCCTCCAAGAGATCGGCCACCACCGCCTTGGACTTCTTGTACTGCTCCAGCTGGTCGATATTGGGCTCGTCGGAAATGTGGAACAGACACCGCTTGTCGTCGCCTCTCTCCTTCATGTGAGCAAGGAAAGCCGTCAGCATGGTCCGCAGGAAGCGGGCGTACTCCTCCCCCGTGGCGTCGGTGTCCCAGCCGAAGATGCGCTTGTATTCGCTTGTGCCATCGGCACGATCCACGGTGGCCATCACCTTGGGTGCGTGGCCCGCGCCCCACTGGGTGAAGAGGTGGGAGATCTCGAAGTAGGGGATATCCAGACGGTTGCACATCTCGATCCAGCGGTCCAGCTTGTCAAAGCCGAAGGAGTATTCGCTTGCGCCATTGGCGCGGGTAACGGTAATATCCAAGAGCTGGGTAGTGGTGCGCTCACCCCCCACAGCGGTATCCAGAGCGGGGGTGAACAGGGGGGTCAAAAGGAGGTTGATGCCGTTGTGGCGGGCGGTGCGGGCGAAGTTCTCCACGATCTCCCAGTGCCGCTCGGACCAGGGCTCGCAGTGGTAGTAGTTGGCCAGGCAGTCGCAATGGAACCACTGGGTCAGCTTCATCTCCTGGGGGGGGAGCTCGGCGTTCAGCACCTCAACGGTCAGCGTCTCGGAGGCCACGGCCTCCTCCCCCGCCATGAGGCTGACGGTGACGGTATAGGAGCCCGCGGGAACGTTCCCCTGGGGGTCAAACTGGATCCAGACGGCGCGGAGCTGGTTCTTCATGACCGAGATGACACCGCCGTAGTGGAGGGGCTGGAGCCAGTCGGGGTAGAGGCCGGGCTCCTTGGAGAGGTAGTTATCGTCGCGGATCTCGGGGTAGATGGGGTAAGCCACGGGCACCAGCTCCACGGTGCGGGCGGTCACGTACTCGGCGGGCAGGCCCTCAATCTTCAGAGCCAGCATGGCGCGGAAGGGGGTATCGATGCCCACGAGGGTATGAAGGAGCTGGAAGGAGAGCCGCTGGTTCTTCATCATGCGGATGAAGGAGAGAGAACGGTAGTCCTCGATACGGCTGTGCAGGAAGGGCTTTTCCAGAGAGGAGACCAGTTTTGTCTTGAACATGGCATTGTTTCCTTTCGGCGGCGCGGCCGCTTGGATTTAGGTGGCTTTAGTATAGCATATTTTGGGGGATTCGTCAAGTTTTTTTTGGATTTCAAATTGGGGTTTGCCGGGGGGAGCGGGAGAGTGGCCTCCGGCGGCTTAGAACCTTTTTACAAAAAGGTTCTAAGAACTCCCCAAACTTTAAAAACATTTATGAACAAACCTTTTTAAGGTTTTTGGGAAGTCCGGAGGGGCTTTTTGCAAAAAGCCCCTTTGGCGCGTCCCCGCTCCCCGATACACTGCAATTTGTTCGTCAAAAAACCGCAACGGCCGGGGTCGTGACCGTTGCGGTTGGGTGTGTTTGCGCTTATTCTACTAAAAAATGCAGGGGTAGGGGCGCACCTATGTGTGCGCCCTTGCGAACATTGGTCATACCGGGCGCACACACAGGTGCGCCCCTACCTCAAATAATAGGGTCAACGCTTCACCGAAGGGATCGGATCACTCCAAGCTGATATTCTTGATATACATCACGTCCCCTGCGGAGGAGAAGTCGAAGTAATCAAAGCGGATCATGTGGATATCCCCCGTCCAGTAGGCGTTCTTCGACAGATCCACCTCCAGGGTGTGGTACTCGCCGTCCTTGGTGAGATCCACGCGAACACGGGCGTTGCCATCGGGGCTCGAGATACTGCCCGCGCAGAGGAAGAGATCGGACTGGTAGAAGCCTGAGGCGTTGTCCTTGGGGATCATGTACTCGATCTTCAGGGTCTTGTAGCTGTCAGCCGACAGGGGGGTGGAGCTGGAGCCGTAGGGAATGGTGATGCTGACGTCACCCACGGATCCCGCCGTGAGCTTGACCGCGCCTGCGGTCTCGTCAAAGACCACCGTCGTATCCACGGGGCTGGCGATGAGGGCCAGGTTCTTACCCTCCGTGAAGTCCAGCTTGGTGATGTCTCCATCAACGGAGGGCAGGCGGGTGGACCGGTAGTTGACCCGCAGGTCGGCGTTGTCGGTGAAGTCCTTGCGGTCGGTGAAGGTCTTACGGATGGTGTCGGTGGAGCCTGCGGTCAGGAGGTAGCTGTACTCGATGGGGTCGAAGGAGACGATCTTGAGGACGTTGACGGGAGCCACGTAGCCCGTGGACTCGGCCATGTCGCTCTTGGAGCCGTCAAAGAGGTAGCGGCCTGCCTTGTGCTGGTCGATGTTGGGCACGTAGACGCCCAGACCGTAATCATCCGAGCCGTTGATCCACGCGCACCAGGTCTCGGTGTTCTTCTCCCGGAGGATGAAGGTGCACTGCCCCGCGAAGTCGCCCCAGAAGGGGAGGTCATTCTTGGAGGAGAGTGCGCCATCCGTCCAAGGCTCCTCGCCGTTGTACCACACGAAGGTATCCAGGTAGGAGACGGTATAGAAGGCGGGTAGCTCCTGTCCCGCGAAGGGATGCTCCCAGCCCGAGTAGTCGGTGAAGCGGTTATCTACCTTGACGCAGTCGCCGTCCAGGGTGTAGGTGTTTTCGTAGTAGGAGGGCGTAAGCTGACCGTCCAACGACCAGTCCTGCGCCTGGGATTTGATGTAGAGGGAATTCTCGGTGATGACCAGATCAATGAGGCGGCTGGGGTTGTTGTACTGGTCGCCGCCCTGGACGGGATTGTACACCCACTTGGAGTCGAAGGAAACACCGGGCTTGTACTCGTCGTTCTCCTGCACCCCGTAGAAGGACTGCTGGATGAGGCGGCCCGTGTCGTGCTTGTTGACCAAGTTCACCAGATCGGGGATGGTACAGGTCTTGTCCTCCAGGTAGCTGACGGTTCCGCCCCAGCCGAGATCAATGCCCAGCTTGTAGCGGTCGCTCTCCAGGTAGTAGGTGCGGGGGAGCTTGTCCAGCTTCTCGGTGGAGACCCCCGCCAGGGTGAAGGAGGTAGCCTTGTCGGTCAGAGGCTCCACCCGCAGGGCGGTGAGCTTGCGGGCGCTGTAGCCGTCCATGTAGCCGGTGTTCAGACCCGAGAACTGCCCCTCCTTGCCGTCCAGGAAGAAGTACTCCTCGGTGGTCTTGCCTCGCTCGGTGTAGGTAGCCCAGACCTTGACGGGAGCGGTGGCGGCGTAGGTCAGGGTGAAGCGGTTGAACTTCTCGGAGAAGGCTTCCTCGGAGAAGGTGTAGGTCAGGGCATCACCCACGGTGGCGGTGGCCTTGTCCAGGGCGGTGTAGCCCGTAACCGTGTAGGTCAGCCCCAGAGGGGTGGTGACGGTAGCGGTACCGTCCTTCTCGGTGACCTCGTAGTCCTCGGGGGCGGGAAGAGTCACTTCCTCGGTGGTGACCTCGGCGTCGGGGGCTTGGGTGTCGGTTCCCGTCCCCGTGTCGGGAGCGGAGGTGTCGGTGGGGTCTCCGCTGCCTGTGCAAGCAGCGGCGGAAATCAACATGAGGGATGCCAGCAGCAAGGCCGACAGTCGCTTGCATGTGGGTTTCATAAGGTACCTCCCAAGAATATGATTTTGTATTTTGTATTTGGCATTTGTTACACGCCCTGCGCGCGGAGTATCTCCCACAGCTCCTCCGGCGTCTGCGCCACGGGCTGATCCCCCAAAGCTCGGAGGAATTCATAGGAGCGATAGCCCCAAGAGACGCTGACCGCTTGCATCCCCGCGTTCTTTGCGGTCATGTAGTCCACGTCGCTGTCCCCGATATAGACGCATTCGGCGGGGGTGAGCTTATCCCCCAGCTTTTCGGACGCGGTCTCCATGATGGCGTAGGCCATGGCGGGATCGGGCTTGGAGGGGCGGTCGGGACGGTAGCCTTCGGCGGCGATAAAGGTGCCCTCGGGGAAGAGCTGTGCCGCCAGTGCCTTGACAAAGCTGTCCTGCTTATTGGAGTTCATGGCCAGAAGGCACCGCTCGCCCAGCCGCTCCAGCAGGGCGGGAATGCCCTCGTAGGGGACTGTACGGACGTAGGTATCGGCGTAGTGTCGGTTGTAGACAGCCAGCACGCGGTTTATCTCCCCGTCCGTGCGGGCAGACACGGGCAGTGCCTCCTCGACGTAGCGGCGGGTATTGTAGTTGACGAATCCCAGCACGCTGTCCTTGGTGTGGAGCGGGTAGCCGCACTCCGCCATGGTGCGGTTGAGGGCTTCGGTAATCCCATCCAGGGTATCGGCGGCGGTGCCGTCCAGATCAAAGATAGCGAGACGAATGGGGGACATGGTCATTCCTCCGAAAACATATATTTATTTTATTATAGCACATTCCTCCCCCGAAGTCAAGAGAGACGGTTGACAAATCGACGAAAATGAAGTATAATGAAGAAAACACGCGGTTGCATCCCGTTTGACCATGAAATTACCCGAAAAGGATACCTGTCATGCGAGCATTCATCTACACAGGCGGCACCGTCCGCACCGAATCCATCACCGAGCATCCCAAGGCCGACGATCTTTGCATCGCCGCCGATTCGGGGTATCATACCGCCAAGGCCCTGGGGGAGCGGATCGACCTCCTTTTGGGAGACTTCGACTCCATCGGCTCCGTCCCCCGGGACGAGGGGGTGGAGATCCAACAGGTCCCCGCCGAGAAGGACTACACCGATACCCAGCTCGCGGTGGAAATCGCCATCGAGCGGGGAGCCGACGAGATCATCATCGTCGGCGGTCTGTCGGGCCGGCTGGATCATACCCTCTCTACCCTGGCCATTCTGGAGGATCTGCACACCCGCGGGCTCCACGGCTATATCACCGACGGCCAAAGCCGCGCCCACTATATCAAGTCCTCCTCCACCCTGGTCGCCCGGAGCACCTACAAGTATCTCTCCCTCATCGCCGCCGACGAGGTGGTCAAGGGGGTGGACATCGAGGGGTGCAAGTATCCCCTCAAGCGCGCCACCATCCGCCGACGCAACCAGTTCGCTGTCTCCAACGAAATCACGGGGAACGTGGCGTTCATCGCGGTGAAGAAAGGCGGGGTGTTCATCATCGAGTCGCGGGATGCATGAGGATCCAAGCGTCAAAATACGTATCATAGCAGCTTGCTTTTACCCCGACCGTCGGTTGGGGTAAATTTTTTCGTAGCGATTCGGTCTGTGTTTCAAATTTGGGCTTATCGGGCTGTTCCTTTGCCTTCCCCATGCGGTGCCATCCACAAGCGGATGCGGAGGACCGCGAAGCGGTGGATGAGGAGAGCCGCACACAGAGGCCCTCCGGGTGTGGATTCTCTTTTTGGTAGACAGGGAAAAAGCTGACACCGGGAAGGAAATCTGAAACCCGCTCTCCTCATCCGTCACCCGCTAAAGCGGGTGCCACCTTCCCCGCTGGGGAAGGCTAAGGAACGCGGACTTCTCCCCGCTAAACCCCTAATTTGAAGTATAGCAAAATAGTTACGTTTTTCTTTCCGCCCCCTGTAATCATTCCGGCTTTTCCGACACTATATGAGTGGAGCGTGAAAGCCCGCCGCCCAAGTACCAAATTCTTGAAAGGAGACCGTCATGGATCCAACCCCCGATACCCTTATGGAGCAGTACGCCGCCGACTACATGGAAAAGGTCTACTACTTCTGCCTCCGCAAGTGCGGCGATCCCTTTGAGGCCGAGGATCTGGCCTCCGAGATCACCTATGAGATCATGGCCGCTCTCCGCAAGGGAATCCTGCCCCAAAGCTTTGCGGCTTGGGTCTGGCGCATCGCCCGCAACCGCTACAGCCGTTGGGCCGATGCCAAGAACCGGCGCAGTCAGCTCATATCCGGAGATGAGCTGCCCGAAGAGCCGGGGATATTGGACGAGGACGACGGCACCGAACCCGAGCGGCTGAATACCCTCCGACGGGAGCTGGCCTTCATCCGCGAGGACTACCGCCGCGTGCTGGTGGCCCACTACATCGAGGACCGCTCGGTGCAGGACATCGCCGACAGCCTGGGCGTGCCGCGGGGAACGGTGCTGACGAGGCTCCACCGCGCCCGAAAACATATGAAAGAAGGAATGAATATGGCAAGAGAATTCGGAGTCAGAAGCTACAAGCCCGAGGAGATCGAGTTTGTCAACAATTGCTCCTCCTTCGGCGCCTTCGGTCAGCCCTGGCGCATTTTGAACCATCCCCTGTACCAGAACATCTTCCTGGAGGTCTACGACACCCCCGAGACCGCCGAGGAGCTGGCCATCGCCCTGGGTGTCGCCCTTCCCTATATGCAGAGCGAGCTGGATTTCCTGGTCCGCGAGACCTTCCTGTCCACCGTGGAGACGACGGCGGGCGTCAAGTACCGGACCGCCTTCCCCATCGTCAGCCGTGAGGCCTGGCAGGCGTGCAACAAGCGTCAGGTCGAGCTGCAAGACGAGATGGCGGATCTTCTGGAGACCCTGGTCGACCGCTACGTGGCTCTGTGTCACGCCCACGGAGTCAAGCCTTATCGGGGCGGGCAGGACTACGAGACCGCCAAGTGGACGTTGCTCATGCAGGCGTTGGATACCATCCAATATGAGGCCTTCGGCAAGGTGAACCTGCACGGCTGGTGGACGAAGCGACCCGACGGCGGCCAGTGGGATATCATCGGCTATCAGGGGAAGACCAACGCCATGACCTCCGACGGCAAGAACGTCATCAATATCCCCGAGTATTTCGTGGGTCTCCACGGCTCGTCCGACACCGAGGTGTGCTTCCAGCAGTATAAATTCTACTACGAGTACATCATGGATCGCACACCCGAGTATCTGGACGGCAAGCCGGCCGACGCGCTGGGTGAGGTCGTCCGCGCCGAGGCTACGGGTACGCCCTGTACCGCAGACCCTACCTATCTGGAACAGCTGGCCGAGATCGGCTACCTCCGCCCCACCGAGGAGGGCTACAAGTCCGCCGTCCTCCACTTCGACATGGCCGACCGCACCGCCGCCTTTACCCCCGCCGAGCGGGACGAGCTTCGCGGTCTGGTCGCCCGCGTGCGGGAGATCATCCTGGGTCTGAGTGAGTACGCGAAGGGCATCCTCACCGCCGACCTCCCCGCCCACCTGCGGGAGGATGGGCATATCCTGGCGCTGGTCTCCATGAGCACGGGCTTCAAACGGGAGCTGATCCTGCACCGCGCCCTCTCCGACGGCTGGCTCACCGACACGGGCGACCCCGCCCTGGGGGCCTTCGTCCGTATGACGGTCTGATACGGGATCCGATCCTTTCCCTCCCTCCGATGCCGAGGCTCGGAGCGTCGATATATTCCTCCCATCCCCCCTTGTCCCGCGCCTCGGCGCGGGATTCTCGTTTGGGTTGAGTCCCCCTCTCGCAACCGTTTATCCCAAAACGCGACCGATCATCCCACCCCGCTTGACAAAGCCCCCGCTCTGTGGTATGATGAAGGCAACGAAAATTAGGTGATCGCATAATTGTGGGAATTGGGGTTTTTCGGTCTGTTTGATTCTGCTGACCTTTATGTGTTGCCCTCTCACCCGCCTGCGGCGGGAGCTCCCCCAGAGGGGGAGCCTTTCGTGTTAAACCCAAAGAATCTTCTTTTTCGACAAGTGTTTTTCCGTCGTTCTAAGGCTCCCCCTCTGGGGGTGCCTCCTCGCAAGCTCGGGCGCGAAGCGGTGAGAGGGCAAACAACGCTGGCAAGCCGCAAAACACACCGTTTCAAACCTACCGACAAACCCAAATCCGAAGCATTTTCCGATCGCATACCTGAAAAACCGAAAAGGAGATCCACCCATGCCAACCACCGTATCCCACCCCGCCTACGGCCTCATCACCTACGAGGAGAGCTTCTGGACGGGCAAAAAGATCATTACGTTCGACGGCATCCCACTGCAAAAGATCAATAAGACCACCTACCAATACCAACCCCTGCCCGCCGATCCCTTCGCTTCCCCCGAGGAGGGCGCGTCCGCTCCCGTGACGGTCACGGTCAAGGGCAGCTACGTGGGCGGCGTATCCTTGGTGATCGGCGACGAGACCGTCACCCTGACCTCCAAGGCCTCGGTCTTGGATGCCGTGCTGGGCTGTATCCCCGGTATCCTGTTCTTCGTCTTCGTGATCGGCGGTGCCATCGGCGGCGCGCTGGGCGCTATGATCGGCATGGGTCTGACCATCTTCATGAAGACCCGCAAAAAGACCATCCACAAGATCCTCATTTGCATCGGTATCTCCGCCGCCATCCTCGCCGTCGGGATCCCCCTGCTCCTCGCCGCGCTGGCGGCGCAAGCCTGATCCTCCCTCCCCCTTTTTGCGGCCCCCACACAGGCGGGGCCGCCTTTTGTGTATAATGGCAAATTTTTTGTATAGATATACAAAAAAACGGTCGGTCGGTTGACAATCCCAACGGCGGTTGCTATAATAAGGGTAGTGTACGATTGTGCGCAACCTTATTGTAAAGGAGAAACGGTTATGAAAAAGTATATCGCCCTTCTCGTTTGTATCGCCGCCCTGCTTACGGCGGGCATCCTCTGCGCCTCCGCCGCGACCCAGGAGGCCGGCTACTGGGTGGAGAACGCCAAGAACATTGACGAGATCCTGGCCGGCGAAGCCGGCGAGCGGGAGATCGGCTGGGAGGTCCCCTTCCTGCGCATCACCCCCACCATCGACGGTGAGATCGGCAAGACCGAGTATATGCCCTTTGAGCTGTACGAGGATTACCTGTCCTGGATGGCTCCCGTCGGCGTGGAAGGCAACGGCACCACCGAGGAGGAGTTCCGGGAGTTCTACGACTCCACTCAGCAGGATTTCTTTGACGCCTGGTGGGGCTGGGACGGCACCTATTTGTACGTTGCCTTTGAGATCAAGTGCCTCAACGGCTACAAGTGCGATCCCGAATCCAGCGCCCTTCTGTACGCCTTCAATTGTCTCCAGGTCGGTATTGCCGACGTGGCGGCAACGGGCAACCACTCCAGCTACTACGAGCTGGGCTTTGGTGTCCACAGCGAAAGCGGTGAGCAGCTTACCCACAAGTGGGCCGGCATGGGCACCTACGTCCCCAAGGGCGGTGAGGACTTCGTGGGCTCCTACGACGCCGAGAACCAGATTCTGGTTTACGAGGCACGCATCCACTTGCAGAGCGTTCTGGGCCTGGATCGCGTCGTGGAGAACGGCGACGAAATGAACTACGCATGGCTCCTGGCCGTCAACGGTCAGGCGCAGACCACCAACGAGACCTGGCAGCTTGCCTTCTGCCACGGTATCGGCGGTCAGTATTCCAACAAGGTCAACGAGTATTTCGCCCGCGTTGCTTTCACGGGCAAGCCCGACGGTCTGGAGATCAAGCCCGTGGAGCTCCCCGGCATGAGCGAGGAGGACAAGGAATTCAAGCTCATGGAGTACATCGACTTTGCAGATAAGTCGGTGGTGGATACCTTCGACAGCGAGTTCGCCGGCGTGGAGTACGTCACCGAGGGCGAGGAGTCCTTCATGCGGATCACCTCCTTTGGCGGCGAGGATAATCTGCCCTACGTCTTCAGCACCAAATATCCCACCAACGTCCTGGGCGGTCAGGCCGACTACGTAGTGGTCAAGTACCGCACCGCCTACACCGAGGCCGAAGAGCTGGGACTCATTTTCCGTACCGTCAATAACCCCGATTACCGCCTGGATGCCTGCTACTACGAGATCATCGGCGGTGACGGCGAATGGCATACCGTCGTCTTCTACATGATGGACGACTCCTCCTGGAACCACTTCATCATGAACCTCGGCTTCGTGCCCTTCGTGTATGCCGAAAACTCCGCCCAGCAGTCCATTGATCTGGCCTGGATCAAGATCTACCAGAACGACCCCACCGACCTCTACGCCGACAGTGCCTATGACGATGACGCCGGCGAGGAAGACGAAGAGACCTCCGCCCCCGACGGTGATGCCACGCAGGCTCCCGACGGCGAAACCCAGGCCCCCAACGGCGACGAAACCCAGGCTCCCGACGGAAGCGATTCCTCGGCTTCCGGGGAGACCGAGCCCACCGAGGAGAAGGGCTGCGGCGCAACCGTCAGCTTCGGTCTGGCCGCCATCCTGTCCGCCATGGCCGCCGCCATGGTATGGAAGAAGAAGGATTGACCTCTCCCGACCGTAACACAGATACCAAAACCCCGCTTGCCAAGTCTTCGGCAAGCGGGGTTTCCATATGGGAGAGACTCAGAGAAGGACACTCAATAAGCATCCCACGCCGTATTGGCGATCTCGTCCTTCCTGGCCTTGAAGCGGGCGCGGATCTCCTCCAGCTTTCCCGCCGTAATGAGATAGGAGTAGGTCACGGGCTTGAAGCATTGGAGCCGCACACCCTTGAGGGGGGCAATGTAATTGCAGGAGGCGGCGGCAGGATCCTTGGAGCCGTCGTACATATGCCGCCCTGCGATGGTATGGCCGATATTGGGGGTATACAGACCCAGGCCGTAGCCGTCATCGTCCACAAATGCGCTCCACAGCTCGGTGTTGCCCGCCTTGGGCCGGAAGGTGCAGTAGGGCCAATCGTCGGGCCAGAAGGGGAGATCGGACTTGACCGACAGGGCATCGTCGGTCCAGGGCTTGTCACCGTCGTACCAGTAGTAATTGTTGAGATAGCTCACCGTGTAGAAGGCGGGCACCTCCTGACCGGCCATGGGGTGCGTGTAGCCCGAGAAATCCACAAAGCGGTTGTCCACCACCAGGTAGTCTCCGTCCAGGCGGTACCAATTCTCCATGTAAGCGTAGGTCGTCCCGCCGTCGTGCCCCCAGTCGCGGGGACGGCACTTGACGTAGACCTCGTGCTCGCTGACCCGGGCATCCACCAGCTTGGACTTGTGGTTGCCTCGGTCTCCGCCCTGAACGGGGTTGTAGCACCAGCTGTTGCCCATGAACTCCCCACGGACGTAGGGGGGGTCCCCCGTGCCGTAGTAGGACTGTTGGACGAGGCGGCCTGTGTCGAAGTTGTTGAGGATGTTCACAAGTCCCTCCACAGGGCACTTCTTATCGGCCAGATAGGACAGCCCGCCGCCCCAGCACAGCTCCACGCCCACGCGGTAACGCTCGTTCTCAAAGAAGTAGGTCTTTTCGGCCAATACAGGGTGGGTCTCCACCGAAAAGCCGTGCAGAGTAAGCTCACCGCTTTCGTGACTGATGGCGCGGACGGTGAGGGACCGTGCCGCACGGGCGGTCTTGTGGCGGAGATAGCCGTCTGTATAGGAGGCAAAAACCACGTTCTCGCCTGCCTCCAGGAAGAACTCCTCCACACGCTCGCCGTTCTCCGCAGCGTAGGTCAGGGTACAGCGCAGAGGAACGTCGGCGGTGTAGGTCAGAACGTATCGGTTGAAGCTTTCGGTCTCGTGCAACAAAATGACGGAATCGGTTTTGGTAATTTGCATAATCGGACTCCTTTCGGAAGGGGGATAATGATAGGATACCACAAAATGCAGAGGTTGTCAATGGGATTTTTCCAATCTGTAAGAAAAGAGCCCGCCGTCTCCCCCCGGCAGAGCAACCGCCTGCGAACCAATTGCATACTTGTGACATAGAATGACAATGACCGTGCCTACATAGAGAGAAAGGAAGGTACCCCCATGAAGATCGTAGTCCTGCGCACCCCCGCTCTGCTCGCGCCCATTTTAAGGAGGATGTTCGGCATACGGAAGGAGAAAAAGCGGTGAAACACAGCGGGGAGACGCGATTCTCCCCGTTTTTCTTGTGATTCTGCCCATGACATCCCCCCTGCGGAAGTCCCATCGGGTGAAATTGTATAAAAATCACAAAATATCGAAAAAACCCTTGACACAGAAAGAGAGTTGTGGTATAATGGCATCACCTCTGCGAAGAGCTTTTTTGTTGTGCCCGCAACTTGCGCCACAAGACGGGCACGGGCTTTCGGAGAGGGAGGTACACGGCAGTCTTACTTCCGTGAGACTGCAAATAATTTTTATGGGAGGTGCCGATATCATGGCTAATGAAGTAAGAGTCAAGGTCACTCTGGTCTGCACTGAGTGCAAGCAGAGAAACTACGACACAATGAAGAACAAGAAGAACAACCCTGACAGACTTGAGCTCAAGAAGCACTGCAAATTCTGCCGCAAGCACACTCTTCACAAAGAGTCTAAGTGATTGGGAGGAATGAACATGTTTAAGAGCAACAAGCTGGCTGTCCTGGCCGCTCTCCTGTCTCTCCTGTCTCTCCTGATGCTGTTCTCCGCTTTCGCAGTTTCCGCCTTTGCCGAGGATGCCGCTACGAGCGAGGAGACCACCGTCGCCGAGACGGTTGCGACAACCGAGCCCGAGAGCTCCGACGAGACCGAGGCAGGCACGAGTGCCGAGTCCGGCGAGACCGAGGCCGCAACCAAGGCAGAGACCACGACCAAGGAAGAGACCACCACCGAGAACGCCGCTGACGCTGAGGAAAAGAAGCAGCAGAGAACCCGCGGGATCATCAACCTGGTGGTCGGCGGTGTCATCCTCGCCGCTCTGATCGTCCTTGTCATCGTCTTCCGCGCAAAGATTCCCGCTTGGTGGAAGGGTCTGAAGTCCGAGTGCGGCAAGATCACCTGGTGCCCCAAGGACAAGCTGAAGAAGAACGTATTCGTCGTCGTCATCATTATCCTCGCCATCGCCGTTGCCATTGGACTTTTGGACTTCGCATTCTCCAGAGGAATGCTCCTCCTGGGCGAGCTGGTCCACTGATCTTGGGTGAGATAGCATGAGTGATATCGATGAGATGAACGTAGGCCCGCGGTGGTATGTGGCGCACACCTATTCGGGCTATGAAAGCAAGGTCAAGGCAAACCTTGAAAAGATCGTAGAGAACCGCGGCCTCGGAGACAAGATCTTCGATATCCGCATTCCCGTCGAGACCATCGTCGAAAAGAACGGTGATATCGAGAAGGTGGTGGAGGTCAAGATCTTCCCCAGCTACGTCTACATCAAGATGGTCATGACCGATGAGAGCTGGCACGCCGTCCGTAACATCACGGGCGTGACCGGATTCGTGGGTCCCGGGTCCCGTCCCACCCCCCTGTCCGATGCCGAGGTCGAGGCTCTCAACATTGAGGAGGTCAAGGTACGCCTGGCCGTGAACGTGGGCGACAACGTGCAGATCGTTGCCGGCCTGTTCGAGGGCTATACCGGCGTTGTCCAGTCGATCTCCGACGATCTGCGTAACGTCACGGTCATGGTCAAGCGTGGCCGCCGCGATATGCCCGTCGAGCTGGAGGCATCCGCCATCAAGCCCGCCGACTGATCGTTTCGATCTACACTTTTTCCGGGCGTAACCGCCCAACCATAGGACTCCCCTTGAATCACGGAGTCCCGTCTGCAACAAAATCCCCGTGAAAGGGGTGCGGAACGGTGTGCTTAGCCGCAACCGCGTCCGTCGTGGGAGGGAGAAAATACTGCCCCTGGCAACTCTCCCGTACAAGTACCACATTTGGAGGTTCAATCATTATGGCTAAGAAAATTATGGGTTATATCAAGCTCCAGCTGCCCGCCGGTAAGGCTACTCCCCAGCCTCCCGTAGGTCCCGCTCTGGGTCAGTACGGTGTAGCTATCCCCGTGTTCACCAAGGAGTTCAACGAGCGCACCAAGAATGACATCGGTCTCATCATCCCCGTTGTCATCACCGTCTACGCCGACCGCTCCTTCACCTTCATCACCAAGACTCCTCCCGCTCCCGTCCTCATCAAGAAGGCTGCCGGTATCGACACCGCTTCCGCTAAGCCCAACAAGGACAAGGTGGCCAAGCTCACCAAGGAGCAGGTGCAGAAGATCGCAGAGACCAAGATGCCCGACCTGAACGCCGGTTCCCTCGAGGCTGCCATGAGCATGATCGCAGGTACCGCCCGCTCCATGGGTATCACGGTTGAGGACTAATTGAAGGAGGTATACGGAAATGGCTAAAGTTGGAAAGAAGTATGCCGACAGCGCAAAGCTGATCGACAAGAGCAAGATGTACGATCCCGCCGAGGCTCTGGCTCTGGTTTGCCAGACTTCCAAGGCAAAGTTCGATGAGACCATCGAGATCCACATCCGTCTGGGTGTTGACTCCCGTCACGCTGACCAGCAGGTCCGCGGTGCCGTCGTCCTCCCCAACGGTACCGGTAAGACCGCCCGCGTTCTGGTTTTCGCTAAGGGCGACAACATCGCCAAGGCTCAGGAGGCCGGTGCCGACTACGTTGGCGGCGTTGAGCTGGCTGAGAAGATCCAGAAGGAGAACTGGTTCGACTTCGACGTGGTCATCGCTTCCCCCGACATGATGGGTACCATCGGTCGTCTGGGTAAGATCCTGGGTCCCAAGGGTCTGATGCCCTCTCCCAAGGCCGGCACCGTCACCCCCGACGTTGCCCGTGCTGTCCGTGAGGCTAAGGCCGGTAAGATCGAGTACCGTCTCGATAAGACCAACATCATCCACTGCCCCATCGGTAAGGCTTCCTTCGGTGCCGAGAAGCTCCAGGCGAACTTCGACACCCTGGTCGGTGCCGTCATCAAGGCTAAGCCCGCCGCTGCCAAGGGTCAGTATATCAAGTCCTGCGTGATCGCATCCACCATGGGCCCCGGCATCAAGGTCAACCAGTCCAAGCTGAGCTGATTTTGCATCCGTGCTCATTGTAGCTTGATACAAGAAAACCGCTGAGTGATTCTGCTCAGCGGTTTTTCTGTTCTGTTTGGCACACGGACATTCCCGACCGGCTCCTGCCGTGACGCATCACGCGGGGGACAGGATCACAGCCCCCGCTCCCGCAGCTCCGAGACCAGCCCGACGTAAAACTCCCGCACGTCAAAGCCCTCCACGTTCTCCCGGTTCAGATCGATCATGTCTCCGTGAGAAATCCCGCGATCCCCCGAGGGGGTCAGGAGTGTGTACTTCTCCCCGAAGGAAAAGGAGGTCTCGGCCACCAGACCGTCGTTGGGGCCGTCAAAGAAACGGACGATGGGGTACGCCAGGTTCAAGGGAAACCGTCCGCCTCGGGCGCGGGGCAGAAGGGAGCCCACGCTCTGGCAGTAGATGCCCGTAAGGGCGGCGGAATTGCTCTCCCCCGCCAGATGCGGCTCCAGGGCGGCACAGCCCGTGGCGGTCAGATCGCCTACAGCGGCCATGAAATCGGGATTGGGATCCCCCAGCTTCTTCGCCGCCGTATTGTAGGTGCTCGCCACCTTGTCCTTGACCGATTCCGAAAAGGTCTTCAGCATGAAATCCACGAAAATACAGCCCTTGTGGGGGGTATTGACGGTGGTCAGAGAGGCTACCATGGGGGAGATCCCGTGGTTTTTCAGGGCATAGCGCATATCCAGCCCTCCCTTGGAGTGGGCAATGACGTTGACCTTTTCACAGCCCGTCTCAGCCACGATCTCCCGGATACGCTCCGCCAGCTCAGCCGCACAATCGGCCACAGCCGCCGCCGAATGTTGCCCTCCGTAGTAGACCGTGGCACCGTTGAGCTCCAGATCGTAAGGAATGCGTCCCCAATAATTGAGATGCTTGTAGTCCCGGAAAAATACGCCGTGAACCAGTAGAATGGGGTATCGGGTCGCGCAGACACGCTCTTCGCGGCGGGCGTTGTTACGCAGAATACGGGTGCATTCGGTCTCCACCTCAGCAGTTACCACCCTCATGATGCGGCGCAGAGCGATGAGCTGGGCCACGGGGATGAGTCCGCACAAGGCCCCGATGACCCGCCAGCGGATGCCCAGCTGCACCGAAAAAATATACAGACAAAGCATACCATTCCAGAACACCACCGCCAGAACGCCTACCGCGATGGCCGCCGATATGAGCCAATCCGCCCATCGGCCCGTCCAGAGCAGGGGGAGACGAATCAGATGGTAGACCACCGAAATTCCCGTGGAGAGCAAGAAAATACGGAGCATTTCCACGCCATGGGCGCAGGAACGCAGGGAGTGGCGGGAATGGCTGGGAGACAGGATGTGTCGTCTGTCGTCACTCGCCTTGGGAATGCCGTAGTAGAGCAGATAGGGGAGAGCGTTGCAGAACAGGTACAAAGGGATCAGCCCATACAGAAGCATCGGGGACAACACCCCCTCCCGCATGGGAACGTAGCAAACAGCCCCAAAGGAGATCAGCAGGGCCGAAAAAATGCGGGCGGCGTACAAAAGAGCGCGCGGCGGCGCATAGGTTGCATTGGTTTCAGATGTCATGAAAACAGCTCCTTTCGGTGGGTCTCGGGGGGTATTTTCCCCGCAAAAAAGCGTGAAACGGCATACCGCTCCCATCCCTCGCCCAAGCGGGGACAGACGGCATACCGTTTCAACAAGGTATTCAGACCATGGTCTCCTTCAAGGCCTTCATGGCCGCGCGGAGCACGATCTTGTCATTTTCATGGGTCAGGGACCGCTCGGCGTTGTCCAGGGGCACCCACTCCACGTCCGCGATCTCGCCATCGTGAGGATGAGTGGCTCGCTGGTCGGTCATGGCCATAAAGTAGACCACTTCCTTCTGTACGCCGGGCATGGGGCTGTAGTGCACCTTCTCGCAGAAGTCGGAGGTAATGCGGATCTTCACCGCCGTCTCCTCCTCCACCTCGCGGATGGCAGTCTGGTGCTCGGTCTCTCCCGCCTCCACGTGCCCCTTGGGGAAGGAGCGGTGGCCGCCATGCTTATGGCGGATCATCAGAATGTACATTCTCCCCGTCCTGGGGTCCTGGCGGAAGACCAACGCTCCGCAGGATTTCTCATACTTCAATGCCATAACTCTCGCCTCCTTTCAGGGGAATGCAAGGGCAGGGCTCTGCCCTGCACCCGCAAGGGCTTTGCCCTTGACCCGCTTAAACCCCTTTTGAAAAAGGGGTTTAAGAATCCCTAAAACTTTCCATAAGGGATTCGTACTTTATGGCTTTTCAAATAGTTTGCCTCGATCAGTCGAAGAGACTGCCAAGGACTTCGCCGATGGGTTTCCGGATGATGAGGTCGGCGTCACCGTCGGCGGTGGTGGCATCGCGGTTGACGATCACCGTCCGATCTCCTCGGAAATACTGCACCAGCCCTGCGGCGGGCCAGACCGTCATAGAGGTGCCGCCAATGATGAGCAGGTCGGCGTTGGCTATGGCTTTTACTGCACCGTCCACGATGTTCTCGTTCAAGGCCTCCCCATACAGCACCACGTCGGGCTTGATGATCCCGCCGCAGGAGCAAAGGGGTACACCACTCGGATCCCCGTCGCTCTTCATGATACGGGACAGGGGATAGAACCGACCGCATCGTGTGCAGTAATTGCGGTGGATGGAGCCATGAAGTTCAAACACGCTTCTCGATCCCGCCTCGCTGTGGAGGCCGTCGATGTTCTGGGTCACGATACCCGTCCCCTCCATCTTTCCCTCAGCCTCCAGCCTCGCCAGTGCCAAGTGGGCGGCGTTGGGGCGGATCACCGCGGGATCGAATACCATCTTATCGCGGTAAAAGCGGTAAAAGGCAGCAGGCTTGGTGCTGAAGAAGCTGTGGGAGAGGATGGTCTCGGGGGGATAGTCGTACTTTTGGTTGTACAAACCGTCCACGCTCCGGAAATCGGGGATGCCCGACTCGGTGGAGACCCCCGCGCCGCCAAAGAACACGATGCGGCGGGCAGAATCCACCCACTCTCGCAGCTGTCTGATCTCGGTCAATACGGTTTTCTCCATATGTCCTCCCTTTTGTTCTTCCATGCTATGTAAGTGTTAAAGTTTTAGGAGATTCTTAAGAACCCTCGCAAACTTCGCCGCAGGCGAATTTGCCCCGAGCGCAGCGAGGAGGTTTTCAAAAGGGTTCTTAAGCGGGGGTCAGGGGCAGAGCCCCTCGTTCCCCTATCACTGAGGGATCTCCTCCATGACGAAGGCCTCGAGGATATCGCCCACCTTGATGTCGTTGAATCGCTCCAGACCGACACCGCACTCGTAGCCGTCGGCAACCTCCTTGACGTCGTCCTTGAAGCGGCGGAGGGATGCGATCTTGTCCTCGAAGATGACCACACCGTCGCGGACAATACGGATCTGGGCGGAGCGGATGATCTTACCGTCGGTGATGTAGGAACCGGCGATGGTACCTACATTAGGCACGTGGATGGTCTGGCGCACCTCGGCGTGGCCCAGCAGGTTCTCACGGAACTTGGGTGCCAGCATACCCTTCATAGCGGCCTCGATCTCCTCGATGCACTCGTAAATGACGCGGTAGGTACGAATCTCTACGTTCTGACGGTCAGCGGAATCCAGAGCCTGTCGGTCGGGACGGACGTTAAAGCCTACGATGATAGCGTTGGAAGCGGCAGCGAAGGTGACGTCGCCCTCGGTGATACCGCCGCAAGCGGCGTGAATGACCCGGACGCGAACCTCCTCGTTGGACAATTTCTGGAGAGACGCCTTGACGGCTTCCACCGTACCGTCCACATCGGCCTTGACGATGATGTTCAGATCCTTCATACCGGAGGCCATCTGGTTGAACAGGTCGTTGAGGTTGGCTCTGGCGTTGGCCTTGAAGATCTCCTCCTTGGCCTGTGCCTTACGCTGCTCAGCCAGCTCACGGGCCATGCGCTCGTCGATGACGGCCTCGAACTCGTCACCGGCATCAGGCACGTCGGCCAGACCCGTGATCTCAACGGGAACCGAGGGGCCTGCCACCTTGACGGCGCGGCCGGTATGGTCGTTCATAACACGGACACGGCCCACCGAGGTGCCGGCGATCACGATGTCGCCGTTATGCAGGGTACCGTTCTGCACCAGAACGGTGGCCACAGGGCCGCGGCCCTTGTCCAGCTTAGCCTCGATGACGATACCCTTGGCACGGCGGTCGGGATTGGCCTTCAGCTCCTTGACCTCGGCCACCAGCAGGACGTTCTCCAGCAGGTCGTCGATGCCCATACCGGTCAGCGCGGACACGGGGACGCAGATCACGTCGCCGCCCCACTCCTCGGGCACCAGCTCGTACTTGGTCAGCTCCTGCTTGACGTTCTCGGGATCGGCGGCGGGCTTATCCATCTTGTTGATGGCCACGATGATGTCAATACCGGCGGCCTTGGCGTGGTTGATGGCCTCCACGGTCTGAGGCATGATACCGTCGTCGGCGGCCACCACCAGAATGGCAATATCGGTTGCCTGGGCACCGCGGGCACGCATGGCGGTGAAGGCCTCGTGACCGGGGGTATCCAGGAAGGTAATATCCTGATCGTTGATCCGCACGCGGTAAGCACCGATGTGCTGGGTAATACCGCCGGCCTCGCCTGCGGTGACGTGGGTATGGCGGATGGCGTCCAGGAGAGAGGTCTTGCCGTGGTCAACGTGACCCATAACGCACACGACGGGCGCGCGGGGCTTGAGCTGATCGGCGGTATCCTCGGTGGTATCGAAGAGCTTCTCCTCGATGGTGACCACCACCTCGCGCTCCACCTTAGCGTGGAATTCCTCCGCTACCAGATAAGCGGTATCGAAATCGATCTCCTCGTTGGCGGTAGCCATAAAGCCCATCATCATCAGCTTTTTGATGACCTCGGCCACGGTAGCCTTCAAGCGTACCGCCAGCTCGGACACCGTAATGGTCTCACCC
>JAGBAS010000012.1 GCA_017938885.1 Clostridia bacterium
ACGCTGTCACCCGTAAGGACGCTGAGGCCGCCGCCCGTCTGGCCCCCTCGGTGACCGCGTGGGAGCTGTCTCCCATCGTGGAGGCCCAGGTGGATCTCTGCCGCGCCCGCGCCGCCCTCCTGCTCATGGAGGTGAGCGAGGGGGAGGCGCGCAAGGCCCACCGCCACGAGGCCATCCACCGTCTCCTGTCCTGCAAGGAAAAGGGAGGTAAGTCGGTGCTGGTGTCCCTGGCCGAGGAAGCGTTGGCGGCCCTCCCCGCCGAACCCGCGAACCCGGAGGCCGACCCGTCATGAAGCTCACCTTTCATTTGAACGCTGCCTTCTTCGATTGCATTCTCCGCGTCCGCTGTGAAAATGGTTTCAACGTCGCCTACCGCATGACCGCCACCGCCCCTCTGGGCGGCGCCCTCACCGACACCGTCACGGTGGAGGTCCCCGAAAACACCTGTGAGGTCATGGTCTACCCCCAATTCTGCGAGCAGCTGAGGGAGGAGGTCAAGGGCTTCCGGGGAGACGGCTTCTGGGATACCCTGGCGGTCAAGGCTATTGGAAAGGTGGCTGATTCCGCCTTCCGAAGCGGTCAGCTGCATACCGCCTTGACCTACAAGCTCCACCTGCGGGAGCGGCTGGAAAGCGATCTCATGGGAGACGGCACCCTCCACTTGACCCTGACCGAGCGGAGCTACACCCTCACCGCCGAGTGGGTCTCGGAGTTGCTGGAGCTCTACCCCGTCTGCTACACCTTCTTTGAGCTCTCCGAGGGGGAGAACGCGACGATCCCCGCCCACGCCCTGGGGGTCAACCGCAAGCATTTCCTTCGCTTCGCCCGCAAGATCATCCTGCTTCAATGCGCGGGCTGGGACGTAGGCGTCCTGGGACTGGCTCTCTACCCCTTCCTCATGGGGCGGGTCAAGCGTCTGTCCCGCCCACGCCCCGTCCTGCGCCGTCTGAAGAAGCTCTACCGCCTGCCCCCCGAGAAGCGGGCGGAGAAGCTTGACGAGGAACCGAATGTGAGGGGGGAGGATGTGTTCGGGGAGCTGTGAGGGATATTTTCAAATTGGGGTTTAGCGGTCAGTTTGATGGAACAGATCAGAATGCTTTTCGTTGGCGGGCGCACACATAGGTGCGCCCCTACCGAGCATCAAAAAGCCGAAATGTTATGATCCTGAATAAAAAAATCAGGGTAGGGGCGCACCTGTGTGTGCGCCCGTTACATAGCGGTCTTATCGTGCATATCCGGTGATATACGCACCGACAAACCCGAATTTGAAAACCCCGCCCCTTCCGCAAAACCACCATTTGAAAGGAACCGCCATGCGCATCAAATACCACCTCTTCCTCGACCGCCGCCAGCTCCTAAGCCTCTTTTTCGCCATTTTCTCGGGCTGGATGACCGTCGAATTGATTCGCGATGAGGGCAACGCCTGGTGGGTCCTTTGGGGCATCCTCACCCTGCTCATGACCGCCATGGCGCTGGCCCTCCCCTGCCTCTACCTCATGACCCCCAAGGGGCTTCACATCATCCACACCTTTGGCCTCATCCGCCGCTTCATCCCCTGGGACAGCGTGATGGCACTGGAGGTCAATTACGACAGCACGGGCTACAGCAGGCACTTCCCCTACCTGTTCGATACCTTCTGCATCTACGGCGACGTACAGGGGCCCACCTTCTTCTTCACCGAGGACGAGATGGTCCGCACCCTCCGCGCCCGTATCCTGCTGGAGAAGTACACGGGGCTGAAGGTGGAGGGCTTCCTCTGGCAGGATATCCGCGATGCCCGCAAGAACCGCAAGGAGAAAAAGGAGCGGGAACGCCGCCGACGTCAAAGACAGGAGCGGGTGGACCGCAACCGAAAAGCCCGCGAGCAGGAAAAGCAGTCCCGAAAACAGGCGGGTGATAAGAGAAAGTAATTGGCCGGCCGGTACGTAAGTGTGCAAAACTTCCTAATTGTGAATTTTTCAGTTTTCCTATTGCCAAATCCTTGTGTCTGTGCTATAATGTTCAGAGAAATCTAAACTGAAACGAAACTGAAAGGAGAGGATGGCATGAACGATACGGCTCTGACCTTCGCCGTGACCCAACCAGAGGCCGAGCAGACCGAGACGCAAAAGGTCTACATCGTCCTCAGCCAGACGGGCACCGTCCTGTCCCGCATCCTCAAGCTCTATACCCGCGCCCCCTACAACCATTCCTCCATCGCCCTCTCCAAGGATCTGGACGTCATGTATTCCTTCGGTCGGCTGAATCCCTATAATCCCTTCGTGGGCGGCTTCGTCCAGGAATCCCACGCCTTCGGCACCTTCAAGCGCTTCAAGAACACCCGTGTCATGGTCATCGAGGCCGACGTGACCCCCGAGGCCTACGCCGGGCTGTGCACCCACATCCGCGCTATGCTGAACACCCGCACCGAGTACCACTACAACTACCTGGGCCTGCTCCTGGCCGCCATCCGCATCCACCGCGCCAAGCGCAACTGCTACTACTGCTCCGAGTTCGTCAAGGCCATGGCGGTACAGGCGGGGGTGGAGGGTGCCGAGGCCATTCCCGCCATCGTCAAGCCTATGCACCTCCTGCGGGTGCCTCACCGCACCGTGTACGTGGGTAAGCTGCGGGATTATCCCCCCTTCCGCCGTCCGCGTGTGGCCGCCTCAACGGTTTGATCTCCCCTTCCTGCGATGATGAATCCCCGTTCGGTACTGTTCCGGGCGGGGATCGCTTTTTCACACGTTCGTCACAAGGCTGTCACCCCGAATTTTAAATATTTATTTACAAAATGGTCGTTATCCCTGTAACAATTATACGCTACCATTATACTAGCGCAGTTTAGCGCGTTACAATCCGAAATCAAACAGGAAGGTAATCACATGGGAATTTTTGACGTATTGACACTGGTCTGCGGCTTGGCGTTGTTCCTTTACGGTATGGACGTCATGGGTGACGCGCTGAAAAAGAGTGCGGGACGCAAGCTTAAGACCATCCTGGGCAATCTCACCTCCAATCGCTTCAAGGCATTGGGGCTGGGCCTGATTGTCACCGCCGTCATCCAGTCCTCCTCCGCCACCACCGTCATGGTCGTGGGCTTCGTCAATTCCGGTACCATGCTGCTGAAGCAGGCCGTCGGCGTCATCATGGGTGCCAATATCGGCACCGCCGTTACCTCCTGGCTGACCGCTCTGAACGGTATCGAGGGCGGCGCGGAGGCCCTTGCGTGGACCGAATGGCTCAAGCCCGACGCCTGGATGCCTATCCTGGCTCTCGTCGGTATCTGCTTCATCATGTTCTCCAAGAAGAGCAAGCATAAGGATGCGGGCGCCATTCTCATGGGCTTTGCCGTCCTGATGGTGGGTATGGATCTCATGTCGGGGGCCGTCAGCGGCCTCAAGGGCGATCCCAACTTCACCCAGATCCTGACCATGTTCAAGAACCCCATTCTGGGCGTGCTGGCCGGTACCGCCCTCACCGCCATCGTCCAGTCCTCCTCCGCCTCCATCGGTATCCTCCAGGCTCTGTCCTCCACGGGTGCCATCAACTTCGGTATGGCCATCCCCATCATCCTGGGTCAGAACATCGGTACCTGCGTCACCGCCATGCTCTCCGCCGCCGGCGCGGGCAAGAACGGTAAGCGTACCGCCCTGGTCCACCTCTACTTCAACATCATTGGCGTGGTCTTCTGGCTGGGTATGTACTATCTGGTGGGTTGGATCCTCAATATGACCAACGTCTTCGACATCTTCACCCTGGCGGACAACTCCACCATCAACATGTGGGGCATCGCCGCCGTCCACACCGTCTTCAAGTTCCTGGCCGTGGGCCTTCTGTTCCCCTTCTCCAACGCCCTCGTCAAGCTGGCCGAGAAGACCATCAAGGGCGACGACAAGAAGGGCGACGAGTACACCGATATGCTGGATGAGCGCCTGCTGGATACTCCCTCCGTGGCTCTGGAGCGCAGCCGCTCCGTGGCCGGACAGATGGCCGTGGTCGCCTGTCAGTATATCCGTAATTCCATCGGGCTGTTCCGTGATTACGACGGCAAATCCGCCGATGCCATCCGGGAGGCCGAAAGCAAAGTGGACGTCTACGAGGACGTTCTGGGCTCCTACCTGGTCAAGCTATCCTCCCAGCACATGGACGAGCGGGACAGCCACGAGGTCACCAAGCTCCTCCACATCATCGGCGACCTGGAGCGTATCTCGGATCACTCGGTGAACCTGGTGGATTCCGCCGAGGAGATCAAGGACAAGTCCCTGGTGTTCAGCGAGGAGGCCAAGGCCGAGCTGGACGTGCTGTACGCCGCCGTCAGCGAGATCGTTACCATCACCGAGAAGGCTCTCGCTACCTCCGACCTGGAGCTGGCCGCCCGCATCGAGCCTCTGGAGCAGGTCATTGACGACCTCCGCGACGACATCAAGATCCACCATATCCAGCGCCTCAAGAAGAGCGAATGTACCGTGGAGCACGGCTTCGTCCTGTCCGACATCCTGACCAATCTGGAGCGCGTGTCCGACCACTGCTCCAACATCGGCGGCTGTCTCATTGAAATGGCCAAGAACGACACCCTGGACCTCCACGATTACCTCCACCGCGTCCACGTGGGCGGCATGGAGTACAAGGAGCTGTTTGGCGAGTACAAGGCCAAGTACGCTCTGCCCGAGAGCGACGAGCAGTAATTGAAAAATGCAAGGCACCGTCGGGATGATGGTGCCTTGTTTGTAAATTGGGGTTTTCGGTGAGATACAAGTTACAAGATACAAAGATACAAGATATGAAATAACCTTGCGGCAACAGCCGTTCTATATCTTGTATCTTGTATCGGCCGAGCTTGCTCGGCGCGTATCTTGTATCTATTCGACAATCCCAAATTTGAAAGGAGACCACTCCCATGCGCGAACTCGGTATCAATCTCGGCGCCCGTATCGAAATGGACGTCCCCACCTTCTGCGCCCACATCCGTGAATTGGGCTTTACCCGTGTTTTTTCCGGCTCCACCGACCCCGACAAGGTCCGCCGTCAGGCCGAAGAGGTCCACGCCGCAGGGCTGTGCTACGACACCCTCCACGCTCCCTTCAAGGGCATCATGAACGCCATCTGGCAGGAGGGCGACGAGGGGGAGGAAACGCTCCGTCAGCTCATGACCTGTGTAGACCTCTGCACCGAGGTGGGCGCACCCATCGCCGTGGTGCATCTGTCGGCGGGGGAGAAGGCCCCGCCCCCCACCGATGTCGGGCGGGGACGGTTTATCCGCCTGGTCGAGCAGGCCGACTCCAAGGGGGTGAAGATCGCCTTCGAAAACCAGCGCAAGCTGGCCAATATTGCCTGGGCCTTTGAGGAATTCAAGGACGCGTCCCACGTCGGCTTCTGCTGGGACTGCGGCCATGAGGGCTGCTTTACTCCCGGGCGGCGGTATATGCCTCTCTTCGGGGAACGCCTCATTTGCACCCACATACAGGACAACGAGGGGATCTACGGCAAGGACTCCCACCTCATTCCCTTCGACGGGGCACTGGACTTCGACTATGTGGCCGAGGCTCTCCGCGCCGCTCCCGAGATCCCCCTGACTCTGGAGCTGAAGCGCAAGGCTGTGCCTTATGAGGGCATGACCGACGAGGACTACCTGCTCCGCGCCGCCGCCGCCATCAAGCGGCTGAGGGAACGGATCGGTTGAGCCGCTCCGCGATCCATACCCCGAAAGCGAAATGGAAAGAGCCGTCCGTTATCGGGCGGTTTTTTCACGTTTTTTGAAAGATTTCGGTTTCTCTTTTCGTCTATAGAATAAAGGGTTGTTTTTTGCGCGGTTTTGTGCTATAATAAAATGAATCGACAGCCCACAGGAGGTACGTATGATCTATCGAAACGGATGGCGCGAGTTTTTCATCATGCTCGTCAGCTTTGGCACGCCCATGAGCGTGTTTTTCATGATTCAGTACGGTGTGATTGCCGGACTGATCGGCGGTATCGCCGCCGGCGTTCTGTTCGCGGGGGTCATGACCCTGTTCGTGCGCATCACCGAGAAGAAATTCAACAAGCTGCGAGCCGAGATCGCCGCCGAGCGCCGCATCATCTGCGACGGCGGTGCCACCTGGCAGGGTGAGGGCGGCTGGATGTTTTTCACCGAGGCGGGGCTGGAATTCTATCCCCACAAGCTCAATCACGCCCACAAGGAATTCGCCATTCCCACCGAGGAATTGAAGGAAGTGGCCGTCAACCGCACCCAGATCGTGGTCAAACTGAAAAACGGCTCGGCGGTGACCGTGGTGGTGTCCCACGCCAAGGACTGGAAGGCGCAGATCGAGTCGGTTGTTTCGGCATCGGACGGCACCCGCAATAGCGGGGACTATTCCCTCTGACCCACGGGAGACAAGCAATGGCATACCAATACAGCGAGACCCGCAAGCACATCTTGACCCCCGAGCGGGTGATCCACGATATGAAGGATGACGCCAGCTTTGGCAAGGCCGTTGCCCCCTTCATGCTGATCCTGCCCCCGATCGGCGCGTTGCTCGCCACGGGGTTGTTCGCCCTCGTGGATAATGGGAGTCGCATCGCCACGGTTGTTTCGTGGATGGTCTGCGGGCTGTTCTGGCTCGGAGCCCTGATGATTATGGCCGCCGGCGTGTTCATTCTGAAGAATCGATCCAAGCCCCTGCGCCCCGAAGACATCCACATCGTCAAGCGGCGGCTGGATACCATTTCCTACAACGAGCGGCAACCCACAAGCGGGCGATACTCCGTCGAGCGGGACGTGTTCTACTTCGAGGGCATGGATAAATACTACCCGTCCCCCACCCAAGTGGCCTTGGCCAAGGAGGGAGATATGTACTACATCGTGACCGCCGTGGAGGGCGGGACCCATCCCATTCGCATTTACCGCGCGGACGCCTATATCTGGAACGGATGATATTCACATACAAAAACATGAAAAGGCGGTGACCCCGTGAAGATCAAGCTGAAATACCCCCTCATTCTCGGCATCCTGCTGGCTCTTTTGCTGGTCAATACGATTCCCGTTCTGCTCCTTCCCGACAGAGCGGCTCTGACCCATTTCTCGGTTTTTCCGGGAGCCGTGGCCGTTTTGATGGTCATATACGGTCTCTGCGCCCTCATCGACAAGCACAAGGGTAATTACTTCCTGCTGAGCAATCCCCGCGGCAGGAGCCTTTCCTATAACAAGTCCTACACCTACAAGGAGGCATACGAAAGGGAATTCCGCCTGTCCCTGCTGATCTATTTCGGTGCCATCCCCTTCTATTTTCCCCTCATCTTCTTCGGACGGGGCTACCCCCGGGTCACCTTTGGCACCTTTGCGGTGATGCTGATCCCCCAGATGCTCCTCGTGATCCCTACGATCCGCGAGGCGATCCAAGACTCCAAGGAGCGCAAGCGTATTCTCGCCGAAAGAGAGCGTGAGCGCATCGAGCAGGAGCGGCGGGAGGAGCTGGGAAAGTGGAAGTGACGGAAATTGCCGTTTTTCGGTGAGATACAAGTTGCAAGATACAAAGATACAAGATATGAAAGAATCGTTACGGCATAATCCGTTCTATATCTTGTATCTGTCTGCTGAGCTATGCTCAGCGATCAACCCAAATTTGAAAACATATCAACCCATATAAAGGAGAAAACACCATGAACAACAACCATCTGCAAGGGAAGACCGCTATCATCACAGGCGCAGGCTACGCCGCCCTGTCCGACGGCCGCTGCGGCTCCATCGGCTACGGCATTGCCACCGCCTTTGCCAAGGAAGGCGCAAATCTTGTCATTACGGGCCGCCAGGTGCCCAAGCTGGAGAAGGCCAAGGCCGAGCTGGAGCGTCTGTACGGCGTCAAGGTTCTGGCTATCCCCGCCGACATTTCGGCAGGCTCGGATAATCAGGCTACCGCCAAGGCCGTGGTGGACGCCGCCATTTCCGAGTTTGGCCGTATCGACGTCCTCATCAACAACGCCCAAGCCTCCGCCTCGGGCGTGACCATCCAGGATCATACCACCGAGCAGTTCGACCTGGCCATCTACTCGGGCCTGTACGCCACCTTCTACTATATGCAGGCCTGCTACCCCTACCTCAAGGAGACCAAGGGAAGCATCATCAACTTTGCCTCGGGCGCGGGGCTGTTCGGAAACTTTGGCCAGTGCGCCTACGCCGCCGCCAAGGAGGGTATTCGGGGACTGTCCCGCGTAGCCGCTACCGAGTGGGGTAAGGACGGCATCAACACCAACGTGGTCTGCCCCCTGGCCTGGACCGCCCAGCTGGAGAAGTTCGAGCAGGCCTATCCCGAGGCCTTCAAGGCCAACGTCAAGATGCCTCCCGCCGGCCATTACGGCGACCCCGAGACTGAGATCGGCCGCGCCTGCGTGCTCCTGACCCACCCCGACTTCAAGTATATGAACGGCGAGACCCTGACCTTGGAGGGCGGTATGGGTCTGCGTCCTTGATCGGTCTAGGATACCCATGTACCGTTACAGCGAGGGCGGCCGGCACCGCCTGACCTATGAGCGGATCCTGCGGGATCTGAAGGAGGGGGACAGAGGCTCGTCGGCTCTGGCCGTGGGCATGATGGTCGCAAGTATTGCCGTCTCTCTGATCTTTACCGCCATTATGGCGTTGGTGAGTCACTCCGCAGGCATCGGGGGCAAGGTGGTCTGCGGGGTGTTCTGGCTGTGCACCGCCGTGATTATCGGCTATGCCGTCGCCCTGCTGATCCGCGCCCGCAAGCCCCTGACCCCCGACCGCATTCGGGTGGTAAAGCGCAAACTGACCGCCATCGAGCAGGACAGGTATCCCTATTCCCGCGAGCACGTCAGAGGCGAGGCCCGCACCGTTCCCCGTTACCTGTTCGTCTTCGAGGGGATGGAGTCCTATCACCCCTCCCAAACCGAACTGGGGCTGGCCGAGGTGGGGGACGAATACTTTGTGGTGATCCTCACCGCCAAGCCCACTCGTCCCGTCCGCCTCTACCGCGCCGATGCCTATACGTGGGATGAGGCCTCGGATCGTTGAAAGGAGAAACGCTATGTCTGCCTATACCCATACCAACGGGCGGAGCAAGATGGCCGATGCCCTCCGCAGAAAAAAGCGGCGTTTCCCTCGCGCGGGCTGGATGTGCCTTCCGGTGATCCTGTTCCTGTGCTTTTCTCTGACGGGATGCGGGGAGATCTTGCATGAGCTGTTCGGGGAGTCCCGCGAGGAAAGGGAGGAGCGGGTCTTTACGGAGGCGGTCGAGGCCATCTTCGCCGCCCTGGACGCGGGGGATACCGACGCCCTCTATGCTCTCTTTTCACAGGAGGCCAAGGAGGGAGACCCCGATCTGGAGGCCGATATCGCCCGCATGATGGAGGTCTACGAGGGTCCCTACGTCACTCACGGCTTTGACGGGCTTCTGGGTGGGGGCGGCCATTTTGAGCAGGAGGGGCGCACCTACTCGGTCTTCACCTCCGTCCCCGTCGAGGCGGGAGATACCTACTACTGGATCTACCTCACCTACACCTACCAATGCGACCCCAACCCCGCCAATATCGGCATCACCGAGCTGGAGTTCTTCACCGCCGACGAGTGGTGCCTGGAGCTGTACGACGAGGAATCCAATCGCGAGTCCTCCTGCGGTCTGACGGTGTACGCCGACAAGACCCTGGATAGCCCCTGGCGTTGCATCTACGGAACGCCTCACCGGTACACCGACCGCGAGGCGGTGGATCCCTTGGAGGCCAAGGCGCAGATCGAGGAAAACGACAGTTACGCCGCCTTCGTGGAGAGGTTCGGCGAGCCCGCCGCCTCCCATATCTACCGATATTTCCCCTTACCCGACGAGAACGGCGAGGCTCGCTGGCTCTGCATTGGCTACGACGACCGCGAGGGATATGACGACAGCATTCACACTGCCTATATCGTGGATCGGTTCGTCTATCTCGGTATGCTGTTGGATGACGAGGGAAAATAGGGATACACCCGTGCTTCAAACTATATTTTTACCGAAAGGAATTCTCTTATGTCTGCCTTTACCGAGATCATCAACGGCGCCAAGAACGCCGAAACGTTACGGGATAAGAGCCAGCTTCTGACCTATCTGGGGCGCGCTCTGTCCTCCGCCAAAAGGAAGCTCGATCCTGCCGATAAAAACGAGCTGGCCGCGTTTGCCCTCTCGGAGATCGAAGGTCTGCCCGCCCTGCTCAATCAGGCCGGGAGCTACCGGGAAAAGGACGAGCTCTTCGGGCTTTTCGAATCCCTCATGAATCTCATTATGATCTGCTACGACTCCCCCGCCGCCATGCCCCGCGACAAGGTGGAGATGATCCAACGGGTCGTGGAGCGGTGCGATAAGGAGCGTTTTTTGGAGACCGCCATCGACGAGGCCTTCAAGGGCAACCCCGACGCCGCTGACATGGAACGTATCCTCTGCATGGCTTCGCCCCTCAAGGACGAGTTCCACAAGGGCCAGCTCTGGCAGGGGCTTCTCCACTACAAGGGACAGATGAACCGTCTTTCAAACGACGCCAAGGCCGTGCTGGCGAGGTACGCCGCCTCCGAGCTGTCCCGCTACGCCGAAGAGCGAAAGGAGGGCACCATCGCGGGAGACGGCCACGCCAACCTGGAATATATCTGCGACGCCGCCGGCTCTCTGCTGTTCAATGCCCCCCAAAATCCCGAGCTGACCGGGCTGATTGCCGATCTGTTTTCCCTGCACGACTCCGATGTGAGCTACTACGCCCTCTCCACCCTGCTGTCGGTGGATTGTCAGGTGCCCGACGAGGTGATCGCCGCCCTGGCCCGGGACGTGGTCTATGCCGACCTGACCTACGAGCTGCTCGAGCGGTACGGTATGACCGGCCGCTTCCCCGCCGAGCTGTGCGATCCCGTCTATCTGGCCAAAAGCAACATGGTGCATTGGCTGGTCTACCCCACCGAGCTGGGTAAAGAGCCCGATGAGATCGAATTTCTGGGGCAGACCAAAAAGAAGGGCGAAATCTTCCATATCTTCCGCTACCGCTCCGACAGCGACAACCTGGGTGACGACCTCAAGGGGGTCTGGCTCATCGGTTGGGCGGGGGACGACGGCGGCACCTTCAGCAACTTTGACAAGTACGCCGATTACGAGCAGAAAACACCCGAAAAGACCGTGAAGTATATCCGACGGAAGCTGCTGTGATCCCCCACATTCCCCGAAAGGAGGCCATACGCCGTGAAAAGCATTCTCATTATTGACGACGACATTCACATTGGCGATATGCTGGAGGAGGTACTGACCCGTGAGGGCTACCGCGTCTTTCGCGCCTACTCGGGCACCGAGGCACTCCTGGCTGTGAAGGCCTTCTCCCCCGATCTGGTGTTGCTGGATCTCATGCTCCCGGGGCTTTCGGGGGAGGAGGTTCTGCCCAAGATCAAGGGCATCCCCGTCATCGTGGTCAGCGCCAAGATCGACCAGCAGAATAAGGTCGATCTCCTGTTGGGCGGTGCGGCGGACTACATCACCAAGCCCTTCGACATCTCCGAGCTGCTGGCGCGGATCACGGTGGCGCTCCGCCGCGTGGCGGTGGCCGAGCGGCCCGTACTGGTCCACGGCGGTCTGCGGCTGGACACCGAGACCCACATCGTGACGGCGGGGGATACCGAGGTCAAGCTGACCCGCACCGAGTACGCTATCCTGAAGCTCCTCATGCAGAATCCCAGTCAAGTCCTTTCCAAGTCCCATCTCCTGGACCGCATCAGCGAGGACACCCCCGACTGCACCGAATCCTCCCTCAAGATCCACGTCAGCAACCTCCGCAAAAAGCTGCGGGAGACCGACGGGGAGGAGCATATCGAGGCGGTGTGGGGGATTGGGTTTAAGATGAAGGGGTAAATAAATTGGGGTTTATCGAACAGTTTGAACCGATAGGAAACCTTTTGTGTGACCCTCATCCGTCGCCCGCCGTCGGCGGGCGCCACCTTCCCCCCAGGGGAAGGCAAGCACGAGGAAATGGGAGCTTTCCCTCATCACCAAAACTATGTTTTGCTTTTGGCATCAACGAAAACAAGGGTTTCCGCATACCCTTGCCTTCCCCTAGGGGGAAGGTGCCGACCAGCTCCTGCGGCGGGAGGCGGATGAGGGTCACACTCCCCATTTCCGCTCGGTTCCGTCAGCCCGATAAACCCTAATTTGAAATATTTTTTCTTTACCATTTCTTTACCCTTTCCTTTGCCGATTTCTTAACCCCTGCGTTCTATAATGACGGCACAAGCACGGAGGACGGCGAAAAACAGCCGCCGTGCAAGAAAGGAGAATGACTTTATGGAATACGTACTGACTGCGAATGCGTTGACCAAGCAATACGGCCACTTCAAGGCCTTGGACAATTTCACCATGCACGTCCCCAAGGGAGCCATCTACGGCTTCGTGGGGAAAAACGGGGCGGGCAAGACCACCCTCATCCGCATTGTTTGCGGCTTGCAGACTCCCACCGAGGGGGGATACACCCTCTACGGCGTGCAGAACACCGACCCCAAGGTAGTCCGCTCCCGCCGCCGCATGGGGGCTGTGGTGGAGACCCCCTCCATCTACATGGACATGACCGCCGAGGAAAACCTCAAGCAGCAATACCTCATCCTGGGACTGCCCTCCTTCGACTCCATCCCCGAGCTTCTGAAGCTGGTGGGCCTGGAGAACGCGGGCAAAAAGAAGGCGCGGAACTTCTCCCTGGGTATGCGTCAGCGTCTGGGCATCGCCATCGCTCTGGCGGGGGATCCCGATTTCCTGGTGCTGGATGAGCCCGTAAACGGTCTTGATCCCCAAGGTATCATTGAGATGCGGGAGCTGATCCTGAAGCTCAACCGCGAGCGGAACATCACGGTTCTCATCTCCAGTCACATCCTCGACGAGCTTTCCCGTCTGGCCACTCACTACGGCTTCATCGACGGCGGGCATATGCTCCGGGAGATCAGTGCCGGGGAGCTGGAGGCCGCCTGCCGCAAGTGTCTGCGCGCTGAGGTCTCGGACGTGGGCGCGCTGACCCGCGTGCTGGACGCCAAGGGGGTCGAATACAAGGTGATCTCCGACACCAAGGCCGATATCTACGCCAAAATGAGCATCACCGAGCTGGCTATGGCTCTTTCGGGTGAGAATTGCGAGCTGCTGAATGTTACCGAAAAGGATGAATCTCTCGAAAGTTACTATGTAAATCTGGTAGGAGGTGACCGCCATGACTAAGCTGTTATCTGCCGGCTACCGCCGCCTCTTCCGCTCGGTGTTCTTCTGGATCGGCCTCGCCGTCACCTGCGGATACCACCTTCTGGGGGTTCTGAACAACCTTCACTACAAGTCCGCCTTTGTGGATCAGGTCATCAAGGCCGACCACACCCTGCTCCCCGACATCCTCATCACGGCTCTGGTCATGTCTGTGCTCATCGCCCTCCTCATCGGGCGGGAGTACGGGGACAAGACCATCCGCAACAAGATCATCACGGGCCATTCCCGCCTGACCATCTACCTCTCCAATCTCATCGTCTGCTCCACCGCCGCCGCCATCTACTACGTGGTTCCCACCCTCCTCATCGGTCTGGGTCTGGGCGCGCCTCTCCTGGGGGGCTTTGAGCTGACCGCCAAGGCATTCATCCTCCCCGCCCTCATCGGTCTGCTGGCGGTGCTGGGCCTTACCTCCCTGTTCCTTTTGGTGGTCATGTCCATCCAGAACCGCACCGTTGCGGCTGTGACGGTGTTGATCCTGGCCATCGCCCTGATGATGTGGGTGACTGTCCCCATGCGGGAGGCTCTGGAGGCGCCGCAGTACGTAGACGAGTACGTTTTCTCGGAAGAGGTGAACGATTTCGTTCCCACGGGAAATACCATCGAGAGTCCGGCCTACGTGGGCGGCCCCGCCCGAGTGGCCTTGGAGTTCCTCTATAACTTCCTGCCCAGCGGTCAGGAGGAGCAGGCCTCCCCCTACAACAAGACTGCCGATATGGCGGATCTCCCTTTCTGGGGGCTGGCCTTTATCGCCGCGACGACCGTCGGGGGTGCGGTGATCTTCCAAAAGAAAGAACTCAAATAAAAACGCCTTCTCCCCCTTTTCAGGGGGAGAAGCTGCCGACAGGAGCCGCTTATGACCGAACTGCTTTTGACCGTGATCGGTGTTCTACTCATCGTCATCGCGGTGCTGGCTGTGAAAGTGTATACCCTGCGAAAGGCCGCGAGCGAGATCGCCGAGGCCTTTTCGGCGCGTCTGCGGGAGGATACCAACACCCTCATCGACATCTCCTCCCGCGATAGAAAAATGCGGGTGCTGGCCGAGGCGGTGAATCGGGAGCTGAAGCTCCTCCGCAAGCAACGGCAGCAGTTCGTCAACGGCGACCGTGAGCTGAAGGAAGCCGTAGCGGGTGTGTCCCACGATCTCCGCACCCCCTTGACCGCCATTTACGGCTATCTGGAGCTCCTGGAGCGGGAGGATCTGTCCGAGAACGCTACACGCTACGTCGCGCAGATCCGCAGCCGTGCCGAGGCCTTGCGGGAGCTGATGGAGGAGCTGTTCCGCTACTCGGTGGTGGCCTCCACCCCCGAGGTATCCCCCGAGCCCGTCAACCTCTGTCGGGTGCTGGAGGAGTCCCTCCTCTCCTTCTACGGCTCCTTCACGGGGCAGGGCATTCAGCCCGAGGTGACCATCCCCGAGGAGGAGATTTGGCGCAATCTCGACCCCACAGCCCTCACCCGCATTTTCGGGAACATCATCGGCAACGCCATCAAATACAGCGACGGCGACTTTGCGGTGACCCTCACCCCCGACGGCACCGTGACCTTTGCCAATACCGCCGCCGCCCTGTCCTCGGTGGACGTGGGCAAGCTCTTCGACCGCTTCTTTACGGTGGATTCCGCGCGCAAGTCCACGGGCTTGGGGCTGTCCATCGCCAAGCTCCTGACCGAGCGGATGCACGGGACCATCGGGGCGGAGTATGCGGAGGGGAGACTCGTGATCACGGTGAGGTTTTTGGAAACAGAGGGGTAAATTGCAGTTTATCGGTCTGTGACCGATAAACTGCAAATGATGTGCGCCGCGGGCGGGACCGCAGGCGCAATGAAGTTCGCCTTGGCGAAATGATGTTGCCCCGTTGGGGCAAATGATGTGCGCCCAATGGGCGCAACGGAAGAGAACGACGCCCTTCGGGCGTTGCTCGATAAACCCAAATTTGAAAAATAAAAGGAGCAAACCATGAAAAAGACCATTGTTATCTGCCTGTCCGCCATCCTTCTGCTGGCGTTTACCGCTTGCGGTGACCGCACCCAATCCTATTCCTACTATGAATTCGTGTGTGAGGGAGACATGACCGTGACCCACGGCTCGGAGGCCGCGACGGTGCTGTCCGACGAAGATGAGACCGCTCTGCTGAAGCTCTGGGGCAACGCTTGGACGGTGGGGAAAGCCCCCGACAGCTTTGATTACACCTTCGCTTGGGACAACACCGCCATCCATTACAGCTCCGCGCGGGGAGTGTTCCGTCTGGGCGACACCAAGCAGATTTTGGAGCTGTCCGACGAGGAGCGCGATACGGTGGAGGGAATCCTTCAAAGGGGTTCCGAATGAACCGAAACCGTATTTTCTGCCAAAAACCCCCTCCGCAACAAAACATTGCTTGATTTTCCCATCCATCGGGCGTATAATGAAGGCATCTCCCCCACGAAAGGAAGCAAGATATGATCGGAAAGCACATCAAGCAGTACCGCGAGCAAAAGGGCATGACTCAAGAGACATTGGCCGAGCGCCTATCGGTGACGAGGCAGGCCGTCTCCAACTGGGAGTGCGGTAAGACACAGCCCGATATCGAGACCTTACATAGGATCGCGGACGTCTTGGACATATCCGTCGAGGAATTGATCTACGGAGAGAAACGGGAGGTGACGGTGGTACATAACCACTACACCACCCAGCAGGTGACCGAGACCGTGGGCAAGGGTGTGTCCTTCGGCGCGGTGCTGGCCATGGTGATCTCCTACGTCAAGTGGCAGTCCATCGGGTGGGCCATGCTCCACGGACTGCTGAATTGGTTCTACGTCATCTACTACATCATCCGCTACGGCTGGAGCTGATCCAACGCAAAAGATCCCACCGAGGGCTACACCTTCGGTGGGATCTTTCTGTTCATTTGTCAGAGCATATGAGCCCGCAGCTCCTCGGGGGAAAGGGGTGACAGGTCGGCAGGGGCTATGTCCAGCACCGTGACGCATCCCGTGCGGCCTCTCTGCTTCATGCGGTACACCGCCCGGGCGAAGGCCACCAGGGCCGAGGCGGTGAACTCGGGGTTGGAGTCCAGGCGCAGGCTGTAGCGGATGGTGTGGGTGGACAGTCCGTGGATACCGGTGCGGCCGTTGCGGATGACCTCGCCGCCGTGGGGCAGGCCCGCGTGGTCCCGCGCCATCTCCTCGGCGGTGATGAAGGTGACGGTGGTATCGTAATCGGCGAAGTAGTTGGGCATGGTGATAATGGCCTCGCGGATGGCCTCCTTATCGGCACCCTCGGCGGCCACCACGTAGCACTCCCGGGTGTGCTTGTCGCGGGTGGTCAGGGTGGGGTTCTCACCGTGGCCTACCGCCTCCAGCGCCTCGGGGACGGGGACGGTGTACTGGCGGGCGTCCACCACGCCGGGGATACGGCGGATGGCATCCGAGTGGCCTTGGCTCACTCCACGGCCCCAGAAGGTGTAGTCCTGCCCCTCGGGGAGGATGGCCTGGCCATAGACACGGGCGATGGAGAACATACCGGGATCCCAGCCCGCCGAGATGAGGCAGAGGTTGCCCCCCTCCTTCGCGGCGGCATCCACCTTGGCGAAGTGGGTAGGGATGTTGGCGTGGGTGTCGAAGCTGTCCACCACGCAGAAGTCCTTGGCCAGGGCGGGGGTCAGCTCGGGCAGATCGGTGGCACTCCCGCCGCAGAGGATGAGGACGTCGATCTTGTCCTTGTATTGCAGGATATCCGAGGCGGCGTACACAGGGGTACCCGTGCGGGTGGAGACGGTGGCGGGATCCCGGCGGGAGAAGACTCCGATCAGATCCACGTCGGGGTTCTGGCGCATGGCGGCTTCCACGCCACGGCCTAAGTTGCCGTAGCCGTAAATTGCGATTTTCATAAATGTGCCTTTCTGGTTTTGAGTATACTCATACGTATGACGGGCGCACACACAGGTGCGCCCCTACCGAGTCAATGCGTCATAGAATGGTGGTAGGGGCGCCATCCTCGCAAGCTCGGGGCGTGTGCGCTCTCATCATTCCGAAACGGAATTTATCCCTTGGAAACAAGGTCGGTCATATTGTACAGCCCCGCATCCCGCCCCTTGCACAAAAACTCGGCGGCGGCCAATGCCCCTTCGGCGAAGAGGGCGCGGTCGTGGGCCTCGTGCTTCAGAGTAATGGTCTGGTTGGGGGTGCCGATGATGACCTCGTGCTCCCCCACGATGTTGCCCATGCGGATGGCGTGGATGCCGATCTCATTGGGGGTACGCTTCCCAAAGCCGCTTCTGCCCGTGACCACGGTGGCATCGGGTCGGACCTCGCACAGTGCGTTGGCGATGGCCAGGGCGGTGCCGCTGGGGGCGTCCAGCTTGCGGTCATGATGCTTCTCGACGATCTCGATCTCGGCCTCGGGCATGGCGGCGGCCACCTGGCGGGCGGTATCGATCAGCAGGGCTACGCCCAGAGAGAAGTTGGCGGCAAAGAACACGGGGATCGCCTCGGCGGCCTTGGTAATGGCGGCCTTCTCCTCCTCGGTGTGTCCCGTGGTGGCCAGGACCACGGGGATCTTGTGGGTCACGGCGTAGTCCAGCAGAGCAGGGGTGGCGGAATGGTGGGAGAAATCCACGATGCAGTCGGCGGTGGTGAATACGGGGTCGGTGGCGGCCGCAAAGTCGGTAGCGCAGGGCATCCCCTCGGCGCCGCAGGCGTTTATATCCACGCCCACCGTAGCGGCGGGATCAGCCCCGCGGCAGCCCGCCAGAGCCAGCTTGGCCACCTCGGTACCCATATGGCCGCAGAGACCGGAGATCAGTAATTTCATAGTGTTTATCCTTTTGATTTGCCTTTGGTCATAACAAAACCCAAACAACCGAATGGGGAAGGGGCCCCATGGGGGTCGCATAGACGGCTCCGGATCCGGGCTGACCTTGGCAGATCTTTTTGTTTGAAAAGTTTAGGAGATTCTTAAGAACCCTTTTCAAAGGGTTCTTAAGCGGGTCAAGGGCAGAGCCCTTGCGTTCTCTCATACGTTCAGACCTGCCTTGCGCATGAGGCGGAGCAGGTTCTGTCTGTGGTCCTCCTCCATGGGGGTCAGAGGCAAGCGGACGTAGTTTTCGCACAGGCCCATAGCGGCGCAGGCGGCCTTGACGGGGATGGGGTTGACCTCGCAGAACAGAGTGTTGATGAGCTCCAGGTAGTCCAACTGCATCCGACGGGCACCCGCCACGTCACCGGCGAAGAACTTCTTGCACATGAGGGAGGTCTCGGCGGGCAGGATGTTGGACAGCACCGAGATGACGCCCTTACCGCCCAGGGACAGGACGGGGATGATCTGGTCGTCGTTGCCCGAGTAGATATCCATCTTACCCTCCACCAGAGACGCGATCTCGGCGATCTGGGACATATTGCCCGAGGCCTCCTTGATGGCCACGATGTTGGGGTGCTCGGCCATCTCGGCGACAGTCTTGGGAAGCATATTACACCCGGTACGGCCGGGGACGTTGTAGAGGATGCAGGGCTTGTCGATGGCGTCGGCTACGGCCACGGAGGCGGCGATCATGCCCTTCTGGGTGGCCTTGTTGTAGTAGGGAGTCACCAGCAGCATGGCGTCGGCGCCCACGGAGGCGGCGTAGCGGGAGAGATCCACCGAGTAGGCGGTATCGTTGGAGCCGGTGCCGGCGATGACGGGGACGCGGTGGTTCACCCGCTCCACGCAGTACTTGATGGCGGCGCGGTGCTCCTCGTCGGAGAGGGTGGAGCCCTCGCCCGTGGTGCCGACGGTCACGATGGCGTCGATGCCCGCCTCGATCTGCCAGTCGATCATGGCGCCGTAGCGGTCGTAGTCGATGCCGCCCTCGGTCAGGGGGGTGATGATGGCGGTGGCGGCGCCGGTGAATACGGTGGGTTTGTTCATGATAGTGGTTTCCTTTTTGTTCGGTATATTTCAAATGTTCGAGGTCTGCATACCCGCGTCATCTCTGTCGCATAGAAAAAGCCCCCACGGAGGGAGCGGGCGAATCTACGGGTATCCTCCGAATGTCCCCACGGGGGACGGTCGGCTTTGGATAGCTCTCCGCGTTTCCGCGACAGCCCGACGGATGTTCTCCGCAAGGCCAGTCAAATGCCTTGCCATGGCATCCGCTTCGGCACCCACGCCTTTCCCGCACGGCTTTGGCAACCGTTGTTGTGCGGTAGTCTTCGTGTAGTGCGCCTCTATCGTTTGATGGGGATAGTATAACATAAAGACGGGAATTTGTCAATAGGGGAAAGAAAATTTTCTTTCGGAGGCGGAGGTCTTCCTTTTGTGGCTTGCCGGCGTTGACAAGGCGGGTGAATTGTGTTATAATGGGAGCAAGCGAATCTGCCCTGCGGAGGGCGGCCGTATCCGTGAGCGGATGTGGAGAACCGCGCGCCCGGGGATCCGTCGGGCGAAAATCCGGGCTAGGAGGTATAGCATGGAATCCTATATTCATATTGACCCCAATATGGTGGTTCGCTCCACCATTGGAAGCGTGGACGTGGTCTGGTACGACGTCCGACAGGCACCCTTTTCGCTCCACGGCCTCTACGAGCCCCTGACAGAGCCCTATTTCCGTCGCGTGCCCGCCGAGGTAGCCGATGCCACCGGCGCGGGCGTCAGCCTTTTGGCGCAGGAATCTGCGGGCGGTCGGGTGCGGTTTTCCACCGATTCGCCCTACGTGGCCATTCGTGCCAAATTTCGCGTGGTGGGACGGTCGTCTCATCTGACTCTTCTGTCCTCCTCGGGCTTCGATCTCTACGTGGACGGCGAGTTTGGCAGCCGCTTCGTGCGGGAGTTCCGTATGCCCTACGATATGACCGACACCTATGAGGCGGTTTTGGGGGTGGGCCCTGCCGCCATGCGCTCCTTCACTGTCAATTTCCCCGTCCACGCCGTAGTGGAAAAGCTGGAGGTGGGTCTGAGTCCCGCCGCAAGGTTGGCTGAAGCGAGACCCTACCGCGACATTCTCCCCGTCGCCTTCTACGGCTCCTCCATCGTCCACGGCACCGCCGCCGGGCGTCCCGGTTTGATCTACCCCGCCATCATCTCGCGGGAGCTGAATATAGACTTTTACGACATCGGCTTTTCGGGGCAGGCCAAGGGGGAGGCGGTGCTGGGGCGGTGGATGGCGACCCTGCCCATGAGTGCCTTCGTCTGCGACTACGACTACAACGCGCCTACGCCCGAAGCCTTGGCCGAGACCCATTACCCCCTCTACGAGATCATCCGCGAAAAGAATCCCGCTATCCCCTACCTCATGGTGACCCGCCCGAATTTCTGGACGTCTCCCTGGGAAGAGGAGGACGTGTTTGCCCGCCGCGAGGCGGTCATGACCTCCTACCTGAGGGCACGGCAGAGGGGGGATCGGAACGTCTACTTCGTGGACGGCCTCAGCTTCGGTATGGTCTCCCACACCTACGACCTCACCATGGACAGCATCCACCCCAACGACGCGGGATTCATGCGGATGGCGGATTGCATCGGGACGGTGCTGAAGCATATTTTTTCGAAAGGATGAAGTGATCCCGATCACACCTGAAATAGAGCATGGCCGATGGTCATGCTCTATTTTGGCGTGGTTGGTGTGCGTTGGGGATTTCCGCAGATTGATCACGTGCCCCACGGGGATCAATCTGCGGAGCTTGGCGGGATCGTGTCCTCCCAAGCTTCTGCCTCCTCCCTGTATTTTATGAAGCGGGGATGGGATCGCAAGGGGTTGAATGCGTTCCAGGACAAGCGGAACAGAACGGATTCTTTAGTCAAAGCCCGCACCGCACGGGGGGAGTCGGGCAAAACGGGAGAGCTTGCCACCGTAGACTCTGCCATACCACTTCGCAGAGAGCGTGCGTTTGCCATAAATTCATCCAAAAAAGTAAACGCTTGTGCGTGATCTCCGCTCCAAACAGCTTTTTGCGCCAATCGAATGGATGCGTTACACAGATGATGTCGGAGTAACGGTGTCCCTTCTGCGCCGATTGCGTGGATGACTGCATACTCGATCCCGTATATTTCGTCCATTTTGCTTCGATTGGTCTTGAAGTCCTCCTGCATGGATGCGCTGTAGCTTTGGGCGATCCTCTCCATATCCCAAAACAGCCAGGGGAGGGTATCGCTTATGGATTCGCGGTAGAATTCCCGCGCTTGGGCCGGATCTTTTTCGTTCAGTGCGAGATTTCCGAGCATACGGCTTCGGGTATATCGACCGGACGGCAAGCATTCGATCTCCTCTCGCGCCCGGCTGAACTCGCCAACGGCCATGTATATGTCAGCAAGCAGACCGTGCGCGCGGGTGCGTGTGGCACAGCCCCCCTTTTTGTGCAGGGTTTGTGCATAGTCTCGGGCGGCGGAAATCAATTCGGCTGTTTCGTCTGCGCTGAGCTGATCTTTTTCGCGCGAGAGCCATTCGGCGGATAGGCTGAGCAGCTGTAGCAGGATCTTTTCATTCTGAGGATTCTTTTTTAAAAGTCGGAGGCATTTGCCGTATCTCTCCCGATACGCTTCCTCGGTCGCGCGGTAGATCTCCTCCAGCGAGCTGTCCGGATCCGTCAGCGTCCTTCCTAAAAGCTCGTCGGTGGTTACGCAGAAAAGATCCGCGATGGGTGCCAGCAGGGAAATGTCGGGGGTGCCGTTTCCCGTTTCCCATTTGGATACGGCTTGGGGCGTAACCATCAGAAAACGAGCAACCTCCTCCTGTGTCATACCTGTCATGCGGCGGTATTTTTTGAACTGATCGCAAAACATATCCGATCTCCTTTCACGGTTTCAAACTCACCTTGGCCTCGGTAAGTATAGTATAGCATACGGAGGCGGTGAAGTCAAGCAACGCTTTTTCTCCCGAAAAACAACGGACGGTTGTAAGGGCGTGTGTCGCAATCCAGAGGAGAGGCGTGCTGTTCCGAGTCTGCGAATCGTCTCTCTCTCCGATCCCCTTTTTCCGTTGCGCTGTCTTGACAACACCTTTGATCTGTGCTATACTTATTCCGACAAAGCTCTGCCGGAGCCTAACGGAGGACACGAATATGAACTATCTCCCCTATGTCAACACCCAAATGGGCACCAAATCCATCCCCCGCCGCTCCTACGGCAACACCCTGCCCCTGACCCAGATCCCCTTCGGGATGGCTTCCTTCTGCATCCAGACCGACGGCGGCTCCAAGTGGTTCTACCACCCCGAGCACGAGTACGCCGAGGGCGTGCGGCTGACCCATCAGTTCAGCCCCTGGCTGTGGGACTTCGGCACCGTCCTTATGATCCCCCAGAACGATTGTGTGGGCAACAGCGGTGGCGCGGCTTGGTCGGGACGGCGGTTGCAGGATACGGTGGAGACCCCCGACTACCTGGCTTTGACCTTCCTGCGGTCGAATTGCCGCTTTGAGCTGACCCCCACCGAGCGCTGCGCCGCCATCCGCGTGACCTGCGGGGACGGCCGCCCCACCTTCCTGTCCTTCCTGCCCACCATGGGGAACTATACCTACCGCTACGATGCCGAGTCATCCACTCTCTACTGCGAGACCGACGGTATTCAGGACGGCCTGGCCGTGAATTTCAAGACCCATATCGTTGTCCGCTTCGGCGAGGGCCAGGTGGACGCCGACCGCACCTATACCGTGGGCGAGGGCGGGAATACCTGCATCCACGTCGCCCTGACGGGGAAGGTGCTGGACGCTCGCATGGGCCTGTCCTACATCAGCCCCGACATGGCTTTGGCCGCCATAGACCGGGAGTGCGGTGATAAGTCTTTTGAGACCATCCGCGAAGGGGCACGCGCCGCGTGGGAGGAGAAGCTCTCCCGCATTGACATCGAGACCCCCGACGAGGCGCAGATGAAGACCTTCTACTCCTGTATGTACCGTCTCTTCCTCTTCCCCCGCAAGGCCTTTGAGCTGACCGCCGACGGATCCCCCGTCCACTACTGCCCCGCCGACGGGCAGGTGCGGCCCGGCGTGCGCTATATCGATAACTGCTTCTGGGACACCGCCCGCACCGTCTACCCCCTGTTCACCCTCATCGCCCGCGAGGAGTTCGCCGAGATGCTGGAAGGATTCGTGAACGACTACAGGGACAGCGGCTGGCTCCCCCGTTGCCTCAACATGGGGGAGGTGGGCTGTATGCCCAGCACCCTCATCGACGGGGTCATCGCCGAGGCGGTGACGAACGGCATCGGCAACCGCGAGGTCTGGGAGACGGCTCTGGAGGGTATGCTCCACCATGCCAATCACAATGCCCCCGACCGCCGCTACGGCCGCGAGGGGGTGGAGGAATACCTCCGCTACGGCTATGTCCCCCGGGACTTCCGCGAGTCGGTGAACCTCACCACCGACTTTGCCTACGGCGACTGGTGTATCGCCCGTGTGGCCGAGGCGCTGGGCAGGACCGAGCTGGTGGAGGAGTACGACCGCCGCGCCATGAGCTACAAGAACCTCTTCGATCCCGCTACGGGATTTTTGCGCCCCCGCGACAGGGAAGGGAAGATGCCCGAGGACTTCGATCCCTGTACCTGGGGCGGAGACTACACCGAGGGCTCGGCCTGGCAAAATTCCTTCTTCGTCCCCCACGATCCCGAGGGCCTGGCCGCGCTCCACGGGGGGAAGGATGCCTTTGTGGCCAAGCTGGACGCTCTCTTTGCCGAGCCTCCCCGTTACCGCGTCATGGGCTACGGCTTTGAGATCCACGAGATGACCGAAATGGCCCTCATCGACTTCGGTCAGATGGCCATTTCCAACCAGCCCTCCTTCCATCTGCCCTACCTCTTTGCTGCGGTTGGGGCGCAGGAAAAGACCGACTACTGGGTGGAGCGATTGGCCCGCGAGACCTTCAAGCCCACCGCCGATGGCTACCCCGGAGACGAGGACACGGGCACCACCTCGGCGTGGTACATCATGGCGACCCTGGGCTTCTATCGGCTTTGCCCCGGGAAGAATGAGTGGATCAAATCCAAGCGGCTGGTGAGATCGGTTCGGATGCGGGGAGAGACGGTCTGAGCGTGAACAGATCCAAATGTGAAGAATTTGTGATTTTTTTTCAGAATAGTTATTGACAAGACACCCTAACGGTGTTATAATGAGGGAAACAGGCGCGGATGCGCTTGAATCTACAAAGGAGAAATGTCATGAAAAAAGCAGCTAAGGTATTCATTATCCTCGGTATGATCTTCGGTTTCTGGACTGTTCTGCCCCTGATCTTCGGTATCATCGCTCTCAAGAAGATGAAGAAGGGTAAGCCTTCTGTTGGCTTCAGCGTTTGCGTGCTGATCTTCTGTAGCCTTCTGGGAGGTATCTTCCTGCTCTGTAGCAAGGACGAGGAGTACGCCGCTCCCGCTCCCGCTCCCGCTACTGCGGAGGTCGAGCTGTAAGGCTCTCTTGAACAGAAAGGCCGAGGCTTTGTCCCCGGCCTTTTGCTAGGATCCCCGTTTGAGGGATCTTCGCCGGCATACGACATTTTTGGCTTTCTGTCGGCTTGGAATATTGACATACCCGTATGAATATGGTATAATGAAATAAATTCACCGGAAAGGAGGTTTCATCATGGATAACAGAATTCTGTTCGGTATTATGACCATCATCTTCAATTCCGTCGGCGTTCCCTGCTTTATGGCCGGCAAGACCAAGACCGGTGTTCTGCGCATCGTTCTGGCTTTCGTGACCTGCGGCGTCATCGGCTTCATCAACGAGATCATGGGCATCGTCCAGGGCATCAAGATCCTGTGCATGTCCGACGAGGAATTTGCCGAGAAGAAGGAGACCCTGTTCATGGGTGTTCCCTCCGGCAAGTAACGTGCGCTCCTTTGCATAAGAACGAAACGGCTGTATCCTGCGGCCGTTTCTTCTTTTTTTTCGGTTCCTCTTGCATTTTCCCTCCGGATGTGGTATGATAACGGTACAGTATTCAAGAAAGGCAACGGGCAACACCATGAAGCAAGCAACCGTTATCATACTGGCAGGGCAATCCAACGCCGTGGGCGTGGGACACGTTCAGTATCTGCCTAAGTATTTTCCCTCCGCAAAGATCGCGGAATTCGAGGCGGGCTATCCCGCAGTTCCCATCAACTACTTGTCCCACGACAAGCGTAGCGGCGGCTTTGTGCCCACGGGGCTCGGCTGTACCGAGCGGAGCAAGAATACCCTGGGCCCCGAGGTAGGACTGGCCGAGCGGCTTTCCGAGCTTTGCCCCGGCCGTCATTGCTTCATCGTCAAATGCGCCGTGGGCGGAACCTCCCTGTGGCGGGATTGGCTCTCCCCCTCCTCGGGCGGAGACTACGATCCCGAGGCCTACGCCCCCTCCCCTGAGGAGGCGGTCTACTCCATCAACAACGGCGTCCCCATGTCGGCGGGATGGTGCTACAACGAGCTGGTCAAGCTGACCCGCGAGAGCCTGGCTGTGCTGGAGGGGCAGGGGTATATTCCCGTTATTCGCGGCTTTTGCTGGATGCAGGGAGAAGCCGACGCCTGCGACCCCGCCACCATGGCGGACTATGGGGCGCGGTACGACCGTATGGTAAAGGACTTCGCCGCCGCCTTTGCACCCTACGTCGAGGACTGCCGCTTTATCGATGCGGGCATATCCGAGATCTGGCCGCTGTATCGGGAGATGAATGCCTTCAAGTCCCGTTATGCGGCAGAGCGCGGGGACTGCGTGTTCGTGGATACCGTTGCTCACGGTCTGACCACGAGGACCGAGCCCGAGGGAGAGGTGGATATCTACCACTACGACTGCGGCTCCACGGTGGAGCTGGGACGGCTGTTTGCCGATGCCCTGGGGCTTGGTTGAGTTTTTCGATGGACAGGAGACCGAAGGGACGGTCTCCTGCTCTTTTTTTGTCGGTTTCTGCGGCGAATTGGGGCGGCGGGAGGCACTTTTCGGTCGGATACCCTTGACAATCCGACGGCAAGGTGTTATAATAAAGAGAATAATGCGTAATTCTGCCCTTTTGTCAAACTGCAAAGCCTTAGGAGGCAGGTTTGAACGATACGTCTTTCAACCCGCATTTTGTGGCTTTCGCCATCGGAGCGATGGCGGTTTTACTCCGCAAAACCAGCCCAAATTCCGCAAGAAAGGAAGCTTTCGCCGAGCGAAAGCTATGGTCATTGCTATGTCTTTGTTTGCCAACAAAACCCTGCTCATCACCGGCGGTACCGGCTCCTTCGGTAACGCCGTCCTCAACCGCTTTCTCCGCACCGATATCGGTGAGATCCGCATCTTCTCCCGCGACGAGAAGAAGCAGGACGATATGCGCCACGAGTTTCAGGCAAAGATGCCCGAAGTGGCTGACAAGATCAAGTTCTACATCGGCGACGTCCGCGACCTGGCTTCGGTGAAGAACGCCATGCACGGGGTAGACTTCATCTTCCACGCCGCCGCCCTCAAGCAGGTGCCCTCCTGCGAGTTCTTCCCCATCGAGGCGGTGAAGACCAACGTACTGGGCACCGAGAACGTCCTCACCGCCGCCATTGAGGCGGGGGTGAAGAATATCGTCTGCCTGTCCACCGACAAGGCCGCCTACCCCGTCAACGCCATGGGTACCTCCAAGGCCATGATGGAGAAGGTCATCGTGGCCAAGTCCCGTACCGTGTCCCCCGATAAGACCAAGATCTGCTGCACTCGCTACGGCAACGTCATGTGCTCCCGCGGCTCGGTCATTCCCCTGTGGATCGATCAGATCCGCGCGGGGAACCCCATCACCATCACCGATGGCAACATGACCCGCTTCATCATGTCCCTGGACGAGGCGGTGGATCTGGTGCTCTTCGCCTTTGAGCACGGTCAGAGCGGTGACATTCTGGTTCAGAAGGCCCCTGCCTGCACCATTCAGACCCAGGCTGAGGCGGTCTGCGAGCTCTTCGGCGGCGACAAGGAGAACATCAAGGTCATCGGCATCCGCCACGGCGAGAAGATGTACGAGACCCTGCTGACCAACGAGGAGTGCGCCAATGCGATTGATATGGGTAACTTCTACCGCGTTCCTTGTGATAAGCGCGGCCTGAACTACGACAAGTACTTCAACCAGGGCGATGCCGACCGCAATCCTCTGACCGAGTTCAACTCCAACAATACCAAGCTCCTGACCGTGGAGGAGACCAAGGCAAAGATCGCCTCCCTCGCCTACATTCAGGACGAGCTGGCCAAGTGGGAGAAGTAAGATGAATATTCTCATCACAGGCGCACAGGGCTTTGTGGGGAAAAACCTCACCGCCGCCCTTCGCAATATCGCGGAAGGGAAGGATCGCACCCACCCCGGTCTTGCCATCGGAGAGCTTTACCTCTACGACCTGGACACCGACCCCGCTCTCCTGGACGAATACTGCGAGAAAGCGGATTTTGTCTTCCACCTGGCGGGCGTCAACCGCCCCAAGGATCCCGCCGAGTTCATGGCGGGGAACTTCGGCTTCTCCTCCGCCCTGCTGGAGACCCTGAAGAAGCACGGGAACACCTGCCCCGTGGTGCTGTCCTCCTCCATCCAAGCTACTCTCATCGGTCGCTACGACAGCGACTACGGCCGCAGTAAGAAGGCGGGCGAGGATCTGTTCTTTGGTTATGCTAAGGAAACGGGCGCCTCGGTCTATGTCTACCGCTTCCCCAATCTGTTCGGTAAGTGGTGCCGTCCCAACTACAACAGCGCGGTAGCCACCTTCTGCCACAACATCGCAAACGACCTCCCCATCACGGTCAGCGACCCCGCCGTGGAGCTGGAGCTTTTGTACATCGACGATCTCATGGACGAGATGCTCTGCGCCCTGGAGGGTCACCCCCACCGCTGTGAGTTTGACGGCATCAAGACGGTTCTGACCCCCGACGGAGTCTACTGCGCCGCCCCCGTCAGCCACCGCGTGACCCTGGGGGAGATCGTCCGCCTGCTGGAGTCCTTCCGCGACCAGCCGAAAACCCTCACCATGCCCGAGATCCCCTACGGCTCCTTCGCCAAGAAGCTGTACAGCACCTACCTGTCCTATCTGCCCAAGGAGAAGATCTCCTTCCCCCTGAAGATGAACTGCGACGCCCGCGGCTCCTTTACCGAGCTTCTGCGGAGCGACAAGTGCGGTCAGATCTCGGTGAATATTTCCAAGCCCGGCATCACCAAGGGCCAGCATTGGCACCATACCAAGTGGGAGTTCTTTATGGTGGTGGCGGGTCACGGGCTCATTCAGCTCCGCAGGATCGGTACCGACGAGGTGCTGAACTTTGAAGTGAGCGGCGAGCGCATCGAGGCCGTCCATATGCTCCCCGGCTACACCCACAACATCATCAACCTGTCGGACACCGAGGATCTGGTGACCGTCATGTGGGCCAACGAGTGCTTTGATCCCGTAAGGCCCGATACATTCTACCAAGAGGTTTGATTTTTCATGAAAAACACCGACATCCGATCCTTTGATCTGACACAGCGCACCATTTTCGGCTTGCTGTCCCAGACCCTGTTCGGCGCGGCCTATACACCCGAGCCCGACGTGGATTGGACACAGGTGTATCTGGAAAGCGAGAACCAAGCCGTCCGCTTGCAGACTTTCGCCAACCATCATCTGATTCCCGGCATCCCCGACGCCCTGCGTGAGGATATCCGGCGGTATCTGGCGGCGGCTATCCTGCGGGACGCACGGCTTCACACCGAGCATACCTACGTCCATACGTTGTTGACACGACAGGGTATCCCGTACTCCATCCTGAAGGGCGCAAGCTCGGCCTGCTTTTACCCCGATCCCCTGACCCGCGCTATGGGTGACGTGGATTTCTTTGTGGGCCGCGAGGACTTTGACCGCGCGCTTCAGCTGTTCACGGAGGAAGGCTTTTCCGTGTCGGGGCAGGATCACGTCTGCCACGTTGTGCTCCGAAAAAAGCGGATGCATCTGGAAATGCATTTTGAGCCCGCCGGCGTGCCCGACGGGGAGGTTGGGGAGAAGATCCGATTCTATCTGTCGGATCTTCGCCAGAGGGCCACGCTTCTGAAGAACCGCCTGACGACCTGCCTGCGCCCCTCTGACTTCCACCACGGTTTGATCATGCTCATGCATCTACAGCACCATCTGCTGGCCGAGGGCATCGGCCTGCGCCATCTCTGCGATTGGGCGGTGTTTGTCAACCATTTCCACCCCGACGAGTTTCGGGAGACCTTTGAGGAGAAGCTGAAGGCGGTGGGACTCTGGCGCCTGGCCAGACTGTTGTCCCTGTCCGCCGTCCTGTATATCGGTCTGCCCGAGCAGGATTGGATGCGGGAAGATTCTGAGGATGAGCTGACCGCGAGACAGCTCATGGTGGATATCGTCGCGGGCGGGAATTTCGGTAAGAAGGACCGTCAGCGCGCCTACGAGGGGATGTTCATATCCAACCGCGGAAAGGATGGCATCAGCCACAACCGCGCCAAGGCCGGCTTCCGTGCTCTCAATCGCATTACCCGCGTCAAGTGCCCCTTTACCCAAAGGGTTCCGATCCTCTTGCCTGTTGGCTGGGTAGCGGTTTTGCTCGGGTATCTGTTCCGCAATCATAAGCGGAATCAGACCAAGGGCCACGTGAGCGCCGTCGATGCCTACAAAAAGAGCTCTGCCAGACAACAGCTCTACCGCAAGCTCGGTCTGTACGAGCCTGAGCTATAATCATGAGAATATTTATCGAAAGGATCAAGTGAATCATGGAGATCAAGCTGGATTACAGCGATATTCAATTCAAAAACGACGGCCGTCTCAAGCTTTTGATCATCGTAGGTACCCGCCCCGAGATCATCCGCCTGGCCGCCGTTATCACCAAGTGCCGCAAATACTTTGACTGCATCCTGGCCCATACGGGGCAGAACTACGACTATAATCTCAACGGCGTGTTCTTCAAGGATCTGAAGCTATCCGATCCCGAGGTCTACATGGACGCCGTGGGCGACGATCTGGGCGCGACAGTGGGCAACATCATCAACTGCTCCTACAAGCTCATGAACCGGATCAAGCCCGACGCCCTGCTGATCCTGGGGGACACCAACTCCTGCCTGTCAGCCATCGCCGCCAAGCGCCTGCATATCCCGATCTTCCACATGGAGGCGGGCAACCGCTGTAAGGACGAGTGTCTCCCCGAGGAGACCAACCGCCGTATCGTGGACATCATCTCCGACGTGAATTTGGCCTACTCCGAGCACGCCCGCCGCTACCTCCATGAGTGCGGTCTCCCCAAGGAGCGCACCTACGTCACCGGCTCCCCTATGGCCGAGGTCCTGCACAACAATCTCGACGACATCAAGAAGAGCAACATCCTGACCCGTCTGGGATTGGAGCCCAAGAAATACATCCTGCTCTCTGCTCACAGAGAGGAGAACATCGACACCGAAAAGAATTTTGTCAGTCTCTTCACCGCCATCAATAAGATGGCCGAGAAGTACGATATGCCCATCCTCTACTCCTGCCATCCCCGTAGCCGCAACCGTCTGGCCGCCAGCGGGTTCGAGCTGGATCCCCGCGTCATCCGCCACGAGCCCCTGGGCTTCCATGACTACAACCACCTCCAGATGAACGCCTTCTGCGTGGTATCCGACAGCGGCACTCTCCCCGAAGAGTCCAGCTTCTTCACCTCCATCGGCAACCCCTTTCCCGCAGTCTGCATCCGCACCTCCACCGAGCGTCCCGAGGCCCTGGACAAGGCCTGCTTCATCCTGGCGGGTATTGACGAGAAGAGGCTTTTGCAAGCCGTGGACACGGCGGTCTCCATGACCGAGGACGGCAACCACGGCATCCCCGTGCCCGACTATACCGAGGAGCTGGTCTCCACCAAGGTGGTCAAGATCATCCAGTCCTATACGGGTGTGGTGGATAAAATGGTCTGGCGGAAGTTCTGATCCCGCGTCAAAATCTGTTTTCCCCTACCTATAGCCAGAGAGCCCTGCCGGGATGGCGGGGCTTTCTGCGTTTGATTGGGCGGGTGACGAAATGCTTCAAATTGGGGTTTATCGGGCTGTTGGATTTCCTCGTGAGCCTTCCCTTGTGAGGGAAGGGGGACCGCGAAGCGGTGGATGAGTAGCCGATAAATGGACATTTCCCGAAGGGAAATGATCTGCTTTCCTCTATATAAAAACCTTTCCTGATGGTGCTTTATAGTGCTTTTCCCAGCGCAGTTCAAAAACTTTTCGTGTGGCTACTCATCCGTCACGCCCTAAGGGCGTGACACCTTCCCTTACAAGGGAAGGCTTTCAACGCGGAAACCCAACTCCCCGCCAAACCCAAATTTACAAACCATAACCCACAAAACAGAAAGGAGAATCCCCCATGAAATACTACGTCCTCGCCGACCCCCACGGCTTTTACGACATTATGATCAAGGCCCTCACGGAGAAGGGCTTTTTCACCGACCCCGCCCCCTGTAAGCTCATTGTCTGCGGCGACCTCATGGACCGCGGGGAGGGCACGCTGGAGATGCAACGCTTCATGACCGACCTGCTGGCAGAGGGCCGTCTCATCTACGTCCGCGGCAACCACGAGGATCTCATGGAGCAGATGCTTTGGCAGATCGAGGAGGGGCAGGAGTTCCGTGTTCTGTCCGACGGTACCCCCGTCCCCGTCCACAACGGTACGTGGCAGACCGCCCTGCGCCTGGCGGGCATGACCGAGGCGGAGACCAAGCGAGAGCGGGATCTCTTGGTCCGCCGTGTCCGTGAATCCGACTACTACACCACCCTCATGCCCGCCTCCCTGGACTACTTTGAGACCGAGCATTACGTTTTCACCCACGGCTATATCCCCTGCCACGCCATTCAGGGCACCACCAAATACGGCCGGTACAAGGATTTTTATTTCAATGCCAACTGGAGAGATGCCTCGTCCGAGGACTGGAAAAACGCCCGCTGGTACAACGGCATGGAGTTCGCCTGCCGGAGGAATCTCTACCTGCGGGACAAGACCGTGGTCTGCGGCCACTATACCGCCTCCTACGGCCACGCCAACATCGAGGGCGAGGGAGGCGAGTCGGGCTCCCACGCCATCTATACCCCCTTCTACGGCCAAAGGCCGCACGACCCCGACGCCCCCCTGGCGGTGATTGGTCTGGACGCTTGCACCGTGGTCAGCGGATTCATGAACTGTCTTGTTCTGGAGGACGGTGACCTCACCTCCAAACAGGCTTGAACCGTAAACTTTGTGTGAAAGCCCTTGCAATCGGGGCGGGTTTGTGGTATACTATAAAATGACAAAAAATGTGTACGAGGTGAAAACGTGAGATCATCCAACGATATGACAACGGGGAAGCCTTGGGCGAAGATACTGATCTTTACCCTCCCCATGCTTCTGGGTAACATCGCCCAGCAGCTCTACAACACCGTGGACTCCATCGTGGTGGGTAAGTACATCGGCGACAACGCCCTGGCGGCGGTAGGTTCCTGCGGCCCCATCGTCAATATGCTCTTGGTGTTGTTCATCGGCATCTCGGCGGGAGCCAGCATCATGGTGTCCCAGTACTTCGGAGCCCGCAACCGCGAGGATCTGTCCAAGACCATCGGCAACTGTATCACCGCCACGGCTATCTGCTCGGTGGTTCTGGTACTGGTAGCCACGCCCCTCATCCGCCCCGTTCTGGAAATGCTGAACACCCCGGAGTCCATCCTGGACTGGTGCGAGGACTACCTCAAGATCTGTCTCTGGGGCATCGCGGGTCTGGCCTTCTATAACATTCTGAGCGGTATCCTGCGCGGTATGGGCGATTCGGTCTGGCCGCTGATCTTTCTGCTGGTGGCAACCGCTATCAACATCGTGCTGGACATCGTTTTCGTTGCCGTTGTGCAGATGGGTGTCGCAGGCGTCGCGCTGGCGACCATTATCGCTCAGCTCGTTTCCGCCTCCCTGTGCATGGTCAAGCTGGCCATTATGCGCAAGGACTACGATTTCGGCTTCAAATTCATGATCCCCCGGGCTCAGTACATCAAGACCCTAATCCGTCTGGGACTCCCCTCGGGTCTGACCCAGGCCATCTTCTCCTCGGCCATGATTATCGTCCAGTCCCTCACCAACCAGTTCGGCGAGCAGTTCATCGCCGCCAACGTGGTCATCATGCGTGTGGACGGCTTCGCCATGATGCCCAATTTCTCCTTCGGTACCGCCCTGACTACTTACGCGGGGCAGAACGTAGGAGCGGGACTGTATGACCGCGTCACCAAGGGCGCCAAGCAAGGCCTGGCTATGGCCGTGGGCTGCTCGGCAGCCATTACGGTGTTGATCCTCTTCTTCGGTAAGCACCTGATGGGGCTCTTCACCGAGACCGCCGATCTGGTGGATCTCAGCTACCGTCTCATGATGATTTTGGCCGTGGGCTACATCGCCATGGCCGTGACCCAGTCCCTCTCGGGCATCATGCGCGGCGCGGGCGACACCATGACCCCTATGTGGATCTCTCTCATTACTACGGTGGCCATCCGTGTTCCCGTGGCCTACGGCATCGCCTGGCTGACTTCCCCCACCGGCAACCCCGCCGACGGCATGAAGGAGTGTATCCAGATTTCCCTGCTCGCATCCTGGTGCATCGGCGCCATTCTGACCGCCATCTTCTATAAGGTGGGCAAGTGGAAGAACAAACGCATCAAGCAGTAAGCCGTTCGCTTGTAAAACCAATAAAAAAGCATCCGATCTCCTGAGGTCGGATGCTTTTTTATGGGCGGGATGACTTACAGCGGCGCGTCCTCAGCCACCAGATGGCTCAGGGTGTCGATGCCGTTCTGGGCCAGAATGCTCTCGGCGGCCTCGTTGTCCTCCACGCGGAAGACCACGCAGGCCTTGCCGTGGGAGCGGGTCATGAAGGCGTAGGTGTACTCGATGTTCACGCCGTGGCTTGCGAGAATGGAGACGACCTTGGCCAGTCCGCCCGGCTCGTCGGGGATCTCCACGGCGGTGACGTGGCTGACGTTCACCAGATACCCTGCGTTGCGGAGTGCCTCGCAGGCTTTGGTGTTGCCCTTGACGATCATACGCATGATGCCGAACTCCTGGGTGTCGGCGATGGACATGGCGCGCATATCCACGCCTGCCTCGGCCAGAATGTTGACCAGCTTCTCCAGAGAGCCGGTCTGGTTGGCGACGAATACCGAAATCTGCTTCAGTGCCATTGTACTGTTTCCTCCTGTTATGGTAGTCGGGAATCTCTTTGTGATACCAATTCCCTTGTTGAAAGTTTTTGAGGATTCTCAAGGAACTTTTTTCAAAAAGTTCCTTGAGCGGGGTAGCGGAGCGGCGACACGGTAGTGAATGACTGCCGGTGGCAGTCAGAGCCGTGTCGTGACCGAGCCGCAGCGAGACCAAGGGCAGAGCCCTTGCGGGTGCAGGGCAGAGCCCTGCGCGCTCCCCCGTTCTCAATCATGCAGCTTTCTCTTGTCCTTGACGCGGACGGCCTTGCCCTCGGAGCGGGCGATGGTCTTGGGGGCCACCAGATGGACGGCGGGGTTGATGCCCAGCATGGTCTTGATGGCGCCCGCCAGAGCCTTCTCGGCGGCGGTGACGGCCTTGACGGTATCCGAGAACTGATCCTCGGTCAGCTCCACGTAGATATCCAGGGTGTCGGTGTTGTTCACGCGATCCACCTCGATGAGGTAGTTGGGGGCGTAGCCCTCCTGGAGCAGAACCGTCTCGATCTGGGAGGGGAATACGTTGACGCCGCGGATGATGAGCATATCGTCGGAGCGGCCCATGGGCTTTCTCATGCGGATCAGGGTACGGCCGCAGGAGCACTTCTCGCGGGTCAGCACGCAGATGTCGCGGGTGCGGTAACGCACCATGGGGAAGGCCTCCTTGTCCAGGCAGGTGAAGACCAGCTCGCCCTTCTCGCCCTCGGGCAGGACCTCCTCGGTATCGGGGTCGATGATCTCGGGGAGGAAGTGATCCTCGTTGATGTGCATACCCGCCTGAGCCTCGCACTCGAAGGATACGCCGGGGCCGGAGATCTCGGTCAGACCGTAGATATCGTAGGCCTTGATGCCCAGAGACTTCTCAATGTCGCGGCGCATCTCCTCGGTCCAGGGCTCGGCGCCGAAGATGCCTGCCTTGAGCTTGTTATCCTCGGGCTTGTAGCCCCGCTCCTTCAGGGACTCGCCCAGGTAGGCGGCGTAGGAGGGGGTGCAGCAGAGGATGGAGGCCTCCAGATCCATCATGAACTGGATCTGACGCTCGGTGTTGCCCGAGGACATGGGCAGGGTCAGACAGCCCACCTTATGGGAGCCGCCGTTGAGACCGGGTCCGCCGGTGAACAGACCGTAGCCGTACGCGACCTGACAAACGTCCTCATTGGTGCCGCCCACCGCCATGATGGCGCGGGCGCAACAGTCCTCCCACAGATCCACGTCGTGCTGAGTGTAGAAGGCCACCACGCGGCGGCCGGTGGTACCCGAGGTAGACTGGATACGGACACACTCGGACTGGGGTACGGCGAGGAATCCCTTGGGATACTGGTCGCGGAGGTCGTCCTTGGTGATGAAGGGGAGCTTGTGGAGGTCTTCGATGCCGTGAATGTCGTCGGGGGTCACGCCCTTGCGCTCCATCTTGGCGCGGTAGTAGGGAACGTTGTCGTAGATGTGGCGGACCTGCTTGACCAGCTTCTCGGATTGCAGAGCCTTCATCTCATCAATGGACATGGTCTCGATTTCGGGTTGGTAGTAACGGGGGGTGCTCATGCGGATCACTTCTTTCTTTTTGGATTTTTGGGGAGCTAAATGATTTCAAAATCGGGGTTAGTGGGCTGTTTGACAGAACAGGTCGGTGTTTTCGTTACGGGCGCACACATAGGTGCGCCCCTACCTAGTATCTAAAAGCCGAAATGCTATTGTCCAAACAAACGATCGGGGGTAGGGGCGCACCTGCGTGTGCGCCCGCCAACACAACGGTTTCCTCATGCTTTTTGGATTGCAAACATCCCGCCAAGTTCCAACCGCTTAACCTTCTGTCACGCTCTTCCCAGCGCAAAGGCCTTCTTATTGATCTCCACGAACTTGGGCTTGACGCACTCCTCAATAGCGGTCATCCACTTGTCCTCCGAGATCTCGGGGAAGTAGCGAGAGAGGCGGCCCATCAGCACCAGGTTGACGGCCTTGGCGGTGCCGGCCTCCACAGCCAGGGTCAGCGCGTCCATATCGTCGATGAGGACGCCCTTCTGCTTCAGGGACTCCAGCACCTCGTGGGGGTAGGTGGCCGCGCCCGTGATGACGGGCATGGGATCGGTCTCGCGGTCGTTGACGATGATGCGGCCGCCATCTCTCAGGCAGGACGCCCAGCGGGCGGCCTCCAGCTTCTCAAAGGAAACGATGTAGTCGGCCTCGCCCTTGTCGATGATGGGGGAGTCCACCCGGTCGCCGTAGCGGACGTAGGTCACCACGCTGCCGCCGCGCTGGCTCATGCCGTGGACCTCCGAGACCTTGACGTCGTAGCCCTCGGCACAGAGAAGATGACCCAACAGCTTGGAGGCGAGGAGGGAGCCCTGTCCGCCCACGCCCACGATCATGATGTTCTTGGTATCCATATCAGTTACCTCCCTTGATGGCGCCAAAGGCGCAGAGCTGCTCGCAGACACCGCAACCGACACAGAGAGTGGGATCCACCATAGCTTTGGCGGTCTTACCCTCCCCCTCCATATGAATGGCGGGACAGCCCAGCTTCATGCACTTCTTGCAGGAGCGGCAGGACTCGGGATCCACCTTGACGGCGGGCTTGGCCTTGACGGTCTTGAGCAGGACGCAGGGACGGCGGGAGATAATCACGCCGGGGCCCTCGGCGGCCAGCTCCTCGGTGATGGCCTTGTCGCAGGCGGCCAGATCGTAGGGATCCACCACGGTGACGCGGTCGATGCCCACGGCGTGGCAGAAGGCTTCCAGGTCCACCTTGGCGGCGGGGTCGCCATGGATGTTGTAGCCCGTGGTGGGGTTCTGCTGGTGGCCCGTCATACCCGTGATGGAGTTATCCAGGATGATGACGGTGGAGTTGGATGCGTTATAGGAAATATTCACGAGACCCGTCATGCCCGAATGCATGAAGGTGGAGTCGCCGATGACGGCCACGGTGCGCTTCTCGGTCTCGGCACCGCCGATCTTGTTGAAGCCGTGGACGCCCGACACCGACGCGCCCATGCACAGCACCGAGTCAACGGCGTTCAGGGGCTGGGCCATGCCCAGGGTATAACAGCCGATGTCACCGATGACGGTGATCTTGTGCTTGGCCAGGGTGTAGAACAGGCCTCTGTGAGGACAGCCCGCGCACATGACGGGAGGACGGACGGGGATGGTCTCCTCGGCGGTGACACCCTCGTTTACCTCCATACCGAACACGCGGCGGATGAGGTTCTGGGAGAACTCGCCCTCCATGGGGAAGAGATTCTTGCCATCCACCGTCAGACCGAGGGCCTTGCAGTGGTTCTCGATCACGGGATCCAGCTCCTCGATGACCACCACGCGGTCCACCTTGGCGGCGAAGTCCAGGATCAGCTTCTCGGGCAGGGGGTTGACCATGCCCAGCTTGAGGACCGAGACCTTGTCGCCGAAGACCTCCTTGACGTAGCGGTAGCAGGTACCCGAGCAGATGATACCGATCTCGGTGCCGCCCATCTCCACGCGGTTGACGGGGGCGGTCTCGGCGTACTCAACGAGAGCGCGGGTGCGGGCCTCCACCACGGGATGGCGGCGGATGGCGTTGGCGGGAGCCATGATGTACTTCCCGGGGGTCTTGACGTAGGGCTTCACGGGAATATCCTGACGGTCAGCAATGGTCAGCAGACTCTGGGAGTGGGCGATGCGGGTGCACATACGGAGCAGGAAGGGGGTATCGAACTGCTCCGACAGCTCAAAGGCCAGCATGGCGTACTCGCGGGCCTCGGCGGAATCCGAGGGCTCCAGCATGGGCACCTTGGCGGCGATGGCGTGGTGGCGGGAGTCCTGCTCGTTCTGGGAGGAGTGCATACCGGGGTCGTCGGCCACACACAGCACCAGACCGCCGTTCACACCCGTGTAGGACATGGTGTAGAGGGGGTCGGCGGCCACGTTGAGGCCTACGTGCTTCATGGCGCAGGCGGCACGGGCACCCGCGAGGGAAGCGCCGAAGGCCACCTCCAGGGCCACCTTCTCGTTGGGGGCCCACTCGCAGTACATCTCGGGGCAGACGTCGCGGTACTCGGCGGCGTACTCGGTGATCTCGGTGGAGGGGGTGCCGGGGTAGCTGGACACGAGACGGCAGCCCGCCTCGTACAGGCCTCTGGCCACGGCCTCGTTGCCGAGCATGAGGGTTTTTTTCATGATCTTGTTCCTTTCGTATATGTGAGTCGTTTTTTTAACACTAAAAA
>JAGBAS010000140.1 GCA_017938885.1 Clostridia bacterium
AACTCAACCCGCTCTCCTCATCCGTCACGCCCTTCGGGCGTGCCACCTTCCCCGCTGGGGAAGGCTAATGGTCGCGGCTGCCTCACCGATAAACCCAAATTTAAAGCATTTTGCAATCGCTTATGTTTCCTTTTTTTTATTTTTCTGTATGGAGGATGCCGAAGCTGGCCGCGTATTCGGCGGCGTAGGAATCGGCGGGGCAGATGATGGTGAGGCCTTGACAGCCGTCGAAGGCACCGTAGCCAATGGCTTCTACTGAGGCGGGGAGGGTGACGTTCATCAGTCCGGGGCAGTCTGCAAAGGCGAACCAGCCGATTTCCGAGACAGAATAGGGGATCTCCACTTCGGTGATCGAGGTTCCTTGAAAGGCGGAATCGGCAATGGCGGTAACGGGGTAGCCCTCAATGACGGCCGGAATGGTGACGCGAGGCTCGTCACCCGGGTAGGACAGGATGACGGCGCGGCCGTCCCGTATTTCGTAGTGAAAGGCCATGGCGGTGGGCTTTTGGCTCTCGGTGGCACTTGCAGGGGGCTTTTGGGGGGCTCCCGATACGGGAAGATCGGCGGTTGACTCGGGGGTTACGAACAGGGACAGCTTGGCTTCCAGGGCGGCGATCTCGGCGGTCAGGGCGGCGATCTGCTTTTCGTATTCGGTGCTGTTGATGAAGCTTTCCTCCTTCAAGGACAGGAGGGCCGCTTGCAATTCGGTGATCCGGGCTTGGTATTCCGCTATGGCGGCGGTGAAGCCGGCGGTTTCGGATGAGGCTTCAGCGGAGGACGGGGGCGGGACGTTGGGTGCGGCGGGCGTACAGGCGGAGAGGGTGAAGCAGAGGGATGCGGTCAACAGGATGGAGAGTGTTTTCATGGAGGCTCCTTTCGGGGGGATTTACCGTAAGGATATCATGAAAGGGGTGAAAAAAAGGGGGAAGGGTGTAGGAAGGGAGGTTCAATCTCTACGCCAAACTCGGTAGTAACGATTCAGGCAACCTTCAAATTTGGGTTTATCGAAGAGATACAAGATACGGAGATACAAGATACAAGATATAGAAACTGGAGTCGCCGTAAGGGTTTCTACATATCTTGTATCTTTGTATCTTGTAACTTGTATCTCACCGATAAACTGCAATTTGAAACATCGGCTGAATCGTTACACTCGAATTTTTCGTTGTGGCCTCCGGTTATCTCAGCTTCACCTGGAATGCTACGGCTCTGCCCAGAATATGGATGTCCTCCAGCTCGCGGCCCACGAATACCAGGGGCTCATAGGCGGGGTTTTCGGGGGTCAAAATGAGTTTTTCTTCTTCGGGGTAGTAGTAGACTCGCTTGAGGGTGGCTTCGCCCTCCACCACCACGGCGGCGATCTCGCCGTTCTCCACCAGGTCGGTCTGTTGGATGAAGACCTCGTCGCCGTCGAAGATGCGGGCACCGATCATGCTGTCACCCTTGGCTGTGAGACAGAAGTCTGCGTTGATGTCGGCAGCGGTGACGTAGCCTGCGTCGGGATCCTCCACCGCTAAGATGGGAGCGCCGCAGGCGATCTCGCCCAGCCTGGGGTAGCGGCGCAGACGGAGGGGGGAGATATTTGCGGGCGGCTCGGTTTCGGCGGGCTCCATGTCGGGGGCCTTGCCCAGAAGCCAGAGCTCGGATACCTGCAAGGCCTCGGCGATCAGAAGGACGGCATCGGATTTGGGGGTGAATTTTCCGTTGACATACTGGCTGATGCGGGCTTTGGAGAGTCCCGTTCGCTTGGAGAGCTCAGCGGCGCGCATTCCGCGGGCGACCATGGCCTCTATAAGGCGATCCTTGAATATATCCATGTTGATTCCTTTCTCTGCGGTAAGAATTTTTCTGCTTCCATTATACAGGAATTGAATGCGGCTGTCAAGTGGCTTTGACAAAAAAGTTAAATAAATTTAAAAACGTGGCTTGACAATACGAGGGGTTGTGTGGTATACTGGGTGCAAGTTAAGGAAACTTGACTTATTTACATGAAAAATCGAAAGGAGGTTGCCTATGACCATGGAACCGCATGATCCCACCCAACCGATGACTCCGTCCCCAGAGCCCGCCCATAATGCGGAGGAACAGGAGCGGCGGGAGGGTATCTGTCCTTATTTCAACCGCGAGCGCGGCGGCGGTGTGGTGTACTGTGAGTGTGCACGCTTCCGTTTTCCCGACAAGGGCTCCCGCCGCGAGATCGTATACCGATACTGCGCTCACCCCGTGGGCTATAAGAGCTGTATGCTCAAAACGGCTCTCGATCACTACTACGAAAGGAAGTATGCCAAGCATGAATAAGTCACACAAGAACCGCGATCCCCGTTACAAGCTGTTGCCTGCCGCTGTGGAGGAGACTTTGAAGCTCTACCACGCCTGGCTGGGTTATCTTCTGACTCTGGTCAAGGCTGATACGCTGCGGGTCAAGGCCTCAGATATTACCTCTGCCCTGGACAGCTTTACCTGCACCGTCACCCGCGAGGGGGATGAGTATATCATTCACCTCGAGAAGAGAGGGGAGGCTTGAGCCATGAGCGAAGGGAAGGTCAGGGTGTCTGCCGAGGAGCCTGCCAAGGGCAAGGAGACTCCTTCCTCCCCCTCTGCGGTTCAAGATGCCACCCGGTGCAAGAGGGTGGAGGATGCGCTCTACCGCCGCGCCTGCGGGTATAAGGTGAAGCTTAAGAAATCCTACAAGGTCAAGACCGTGGAATACGACCGCGACACGGGTAAGAAGCTGGAGGAGCGGGAGGATCTGCGGGCGGGCTTTGAGGAGGTGCATATCCCCGCAGACGTGCGGGTGTGCGCCTACTACCTCAACAACCGCGATCCCGCCCGCTGGCAGGAGCATCCCAAGGAGGATAGCGGGGAGATGGCTTGCGGTGTGGTGGAATATCCCGACATGGAGGAGATCACACCTCCCGCAGATGGCGACGGGGAGCGGGGAGGGGGACTGTGAGCGGCGGGCGGCGGGTGATCTGGCGTCCCCAGCCCAGGCAAGCTCTGTTCATGGCGCGCCCCGAGGATGAGGCTCTGTACGGAGGGGCGGCGGGGGGAGGAAAGTCTGATGCCTTGGTGCTGGAGGCTCTGCGGCAGATCCATATTCCTTACTACAAGGGCTTGATCCTGCGCAAGACCTACCCGCAACTCTCCGAGCTGGTGGAGAAGTCCCAGCGTTACTATCCCTTGGTGGACAAGGGGGCGGTCTACAACGCTTCGGAGCATATCTGGCGGTTTTCCTCGGGGGCAAAGATCCTCTTTGGCAGTATGCCCCATCCCAAAGACAAATTCAACTATCAGGGGCAGGCCTACGATTTCATCGCCTTTGACGAGCTGACCCAGTTTTCCTTTGAGGAGTACAGCTACCTGTTCTCCCGCAACCGTCCCAACGGCCCCGGGACACGGTGCTACATCCGCGCCACGGCTAATCCCGGGGGGATCGGTCACGGCTGGGTCAAGGAGCGGTTCATCACCCCCGCTCCCCCCATGCGGACGGTCTGGGAGACAGTAACGGTGCGGTTCCCCGACGGGCATGAGGAGACGCGGCGCAAGTCCCGCATTTTCGTGCCCTCCACGGTGTTCGACAATGAGATTCTTTTGCGCAACGATCCCGATTATCTGACACGGCTTGCCTCTCTCCCCGAGGCCGAGCGGAAGGCTCTGCTTTACGGGGATTGGGATTCCTTTTCGGGTCAGGTATTCACCGAGTGGCGCAACGATCCCGAGCACTACGGGGATCGGGTGGGGACCCACGTCATTTCTCCCTTCCTCATTCCCAAGTCGTGGCGAATCTGGAGGGGGTTTGACTGGGGGTATACGAGGCCCTTTTCGGTGGGGTGGTACGCCGTGGATCACGACGGACGGCTCTACCGCATCCGCGAGCTGTACGGTTGCCGCGCTGACGGCAACGGGCAGGCCATTCCCAACACGGGTATCTGCCAAAACGCCGACGAGATCGCCCGCATGATCCGCCGTGTAGAGTCCGAGGACCCCAATCTCATGGGGCGCAGGATCCACGGCGTGGCCGATCCCGCCATTTACCAGCGTAACGGTGGGGAGTCCATCGGGGAGCTGATGGAAAGAGAGGGGGTCTACTGGGACAAGGCGGACAACACCCGTTTGGCGGGAAAGGCCCAGCTTCACAACCGTCTGGCCTTTGACAGCCGGGGAATCCCCATGCTCTACGTGTTCTCCACCTGCAAGCATTTCATCCGCACCCTGCCGTCCCTGGTATACAGTCAGGTAGACGTGGAGGACGTGGACACCGAGGGGGAGGATCATATTTACGACGAGTGCCGCTATATCTGCATGGAGAATCCTTGTGGGGGGCCGATGCTGACCTCCATGGTGGGGAGGGAGGATGACCCGCTGAATCTGAACGGAGGGGAGACATTCGGATATGCGCCCTATGCGGGGAGGATGTGGAGGTGAATTGCAGTTTGTAGGGGAACGAGGAGAACGGCCTCCGGCGGCTTAGAACCTTTTTGGAAACCTCCTCGCTCGCGCTCGGGGCGAATTTGCCTGCGGCAAATATCGCGAAGGTTCTAAGAACTCCAAAAACCTTAAAAAAAGCATAGATATGCCAAGAGATTTGATAGTGGGTAGCATAGGGAAAACCCCCATGGGGCCCCTTCCCCATTGGTGTATTTGATGCGTGAAAGGGATGTGCACCCCACAGATAAACCCAAATTTGAAGTCCTATTTCTATAACGAAAAACGAAAGGATAACCAATATATGAATCACAGAAATCATCAAGAGGCGGTGATAGTGACCGACGCTGACGTCAAGATCGCCGCCGAGACTCTGAACCGATATCGGGCGGGGAAGTCCCGTTTGGACAGCCGTCTTTGTGAGGAGGCGGTGTGGTGGAGATCCCGTCACGGGGGCGGAGCCCCCGCAGGAGATACCCGCAGAGGAGTGAGGCCGGTTTCGGCGTGGCTGTTCAGCAGCATTTGCAACAAGCACGCCGACCTCTGCGATGCCTTGCCTGTTTGCGCGGTACTGCCCCGAGAGCCTGACGACGAGGCTGAGGCGGCTTTGCTTTCGGACATTCTGCCCGTTATCACCGAGCGATGCGGCTTTGCCGAGACCTATTCCGACAACGCCTGGAGCAAGCTGAAGCACGGTATGGCGGCCTACGGAGTGTTCTGGAATCCTTCTCTGGAAAACGGAGTGGGAGACATTGACATCAAACGGGTGGATCTGCTCAATCTGTTCTGGGAGCCCGACGCGCGGGATATTCAGGAGAGTCCAAATCTGTTTTTGGTGGGGCTCTGCGACACCGAGGCACTGATGGCCCGTTATCCTCATCTGAAGGAAAAGCGGGCGGCCATGCGTGAGGACGGTTCTCTGTTTACCCCCGATATGGGCGGGAGCTATATTGGCGGCAACGAGGGCATGGCGGACAAGACCGCCGTGGTGGACTGGTACTACAAGCGGGTCAACGCCTCCGGGCAGACCGTTCTGCACTACGCCAAGTTCACGGGGGACGTACTGCTCTTCGCTTCCGAGAACCATCCCGAGTACGCCGAGCGGGGCTGGTACGACCACGGGCAGTATCCCGTGGTGTTGGATACCCTGTATCCCGAGGAGGGGACTCCCGTGGGGTACGGTCTCATTGCGGTGGGACGGAATCCCCAGGGCTACATTGACGAGCTGGACGGTCACATCCTGGAGTATGCCAACGCAGCCAGCCGTGTCCGCTACTGGGCAAAGCGGTCTCTGGGCATCAACGAGAAGGAATTTCTGGATCCCGACCGCCGCATTATTGAGGTGGAGGGAGACATCGACGAGGAAAAGCTGCGCCAGATTACCCTGTCTCCCATGGACGGGATGCTGACCGATGTGCGGAAAATGAAGATCGACGAGCTCAAGGAAACTACGGGCAACCGCGATGTTTCCCAGGGCTCCACCTCGGGCGGGGTGACGGCCGCCCAGGCCATTGAGGCCTTGCAGGAGGCGGGGAACAAGGGAAGCCGCGACATGATCGCCGGCTCTTACCGCGCCTATACCGAGATCATGCGGCAGGTCATCGAGCTGATCCGCCAGTTCTACGACGGGGTGCGGTGCTTCCGCATCACGGGGGAGGACGGGGGCAGACGGTACATCCGCTATACCAATACAGGCTTGCGGGACAAGACCACGGGGGTGGGAGCAGACGGTTTAGCCTTGTACCGTCACCCTTCCTTCGACGTGGAGGTCCGCGCTGAGCGGGAGAATCCTCTGGATCGCGCAGGACGCAATCGGCTTCTTCTGGAGCTGTACCGCGCGGGGCTGTTTGACCCCGACAATCGGGAAGCGGCGGAGCGGGCTCTTGCGGGCATGGACTTCGAGGGGATCGATCTTCTGCGGGCTGAGTTGGCGGCGGGTCGTCACAGCCTTCCCTCCGACGGGGCACGGGAGGCCTTCGCATGATCCGCGTTCAGGTCACGTTGGGGCGGGACGGGCTGGCCTTGTCGGCTGTCGGTCACGCGGGCTACGCGCCGCGGGGGCAAGACGTTGTCTGCGCGGGGGTATCGGCTCTGCTGTACGGCTTTGTCGCTTACCTGGAGGGGCTTTCGTCGATCGCGACGGCGGGGGCTTTCTTACAGGATGGGGGCGCACCCCATCTGGAGGTCAGCGAGGGAGACGGCGAGCTACGGGTCAGAACCCGTGGGCTTGGCAGGCGTGATATCCAAGGCTTTGGGGTGACCGAGGCGGGTCTGCGGCTCATCGCGGCTTGCTACCCCACCCTTGTGACCCTGGACGTTTATGCAGACAAGAAAGGAGACGAGCATGAACCAAACTGAAAGCATGGAGACCGCACTCCCTATGGAGACGGTCGGAGTTGGCTCGGAGGAAGCGGCCTCGGTGGGGGCTGACATCGCAGCGGATGCGGAGCTTCTCGCCGAGGCTGAGGGGGTACGGGCGGTCTACCCTGATTTTGATCTGACTGCCGAAATGAGGCACCCCATTCTGGGTGCCATTCTGCGGGGGGAGGCCAAGCCTACCCTGCGCCAGCTCTACGAGGCGATTCATCTGGACGACATCGTGGAGGGGCGGGTCGCTTCCGCTGTGCAGGAGCAGGTCGCCGAGGCGGTGGCCGGGGCTGTTGCGGAGGCGGTGGCTCGGACGGAGCGGGAGACCGAGGAGCGGCTTCTGGGTCACATCCGCGCCCGTGGGCAAAGACCCTCTGAGGTAGGGGCCATGGGGGGCGGCGGCATCCGTATGCACCCCGCCGTGAACCGTCTGACCCGCAAGGAGCGGGCCATGCTGGCCAAGCGCGCCGAGAACGGCGAAACCATTCAATTCTGATCTGACAGGAGGAGTAACATGAATACTTTTAACGCAGGCTGCGATTTTTTGCAGCGATTTGCCTCGGGTACCCACGTGCAGGGCACCGAGGGTGTTTCCAACAACGTCACCGGTGAGGTGACTCCCTACGGCGCGGGGGAGGGTCTGTCCGCCGAGATGCAGACCTACTACAGCGACTATCTGATCGACAACGCCGAGCCCTATCTGGCGCACGATCTCTTCGCTCAGAAGCACAAGATCCCCCGCGGTGCCAAGACCATTTCCTTCCGCAAGTACGATCCCCTGCCCAAGCGCATGACCCCCATCACCGAGGGCGTGACCCCCGACGGTCAGAACCTTCGTGTCAGCGTGGTGGAGGCGACCGTGGCCCAGTACGGCGGTTACGTGGAGCTGACCGATCTGCTCCTGCTCTCGGCCGTGGACAACAATCTCTGCATGGCCACCAAGCTTCTGGGCGCTCAGGCGGGCCGTACCCTGGACACCATCTCCCGTGAGGTGCTGGCGGGCGGTACCAACGTACAGTACGGCGAGAACGCCGTCTCTGCCCGTTACCTGCTGACCGGCGGTAAGACCTCGGGCAACCACTATCTGACTGTGGATTGCATCCGCCGCGCGGTGCGCTTCCTCAAGTCCCAGAACGCCGAGAAGATCAATGGCTCCTACGTGGCCATCATCCATCCCGACGTGTCCTACGACCTGATGAACGACCCCTCCTGGAAGTATCCCAACCAGTACGCCGACCCTGCCCATATTTTTGAGGGTGAGATCGGTAAGATCGAGGGTGTCCGCTTCATTGAGTCCTCCGAGGCCAAGATTTTCCACGCTCCCGATCTGGCCTCCGATGTCCGTACTCTGACCGTCAACGGCGCGGTGAGCGGTAATGCCAGCGTCAAGTTTACGGGCTCCGCTACCGGGATCGCCAAGGATGGTTTGGCAGGGCGTTGGGTGCTCATTGGCGGTCAGCGCGGCTACGTTGGCTCCAACACCGCCGACACCATGACTCTGTACACCGACTCTACCAAGACCATCATCCTGCCCATCAACTGCGCCGACAAGACCGTGATCTATCCCGGTGAGGCGGGTGCTGAGGGACGCGACGTGTACGCTACCCTCATCATGGGCGACAACGCCTACGGCACCACCCAGCTGGGCGGTGAGGGCCTCCAGCACATTGTCAAGCAGCTGGGCTCTGCGGGCACCTCCGATCCTCTGAACCAGCGCGCGACCGTGGGCTGGAAGGCATCCAAGGTCACTGTCCGTTTGGTGGAGGCCTTCATGGTGCGTATCGAGACTGCCTCTACCTTTGAGTCCGGGGCGAACTGAGGGGAGAACGGTTCTTGGAACTCCCAAAAACTTTTGAAAAGATCACCATCAGGAGGAGTAAAAATGAGTAATGCAAAGACCAATGCGCCTATGTCCGTCATGGACACCGAGGCATATCTGAACGAATACGTGGCGGTGAAGCTGTTCCGCGACAACGACCGCTACAAGGATGACGTTTACGTGGCGGTCAACGGCCACAACTGCGTGATCAAGCGGGGCGAGTGGGTCAAGATCAAGCGTAAGTTCGCCCTGGTGCTGGATCAGTCCGAGATCCAGGATATGCAGACCGCCGAATATCTGGAGGCCGAGCAGAGCCGCTTCCGCGAGGCTGAGCTGGCGGCGGGCTGATTTTCCGCAAACCATTTTTCCCCTCCCGTGGCTTCATGGGAGGGGATCTGCGAAAGGAGAACGTATGACGATTGAAACCTGTTTACGCTTTGTGGATACCGTGATGCCCAATGGATTTTCCGAATCGGTCAAGCGAAGCTTTTTGGGGGAGATTGAGGGGAAGGTGCGGGTGGAGCTGTTGGGGGAGGAGCCCGATCCGGCTTTGGCAATCCGGGATGCCACCCCGGGGAATACCGAGCTGACGGCACCCTTCCCCTACGATCAGCTTTACTGGCTGTACGTTACGGCCATGATGGATTACGCGGGCGGGGATATGGCCCGCTATGAGAATACGGCGGCTCTGTTCAACGCCGTGTATCAGAGCTACGGAAAATGGCTCAAGAGAAAGGGGGCGTGACCATGTATTCGGTACTGGAGCAGGCCCGAACCCCTTTGCGGGACGGGCGGGGCATGACGGTGTTCCGCCGTCTCTACCTGTGTGACACCGAGGCCGATCTGGAAGCACTCCCCGTGGCTGACGCGCCCGGGTCGGGGGCATTGATCGCCGAGGGGGGTGGACTGTGGCTTTTGGATCACGCCCGCACCTGGAGGCGGGCAAACAGCGCGGCCGCGTTAGGAGGTGGCTTATGGAAAAGCTGATCCTGAAATGCGGACGGTATATGCCCTCTGCGGCGGGGGATACCGAGAGCCGCGTGAAGCTGTTGGAGGCCTATTTGTCCGGGCTTACTCAGGAATTGGAATTTTTGGTGGAGGAGCTGGAGCGGGTATTGCAGGCGCAGGGGATGTTTGCAACGGTCGGGGATGGCGTCGCTGAAGCTTCCGCGCAAGGCGGGGAGGGAAGCGTATGAGCAAGAAATATCCAAGCTGGACCGCCTCCGATCATCTGCCCGTACCTATGCCCCATATGTTGCACCGCGAGACCCAGCGGATGGTCTCGCTTGGGGGATGTGAAAATCCTTTTGGCGGGGGAGACGTGATCGCCGAGGGCGTGAATCTGTCTCCCCGCCGCGCGCCGCTGCTTTCGACCCGTCCGCCGCGCGGGCTTTTGTCCTACGGGCGGGGAAGCGGTATTCCCCATGGTATGACCTGGTTTGACGGCTTCTTCATCTTTGCGCAGGGTACGGGCTTGTACGCGGCGGGCGAGGATGGGACGGTCAGCTCGCTGGGGACGGTCAGCAATACCCGCAAGAGCTTTTTCACCTTTGGCGGGCGGTTGTACATCTACCCCGACAAGCTCTTTATGGAGAGCGGGCGTTCCATGCCACGCCCCGTGGAGCTGGATACGGGGGTCATCGAGGGGGCGGAGTTCAGCGGAAGAACCGTGACTCTGCCTAAGGGGTATAGCTGGAGCGAGCTGGGCTTCGGGGCGGGGGACTGTCTGCGGGTGGTCAACGCCGACGACGTGACGCCAGCCCCCGAGGGCTACTATCGAATCACCGAGGTGCGCGGGGGAACCGCGACCCTGGCGAATACCCTTTCCTCCACCTATACCAGCAACGCCCGTTTTCAGCGGGTGGTTCCTGCGCTGACCGGGTGCTGTGTTAGTGGAGACCGTGTCTACGGGATTGCAGGGAAGGAGATCTACGTCAGCGGAGCGGGAAGCGCTACGGATTTTTTCAGCCGTTCCGTAGGAGACGGAGCTCATCCCGTTCGGCTTCACAGCGGCACCGACGGGGACTATACCGCCCTGTCTCCCTGGCAGGGGTACGTGGTATTCTTCAAGGAGGATGGCATTTGCAAGCTGTTGGGTAGCCGCTCGGACAGCTATACCCTTCAGGAGAGCCGAGGCGTGGGGATCCCCTGTGAGCTTGCGGATACACTTTGCGAGGTGGGCAACGCGCTGTGCTATGCATCGCGGGGAGGTGTGTACCTGTACCGCGGACAGGAGCCCCTTCGGGTCGCCTCCTTTGGGGAGGTCACGGTTACGGATGGCCATGGCGGGAGCGACGGGGAGGTCTACTGTCTGGCACTCACGTCCGACGGCGGGGAGCGGGTGAGTCTGCTTCTGCCCGGGACGGGGGTGTGGTATCCCGAGGATACCCTTTCGGCAGGGGCAATTCTGGGACACAAGGGGTTTTTCTACGTTCTGGACAGGGAGGGGAATATCTGGAAGACCTCCTCTGCGGGGCGTGATACGGGCTGTGCCTTTGACGAGCGGCAGATCAAGGGGGAGATCGTCTCCTCCGCAACCCTTGCGCCTGACCATTACGGGGAGCCCGACGGCTACCGCCTTGTGGGGGTGGCTGTCCGCGCCACGGGGACGCCCGGAGGGAGATTGCGGGTGCTGATCCGGTATGATGAGGAGGATGAGGAGGTCGTTCTTGGAGAGTTTACGGGAGGCATGACCGATCGACTCCTGCGGATCCCGCTGATCCCGCGCCCCTGTGACGGCTCGGTTCTGCGTCTGGAGATGACGGGGGATTGGGTCATCCATGCCGTTATGAGGACGTATGAAAGAATGGGACAGTGATCCTCTTGCGATAGCCCCTGTCCTGCGGGTGACTGCGGGATAGGGGCTTTTTGAATTTTTCTTGGTATTTTTCTCACAAAACACCTTGCATATTGTTGAAAAATATGGTATACTATTCCCGAAGGCGGACGACGGTCTGCCTCTTCCTGCCGACTCTCCAAGGTCGGTACTTTCTGAAAGGAATCGGATACTATGAGCAAGGATTACATGACCGGTGGTCTTGGCAAGTGGATCACCTATGCAAACCCTACCCCTGTGAACGCGGAGAAGAAGAACCCCTGGGAGAATGCCCTGGGCCGCTCCGATCAGTTCGCCCCCATTACTGACGTTGGCGGCATCGCCTTGTTCCGCAAGCAGTTTTCTGTTGACGGGCTCAAATCCGCTCGCATCGACGCTACCTCTCTGGGCGTGTTCGATATCTGGGTCAACGGCCGCCGCGTGGGCCGCCTGGACGAGAATGGCGTCGAGGTCTTCGACGAGATGAAGCCCGGCTGGACCGACTACAAGGAGCGCGTGCTCTACTATTCCTACGATCTGGCTCCCTACCTCAAGGACGGCGAGAACACCCTGCTCATCGCAGTGGCTCCCGGCTGGTGGAACGGCCGTATCTCCCTGGGCACCTACGGCGAGACCCATATCTCCCTGCTGGCCGTCGTCCATCTGCTGGATCAGGCGGGGGAGAGGACTCTGTACACCGACGACACCTGGCAGGGTGCCTGGGGCAGTGCCATTCGCGCCTCTGACATCTGGGATGGCGAGCTGTACGATGCCAACGAGCCCACTTTGCAGGGGCTTTCCAAGGGCTGTAACTGTGTGAGTTGGGATGCCGTCACCACCGAGAGCTACGATATTTTCGTGACGCCCCATATCGGCCCCACCATCATGGTCCGTGAGGGTCTGGCTCGGAGTCCCGAGACCATTGTGGTCTACAACGGCACCGAGGACAACGGCTCGGATTACGGTAAGATCCGTGTCGTCCGTGAGTCTAAGGGTGAAAATTCCTTCAAGCTGGCTAAGGGCGAGACCGCCGTCATCGATCTGGGACAGAACATGGTGGGCTGGCCGACCTTCACGGTCCGTGGCGTAAAGGGAACCACCATCCAGGTTCGCGTGGGCGAGATGCTCAACGATTCTGGTCTTGAGTCCCGCGGTAACGATAATCCCGAGGGCTCCATCTACACCATCAACTACCGCTCTGCCAAGGCGAAGGCCTACTATGTTCTGAAGGGCGACGAGGCGGGTGAGTACTACTGCCCCGTCTTCACCTTCTTCGGTTTCCGTTACCTGGAGATCAGTGCCACTGAGGATGTGGAGTTTACAGGCCTTTCTTGCCCCGTGATCGGCTCGGCTACCCGTGAGACGGGTAAGATGGAGACCTCCCATCCCGTGGTCAATCAGCTGATCTCCAACATCATCTGGGGTCAGCGCGGCAACTACCTGTCGGTGCCCACCGACTGTCCTCAGCGCGACGAGCGACTGGGCTGGACGGGCGACACCCAGGCCTTCTGTGGTACCGCCGCCTACAACGCCGACGTGGACGGCTTCTTCCATAAGTGGCTTCAGGATGCCCGCGATTCCCAGAACGAGGCGGGTGTATATCCCGACGTCATCCCCACCGTCCGCGTGGTGGGCTTCGGCGGTGCGGCCTGGAGCGACGCGGGCATCATCGTGCCCTACACTATGTGGAAGATGTACGGTGACGTGTCCATTATCCGGGAGCATTACGAGTCCATGGAGAAGTACATGGGCTGGCTGGAGGCCTCCAACATGAATGCCCCCAATCCCCACTACGGCGACTGGCTGGCCTACGAGGGCACCGATGCCCGCTTGATCTGCGTGGCCTACTACGCGCTGGATTGTATGTACATGGAGGCTATGTGCAGGGCTATTGGCAAGATCGACCGCGCCGAGCACTACAAGGCGACCTACGCCAAGGTGCGGGATCATTTCCGTACTCTCTACTGTGACGCAAACGGCGAGCTGAATCCCGAGAACCGCACCCAGTGCGGCTACCTGCTGGCTCTGCGTATCGGCCTGTTGGACGAGGACAAGCGTCTTGCCGCTGTGGCCGCCCTCAAGCAGAAGATCATCGACAACGGCTACAAGCTTTCCACCGGCTTCGTGGGCACTTGTATTCTCAATGAGGTACTGGCTGAGTTCGGCGAGAATAATCTGGCCTACTCCCTGCTCCTCCAGACCGAGAATCCCTCTTGGCTGTACAGCATTTACCAGGGTGCTACCACCATCTGGGAGCGATGGAATTCCTATACCAAGGCCACGGGCTTTGGTAACGTGGGCATGAATTCCTTCAATCATTACGCATACGGTGCCATCCAGGAGTGGATGTACCGCCACATTGCGGGCATTGAGACTACCGAGACCGCTCCCGGCTTTGCTCATCCCATCCTTCAGCCTAAGCCCGATACCCGTACCCCCGCAGAGATCCCCGAGGGACAGGAGCTCATCAAATGGGCAAAGACCTCTTTCGAGTCGGTTCAGGGTTTGATCGTGTCCAACTGGGATACCACCGACGGCTTTGTGTATGAGTGCACCGTCCCCGTGGCTTCCACGCTGTATCTGCCTATTCTGACCGACGCCGATACGTATACGGTCAACGGTGTGGAGAAGAAGTTCGCCGACGGGAAGGTCTGTCCTTGCGGTAAGGCTCTGGTTCTGGAGCTGGATGCGGGCAGCTATACGTTTGTGCAGAAGTAAGATATTCCCACATAAAAACGTCCCCCGTCACGGCTTGTGGCGGGGGATCTTATATTGTGGGTGGGGATAGGTCAGATCAAAGCAGTCCCCGTATCAGGAACGCCCAGACCAGCTCAAAGGTGATGAACAGCCCCAGGGAGGACAGGATCACGGCGGTGATGGCGCGGCCTCGGCCCCATTTTTTGCGGATGCAGAGGATGCCAAGAACGAGGGAGGCGATCCCGCACAAAAGCTCGGAGACGAGATAGGTGATGCCCCCCAGGATCAGGAAGCCCCAGTTGCCCTTCGCGCTGAGGGCGACCAGGATGAGCATGAGGACGGTGGGGACAATGGAGAGGAGGAGGGCAAGAGTCGGGAGGATCCCGGGGGCTTTGGATGTGGATTCCATGGCGGGCTCCTTTCAAATTGGGATTTATCGGTGGGTTTCCTCGTGAGGCTTCTCCAAGAGATGCCGTAAGCGGCCGAAGCTCCCGCGAAACGGGTGATGAGGTGGTACACTTGGGCTAATTTTCATGACCGGGTAAAGGAGAAACGCCGCTGCGGCGGCTACACCTCATCCGTCGGCTGCGCCGCCGCCTTCCCCTCAAGGGGAAGGCTTACGAGGAGACCCCACAGTTCGCTAAACTGCAATTTTACTTATTTCCCATAGTATTCTCCCGTGCAGCTCTTGCGGCGGCGATGGCGGCGTTTCTGGCCGCTTGCTTCTTGCGGCTGCGCTTGACCAGGGCAAAGATGAACAGGAAGATACTGCCGTGGATCACCACCAGCACCAGGATGGTGGGGAAGGCCTCCACGAACCAGACAGCGAAGTCCTGGCAGCCCTCTCCGAAGTCAGCCCAGCTCTCGCGGAAGGCCTCCCCGATGCGCTGGCCGAAGGTAGGATCGGGCTCAACTACCTCGGTGTAAACAATGACCTCGTTCAGGGTGAGGTGGACGGTGGACATGGCCACGCGGCCGTCGTAGAGATTGAGCTTGGTCTGGAGGGCCTCGATCTCCTCGATGACGTCGTAGAGCCGTTCCTGTACCTTGAGCATATTGGAAATGTCGCTGTAGTCGGTGAAGCCCTCCAGCATGGCGGTGAGGCTGGCCTTTTCGGCATTGAGTGTCTCCAGGCGAGATACGGTGTCGTAGTAGGTGGCGGTGATCTCGTCGGAGGTGGCGTTCTGGGACAGAATGCGGATGCCCTCGTTGGTGCGCAGGGTCTCCAGGAAGGTGTCCAGATTCTCGGCGGGGACGCGGAGGGTGTAGGTGGCGCGGCGGGCGGAGTTCTTGACGTTCTCATAGCCTGTACCCGTGACGTTGGAGGCTTCCACGTAGCCGCTATGGGTATTCAGAGTGTTCATGATGAGGGTCACGGCGTCGTCGTAGGCCTTGGTCTCGCAGGTCATGGTGACGGTGCGGATGATCTTGCGGTTGTCGGTGGGCTGGCCGTTTACGATGCTGCCCGCGCTGTCGCCGCCCTCCATGCCGCCGGCGGTATTGTTATCGGCGGGGGGCATCCCGGGGGCGGAATCCAGGCTGGCACCCGAATCGCAGGCAGCAAGGCTCAGAATGGCCATCAGCAGGGCGACGGTCAGGGCGAGGATACGGAGGGTACGGTTTGTTTTCATGGTTTTGTACTCCTTTCGGATGTTGTATTGGGGGGCTTCACTGATAATCACGCAAAAAATGCGGGTTCATTACGCATAGTTGAAAATTTTTTTGTTTTTTGCGATATTTTCCAAAAAACTCAATGCTCTGCAAAAAACGCCTCGATGACAGCCCGTGTTGCGGTGCAGGAGCCCTGGAGCATTTCGGAGGAACCGCCCCCCTTGGCTGTAAGGGCACTATTGATCTCCTTGATCTGCTTTTTGAGGTCGATGGAAGGGGCTCCCCGCCCGATGACGTAGCGGTAGCCGCTTTCATCATTGCCGGAAAACACACCGCAAAGCCGTCCGCATTTTTCCACAGCGCGGTTGAGGAGACGGCGCATTTCGATCGCTTCCAGACCCTCGTCAAAGAGGCAGAGGCTCCCCTCGGTGGGGATGATGGCGGCTACGGTATGCTCCTCCAGCTTGGCGCGGAGGGCGGCTATGGTCTGCTTTTTCTCCTCTACCTCGGCGCGGAGGCGGTCGAAGCCCACCGTCACGTCCTCCTGCTTGACCGACATGGCGGCGGCCATGGCCGCCACGGCGGTGTAGCGGCGGCGGTAATCCTGAAGTGCCCAGGAGCCGCAGAGCATATGGATGCGGACGCCACCCTTGTAATGGATGAAGTCCAGTAGCTTGATGAGGCCGATCTCCCCCGTAAAGTCCACGTGGGGGGCACAGCAGGCGCAAAGATCCTTGGGGTCGGATTCGGTGCCCATGCGCACGATACGAACACCTTCGGTAAGCGCCAGCTTGGCGCGGTAGGTGAGGGCCGCCAGCTCGTCGGGGGCGGGGTAATAGGCAGTCACGGGGAGATTGGCGGCGACGATGGCGTTGGCCTCCTCCTCAATGGCATCCAGTTGGGCGCGGGTCAGGACGCCGTCAAAATCCAGGGTCACGTCACCGTCCCCGAGATGGAAGCCCACGTTCCTGTAGCCGTAGAGGCGGTGGACGATGCCCGAGACGATATGCTCGCCCGAGTGGTTCTGCATACGGGCAAAGCGGGTGGCGGCGTCCAGCTCTCCCTGCACGGCCGCGCCTACCGCAAAGGGATGAGGCTCGCCGTTCAAATGGGCGATACTGACGGTATGGGAGATGACGCCGTTCTTCTCTTGTACGTCGATGACGGGACAGTCCGCAAGGGTACCCCTGTCGGGGTACTGCCCGCCCCCCTCGGGGAAGAAGGCGGTGGCATCCAACACGACGGACAGGGAATCGGGGGCACTCCCGGCCTCGGCAGAGAGGACGGCGGCTGTGAAGGTGTAGAGGTGGCTGTTCTGATCGAAAAGGCGGGTGGTTTTCATGGTAACTCCTATGTATCGGATGTGGTTTCGGGGAGGGGAGCGGAAGCGGCTTCCGGGATGGTCTCGGACGTGGGAGACAGCTTGCGGCGGATGAGCGCGTAGATGAAAAGACCCAGACAAAGAACCAGCAAGAGCGCGCCAAAGAACAGGGCGACGGCTGCCCAAATGGCCAAGAAGGCCCAGGGGTTGAGCTTATCAGGGTCAGAGATCAAGGCATCAGCCAGGGCGATCATGGGAAAGATCATCAAAACGCCGGCCAATCCGCAGGCAATTTGGGAGACGGCGGCGGCGGCCGGATAGCTTATGGGGTTCTCGTTCCGGAAGAACCACCAAAAGAACAGGGGCAAGGACAGGATACAGCTACCCAGGGCGAAGAGATAGGAGAGATGGACCAGATCCTCGGGAAGGATGACGAAGGCCAGGGTGGCGATGAGATAGGCCGCCAGATGGGCGGCGAGGACGTAGAGAAAACCATGGAGCCAGAAGGGGGACTTGAGGGCGAAGGGGGTGGGTTTCATGGAGATACTCCTTCCTTTTGTATATGTAGTATAACACGGCGGGACGGATTTGTCAAGCCGCGCTCACCTATATACACGCAAAATCAGCGGTCTGATTACGGTACGGCGGGAAAATTTGAAAAAATTGAAAAACATGGGTTTCCAGTTGACAAAAGTCTGTAAATATTGTATAATGAAGGTATCCTATCCCCATGGAGGAATATCGTATGAGAAAGAACGCTGTGAAGCCTTTGTGTCTGCTTTTGGCAGCACTGCTTCTCCTCCCCGTTTTGGCTGCCTGCACGGGGCAGAAGCCCCCCGAAAACACCACGGACATGACGGATCCTCCCGCTTCTGAGTCTCCGACTGAGGAGCCTACCGCTGCCGAGACCGATCCCCCCGTGACCGAGCCTCCCTCTGTGTCTTTGGATCAGCTCACCTTTACCCCCGCTTCCCCCGAGGGACAGGTGCTGACCGAAAAGGGGCACTCCCCCCAGATCATCATCCGCAACTATAACGAGACCGCCACCGACGCGCTCGGCCGTGTGCTTCCTACCTCCGCCGAGGCGGGTCTGCCCAAGGAAGGGAAGTACGTGGGTCTGTTCTATTCCCTCTGGACGGTCGGCTCCACCTGCGACGTGGACAACTCCAAGGTCATGGCCGTCAACCCCTACAAGCCCAATTTCGGCCCTCGCTGGGGCTTTTGCTGGTGGACCGAGCCCGAGACGGGCTACCACCGCGCCGACGATATCTGGCAGATCCGTCGGGATATGTACTATTTTGCCATGGCAGGCGTGGATTTCCTCTACTTCGACATGACCAACGGCTACCTCTACGAGGACGCTATGACCGTTTTCCTGGACACCTGCCTGCAAATGCGGGCCGAGGGGCAGATGACCCCCTATCTGGTTCCCTGGTGCTTCGGTACCGCCACCCCCGGCCACGGCGACACGGGCAAGTTCTATGAGATGTTCATGACCCAAGAGAAGTACAAGGACCTCTGGTTCCATTGGGAGGGCAAGCCTCTGGCCCTCATCAAGTGTCTGGACGACGGCTCCTTCCCCATTCTGGAGGACGAGTACTACAAGGATAAGCTTACCTTCCGCAAGTCTTGGGTTATGCCCGTCCCCAGAGCCAGCGAATTCTATTGGAGTGACAACAACGTAGTCAATTTCGGGTACGGCTACGGCTACCGTGACCGTGAGACCCGTAAGTACGCCGAGTGCATTGGCATTGGCTGTGCGGGCTTTGCCAACTACGGTCAGGGCCGTAGCGGCAGTCTGTCCGCCAAGCAGTATCTGGACTCCTTCCTGGAGACCGACACCATGGGACAGGGCTTGGTCTTTGAGGATGCCTTCAACCAGGTCATGGCCAAGAATCCCGAGTGCCAGGTGCTCTTGATCTCCCGTTGGAACGAATGGGTGGCCCAGAACTTTACCGATCCCGCCGACCGAGGCACCGACACGGGATTTGTGGATCAGTTCAACGCCGAGTTCTCCCGCGATATCGAGCCCATGAAGGGCGGCTATACCGATAATTACTTCTACCAGATGTGCTCCATCATCCGCCGCTTCAAGGGGGTTCTCCCCGCCGACGGTATCTCGGGGGCTCACACCATGACCGAGACCGACCCCGCTGTCTTTGAGAGCTGGGAGAAGATCTCCCCCGTTTACACCGACTTCGAAAACGATACCACCCACCGCGACCACTCCGACACCACGGGTAAGCTTCAATACGTCAACACCACGGGCCGCAACGACATCGTGGAGTCCCGCATCACCGCCGACGGCGCAAACCTCTACCTTTACGCCCGCGCCGCGAAGGAGCTGACCTCTTACAAGGACAAGAACTGGATGCTGCTCTTCATCGATGCCGATGCCGACAAGACCACGGGCTGGGAGGGCTACGACTTCCTGGTCAACTATGAGGTGGTCTCGGATACCGTTACTACCCTCTGCGCCTACAAGGACGGTGTCTGGCAGGAAATCGGCACCGTGGCTTATGCTGTCAAGGGCGACCGCCTCACTGTAACCATTCCTCGCTCCCTTATGGGGCTGACCGACAAGACCGTGAAGGTGAATTTCCATTGGATGGATAACGTCACCGATATCTACGATCTGGAGTCCTGGTTCACTACGGGCGACAGCGCACCCGAGCGCCGCAACAACTACGCCTACGAGCAGGCCATCGGCTATACCGGTAAGGGTGAAGTGATCCTGCCCCAGCGGGAGGGAGATACCGTGGACGGTATGCCCGCTCTTGCCCTTTCGGAGGAGCTGCTGGCCGAGATGAAGGAGGGACTGCGCGTATCGGCCTACCCTCTGCCCGCGAATTATCCCGCCCAGCCCGATTTCCGCCTCATCGACTCTCTTCTGGAGGGTAGTCAGACCGTGGCGACCCTCACCGCCGAGGGCTTAGCCTACTCCACAAACGTGGGTCTGCTCTACGAGGGTTATATCCAGGTACCCGATACCAAGAGCTACGAGTTTGAGCTGTCCTACGATGATGGTGCCAAGCTCTTCGTGGACGGCCGATTGGTGGCCGACGGCACCTATGATCCCAAGGCCGAGAGCGGCGTCAAGACCGCCAAGGGAAGCATCATTCTCAGCAAGGGTTACCACGCCATCCGCGTGGAATATGTGGAGTGCAAGGGCGGGAACCCTCACCTGTCCCTTAAGGGCGACTGGGCTCTCTCCTACAGCGACTACGGCCAAGAGATCGTGGATCTGCCCGCCTGGACGGTGGATATCTCCGCCATGAGCGATCAGAAGGCCTACAAGCCCGACGGCGTCGCAGCCGGTATTTACCAGCCTTATATGTACCTGGAGATCGGCTACACCGCCTATCTGGGCAAGGTGGATCTTTCAGGGTATTCCCGCGTGGAGATCGTCTACACCTGCGACGGCAGCGAGGTTACCAAGGAACGCTTCGAGGCATCCTCCTCCCTGGCCATCGGTCTCAAGAGTGAGGATTCCTCCTACGGCTACGATAAGACGGATAACTTCAGCGGAGACCTCGCCCATACCGACATGGTTTTCTCGGATCGCTCCTGGGCGGTAGGCGCCCGTACCGCCACGGTGGATCTTTCCTCCGTAGACTACAACGGCGACACCTGGCTGTCGGTTCACAATCCCTTCGGTACCTTCATCGCGATCCTGGAGATCCGCTTCTACGCTTGATCTCGATCCCCCAATGCCCCGCCTCGGCGGGGCATTTTTGCGGGGGAAGGGGTTTGGAAATAAGTGAATTGCAGTTTATCGGTGAGATACAAGTTACAAGATACAAAGATACAAGATATGTAAAAACCCTTACGGCGACTCCCGTTTCTATATCTTGTATCTTGTATCTCCGTATCTTGTATCTCTTCGATAAACCCAAATTTGAAAACCGACCGAATCGCTGTACCACAGTGCCGGATCCCCCTTGACACCCATCCCTCGATGTGATATAATGAATGATAAAAAAAGACCCATCGCCCCACGGCAGAAAGGATACACCATGAAGACCATAGCCAGCTTTACCGTCAACCACGACACCCTGAAGGAGGGTATGTACGTCTCCCGCATCGACGGAGACGTGGTCACCTACGATATCCGCATGAAGCTCCCCAACGGCGGCGACTATCTCCCCACCCCCGCCGCCCACACCATCGAGCATCTCTTCGCCACCTATGCCCGCAACAGTGGTTTTTCGGATCAGGTGGTCTACGTGGGCCCCATGGGCTGTCGGACGGGCTTTTATCTCCTTGTTCGCGACTCGGTGAGCCATGAGAATGCCATTAAGCTGGTGCAGGATTCCTTCGCCTTTATCGCCGCCTACGAGGGGGAGATCCCCGGCACCGAGCGGTGGCAGTGCGGCAACTACCTGGAGCACGATCTCCCCGAAGCCAAGAAGGCCGCGGCGGAGCTGTGCAAGCACCTTGAGGGCTGGACGGTGGAGAAGCTGTCCTACGACGCGCCCGCTACGGGGGTCTGAGACCGATCGTTCCAAAAATCGACCGATTATCCCTGATTTTGAATATTTGGTTATTTTTATGGTAAGATAGGGAATGTTAGATCCAATATACGCAAAGGAGAACAACCATGACAACGACTGAAATACTGATGCTGATCTTCGGCTCTGTGGGGAGCGGGATCGTGGTCGCTTCGGCGGTCTACGGGATCATGCGGAGAATGGAAAAGTGGAAAAGGGAGGTGGAGCCCATTTCACCGATCCCCGCCACGGACGGTACGCTCTGCACCTCCAACCGCGTTGGGCTGATCCGCGGTGTCATGTGGGGCTTTATTGTCCTGCTTGGCTTGATGCTGGTACTTTTGATCCTGTTTTTTGTCAAAAAGGATATTGTGTACTTGCTCGGCGGAGTGCTTTGCAGCTCGTCTGCTCTTTTGGTGACCGTGATCTGGGTCCTTTTGCGCCGCAAGTACGGTGACTCCATCCGCTATACCGATACGGCCTTCACGGTCGTCAGCCTCCGCGCCGAGCCTCGCCGCCAGACCCACCCCTGGAATCATCTCCGAGGCATTACAGTTGTGGACGATACCCACATCCGCCTGGACTTCAAGAACGGCACCGCCATCACATTGGCGTATCTGACCGATACGGATCATCTGTTGCAAACCGCCCGCACACAAATTATGGAGTAAAGAGAACATGAATACCTATACTGTCAACAACCGCACCTATGAGATCCTGGAGGAGTCCAAGCCCTACTTCCTCGGCCGTTGGTTCGAGAAGGAGGTGGAGGGCATTCCTCACATGGCCACCACCACCGACGGGGCCCAGATCTACTTCCTCATAGAGGGAGCCGAGAGCTTTACCGTCAATTTTACCGTCATCACCCGCATCACCACCCCCATGTTCGCCGTCTCGGTGGATGGCGCCGAGCCTGTCCGCAGACCCATCACCGAGCCTACCGTCACTCTCCCCGACACGGACCGCCATGCCGTCTGCCTTACCATGGATGGTATGTCCGAGGCCGAGGGGAAGTGGTACGAGGAGATCGGCTTTGCGGTCAAGGGCGTGACCCTCTCCGAGGGAGGCCGCCTGTGGGGCATCCGACCCACCGCCCCTTTGGTTTTCTTCTACGGCGACAGCATCACCGAGGGCATCAATGCCCTGGGTACGAACGGCGACAGCCTCAGCAATAGTGCCACACACGCCTACCCCCACTACTGCGCCGAGGCTCTGGGGATCACCCCCTACTACGTCGGCTACGGGGCCTCGGGCATGGTCCGCGTGGGGTGGTTCAACACCATGGAAAAGGCCATCGACCGCATGAGCCTCCGCTGTCGGGTGGCCGATTCCCCCGCCGCCAACCAAGAGCCCGATCTGATCGTCATCAACCACGGCACCAACGACGGCGGCCTTCTCACCCAGGAGTTCACCGTTGCCGCGCGGGATACCTTGACGAGACTGTCCGAGGTCTACCCGAGCGTCCCCGTGGTCTACGTCATCCCTCTGTTCCAGTCCCAGGCCGAGGCCATCCGTACCCTTATGGCCGAGTATCCGAACGGCTACGTGGTGGAGACCCTGGGGTGGCCCGTGGCCTACTCCGATGGGATCCACCCTTGCGCTGAGGGAGCCGGAGTGTTCGGGGAGAGACTGGCCGAAGAGATCCGTTCGTTGGGATTGATCTGACCGTACAAGCACACCAAAAAGAAAATCCGCGCCCGACAGCAATCGGATGCGGATTTTTTCGTTATTTTACCTTCACCCCGAACCTTTCTCCGCACCGAGGACATTTCACCTGATGCTTGCCCTTCTCACGGGGCAGGCGCAGGACCGAGCGGCACTTGGGACAGGCGCGGAAGACGTGGGTGGGGGTATCGAGAGGAAGGGTGGGCTTTTTCTGACGCTTGAATTTCGAGGCAAAGCGGAGCCAGGCCTCGTTCTCCTGCCGCCTCTTGGGGATGTTGCGGGAGAAGAAGCGGTAGATCGCCCAGATCAGGAGCCCCAGGGCGGTGACGTAGAAGAAGATGGAAATCAAGGCGAGAACAGGCGCGGCGTTGCCCAGAATATTGAGGACTGTACCCACGAAGAGCAGGATCAGCTCAAAGACGAAGAGGGCGTTGTAGAGGCTGTCCGCACCGTATCGTCCGTAGAGGAAGCGGGCTAATTTTTCACGAAAATTCATAGATAGTTCCTTTGGATCAGCGGTAGATCATGTGGTTAGGGGATGGATAAATCGAGAATAGCATTTACAATTTTGTCAAGAAGATTTTGGGAGATCCCCAAGAACCTTCGCGATATTTACCGAAGGCAAATTCACACCGAGCGAAGCAAGGCGGTTTTCAAAAAGTTCTTGGGTGGGGGACAGGGGCAAAGCCCCTCGTTCTCCTTACTTTTTGGCGTTGGCCAGCATGAGCTTGATGCGGTTGTCCTGGTTGATCTTGGTGGCACCCGCGTCGTAGTCGATGGCCACCAGATTGACCTCGGGCTGATCCTCCTTGATGGGCTTCATCATGCCCTTGCCCACGATGTGGTTAGGGAGGCACCCGAAGGGCTGGGTGATGACCACGTTGCCTACGCCTTCATCGATCAGCTCTAAGATCTCAGCGGTGAGCAACCAGCCCTCACCCATCTTGGCGCCCATGCCCACGTAGTCCAGGGCCAGGGTGCGGGTGTGAGCGAAGGGGGTGGGAGGATCGAAGAGGGGCTGCTCCTTGACGATATTGATGAGATCTCTCTGCTTCTTCAGGAAGAACCTGTCGGCGATCTTATAGATCTTGGATCTCATCTTGCCCACTCCGTACAGCTCGTAGTCCAGGATGTTGTTGGACACCACGTAGAGGCAGAAGTCCAGAAGCCCCGCCAGAACGGGCTCGGCACCTTCGGAGACCAGGAAATCCTCCAGGCCATTGTTGCCCAGGGGAGAGAACTTGACGTAGATCTCGCCCACCACGCCGACCCGTACCTTAGGATTGGTTCGGCGGTTCTCCACCCCCTCGATGGCGGCGAAGTCGCGGATGATGGCGCGGTAATTCTCCTTGATGTGCCTGTACTTCATGGCCTTGCGGGCCTTGGGGCCCGTCATCTCGTTGGCCAGGCGGATGCTCCACTCATCGGCCAGGGCCTCGGCGGTGCCCTTGACGGTCTCGTAGACGCGGCACTGGTTGGTCAGCATCATGATGAGATCGCCGTAGAGAATGGCGTAGAGGAGGCGGGGGATCATGGGGAGGGTGATCTTGAAGCCGGGCATGGATTCCAGACCCGAGAAGTTCAAAGAGATCACGGGGACGTGGGCAAAGCCCGCCTTGACCAGGGCTTTACGGAGCAGGGAAATATAGTTGGAGGCGCGGCAGCCGCCGCCCGTCTGGGACAGGAGGAGGGCTACCTTGTCGGTGTCGTACCGCCCGCTCTTGAGGGCGGCGATGAACTGACCGATGACCAGAAGGGCGGGGTAGCAGGCGTCGTTGTGGACGTACTTCAGACCCGCGTCGATGACGGTCCGGGCGTCCCCGTGGAGTCCGTCCTCCAGGATCTCGGTCTTGTAGCCGTAGTTGTTGAAGACCTGGGAGATGATGCGGAAGTGGCGGGGGAGCATATTGGGGATAAGGATGGTGTGGGTCTTTCGCATCTCCTCGGTGAAGATGACCCGCTCGGGCATATCGCTGTAGGCCGAGACCACGATGGGCTCCTTCTTCTTACTCATGGCGGACACCTCCTTCCACAGGCTCTTGTTCTTGGGTATGCTTGGCGCGCAGGACCGACCCGCCCGCGTACTCCAGGGCCCCGATGAGGGAGCGGAGACGGATGGTGACGGCACCGAGGTTGGTGATCTCATCGATCTTGATCTGGGTGTAGAGCTTTCCACGGGACTCCAGGATGGCGCGCACCTCGTCGGTGGTGATGGCGTCGATGCCGCAACCGAAGGAGACCAGCTGGACCAGCTGGACGTCGTCGTGGTCGGCGGCGTAGCGGGCGGCGGCGTAGAGGCGGGCGTGGTAGGTCCACTGATTCAGGACGTTGACGGGGGCGTTCCCTGTCAGAGCGGCGATGCTGTCCTCGGTGACCACGGCAAAGCCCAGAGAGGTGGCCAGCTTGTCGATGCCATGACCGATCTCGGGGTCGGTGTGGTAGGGACGGCCACAGAGGATCATGATGCGGTTGCCTCGCTCTCTTGCCCATTTGAGGGCCGCTTCGCCCTCGTGACGGATATCGGCCATCCACTTGCCGTAGGCCTCGAAGGCCTTGCGGACAGCGCGCTTGATGTCAGCCTTCTTAAAGCCCCCGAAGCGCGTGCCCAGGTAGGCGTACAGCTCCCGCGTCAGCTCCTTTTCGCTGTTAATATTGAGGTAAGGATGGAGGAATTCCACCTTGCGGACCGACTCCATGTTGCCCTTAAGCAGCTCGGAGTAGTAGGCCACCACGGGGCAGTTGTAGTGGTTGTCCCCCGTGTGCTCGTCGATGTTGTAGGTGAGGCAGGGGTAGAAGATGGCGTCTACGCCCCGCTCGCAGAGCTGCTCCATGTGGCCGTGCATGATCTTGGCGGGGTAGCAGGCGGTGTCCGAGGGGATGGAGAACTGGCCCTTGATGTAGAGGTCGCGGGTGGAGGGACCCGACAGGGTGACGTAGAAGCCCAGCTCGGTGAAGAGGGCGTGCCACAGGGGGGCCAGCTCGTACATGCCCAGAGCCATGGGCAGACCGATGGTGCCTCGACCGCCGTCGCGGCTCTGTTCCTCCAGGGCGGCGAAGCGGTCCCGCTTGTACTGGTGGAGGTTGGGGATGATATCGGCGCCCTCGGGAAGCTTACGGCCCGCGCCCTTCTCGCACTTGTTGCCCGAGATGAAGCGCTCGCCGTTGCCGAAGGTATTGATGGTGAGATGGCACTTGTTGCCGCAACCGTGGCAGGTGGCGGCCTTGGAGGTGTGGGTGAAGGCCTGGAGGGTAGCTTGATCCAGGGTCTCGGACTTGGGAAGCTTCAGAGAACGGGCGAATAAAGCCGCGCCAAAGGCGCCCATGAGCCCTGCGATCCGGGGGCGGATGACGTTACAGCCCATCTCCCGCTCAAAGGAGCGGAGCACCGCATCGTTGAGGAAGGTACCGCCCTGGACAACCAGCTCACGTCCCAGCTCCTCAGCCGAGCCGGCGCGGATGACCTTGAAAATGGCGTTCTTCACCACACTGCGGGACAGTCCCGCCGAGATATCGCCTACGGTCGCGCCGTCCTTCTGGGCCTGCTTGACCGAGGAGTTCATGAAGACGGTACAGCGGGTACCCAGCTCCACGGGGGCCTTGGCGAAGAGGCCCAGGCGGGCGAACTCGTCCACCTCGTAGCCCATGGAGCGGGCGAAGGTCTCGATGAAGGAGCCGCAGCCCGAGGAGCAGGCCTCGTTGAGCATGATGGAGTCCACGGCCCCGTTGCGGATCTTGAAGCACTTCATGTCCTGGCCGCCGATGTCGATGATGAAGTCCACGTTGGGCTGGAACTTCTTCGCCGCGGCGAAGTGGGCCATGGTCTCAACCAATGAGGCGTCGAAGCAGAAAGCACTCTTGATCATCTCCTCGCCGTAGCCCGTGGAGGCCGCGCCGGCGATGGTCACATTAGGGAAGCGCTCATAGATGGTCTCCAGGAACTGCTTGACCAGGGGCACGGGGTTACCGCCGTTGGGCAGGTACTCGGTGTAGAGGATCTGCTCATCCTCCCGGATCAGGGCACACTTGACGGTGGTGGAGCCGGAGTCCACGCCCAGCCAGGCCTTCCCAGCATAGGCAGGATCGTCCACGGTCTCCACCCGGTCGGCGTCATGGCGGGTCTTGAAGGCCTCGTATTCTTCCCGGCTTGCGAAGAGGGGCCGGCAGGCCTTGTAGCCGTGGCCCGGCTCGGCCTTTTCGAGGGTGGCGATC
>JAGBAS010000141.1 GCA_017938885.1 Clostridia bacterium
GGGATGGTCGATGTTGAAGTGGGTGGTATCGCCGTCCACGAAGGTGCGGACGGTGACGGTAGCGTGAGCGCGGCCCGAATTGGGGTCGAACTTAACGGTGGATGCATAGTCCACGAATTCCTTGTTCTCACCGCTGAGGGTATCCCCCTCGCCGGTGATACTCTCAGCGGTGGGCTCCTCGGGATTCTTCCCGCTGTCGCAGGCCGCAAAGCAACCTGCGAGCATAGCGAGAGCGAGAAGGAGAACCAGAAGCTTAGAAAAATACTTCATAGCGTTTTTCCTCTGGGAAGCCATTACTTAATAGCGAAGTTGCACTTACCGACGGCATCCTTGAAGAGCTTTTCGATGGCGGCGTCCACGTCACCGGTCTTGACGAGGGCGGTCTGCATCAGGATACCCACCTCGTCACGGGCCTTGGAGGAGCCGTTGAAGGCGGGGGACACGAAGTAAGCGTCGCTCTGGGACAGAGCCAGCTTGACAGACAGAGCGGTCAGGTTGTTGTAGCCACTGGCCTTTTCCAGCCATGCCTGGTAGGTGGGGTTCTCCTGGACGGACTTGATGACGGGTGCATAACCCGAAGCCATGGAGAATTCAGCCTGGAAGGCGACGTTGGTGGTGAGGAACTTCATGAACAGCCAGGAAGCCACGACCTCCTGGGGATTGTCGCTGTCAAAGAGGCAGAGGGAGGGACCCTGGGAGATGACCTTGGGAGCGGCGGGGTTCACCTGAGGAGGAGTTGCCATGCCGGTCTCGAAGAGGGGATTGCCGTCCACGGTGGGAGGAGTCTGGTAGGAGGCACCGCCGGTGGAGCCGATGACCATGTAGCAGCGTTGACCCTCGGTGGCGGTGAAGAGGCCGGAGGTGTAGGAGCCGTAGATGGCCTCGGTGGTGACGTAGCCCTTCTGGAACCAGCTGTTGAACATCTTCACGAAGCCGCGGTTGGTCTCGTTGTTGAACTGGAAGTGATCGTTCTTATCCAGGCTGGTGTAGGGAGAGCCGTACTGCTCGCACATGGTGATGAACCAGTTGGCCTCAGAGTCGTAGCCAAGGGGCACGCAAGCGGAGTCGATGGCCTTGATGGCGGCGCAGACCTGCTCCATCTCCTCCCAGGTGGTAGGAACGGTGAGGTTGTGCTTCTCAAAGAAGGTCTTGTTGTAGTACAGAGCCTCGGTGGACTTAGACATGGGCAGGGTGTACATGGTGCCCAGGGTATCGAATGCGGCACCCTCCTTGTAGTAGCCCTCGATGAAGTCGGCCTTCTGCTCGTCGGTCAGACCCAGAATCGTCTTGTTGCCCTGGGCGTCGGTGACCTCAACGGTGGAGTTGATGAAATTATCCAGAGGAATGACCTTCTTGGTCACATTGTAGAGCGCAACGTGGTCGGGGTAGCAGTAGGCGATGTTGGGCTGTGCGCCGGCGGTCAGCTGGGTCTTGATCTGATCGCGCACGCCGTCGTAGTCGCCCATGGAGGAATGCTCAATGGTGATGTTGGGGTAGAGCTTGTTGAACTCCTCAACGTAGGTGTTGAGGACGCCCTGGAGCTTGGCACCCATGGAGTGGTAGAACACCACAGTCACAGCGCTGCCGTCGTAGCCCACGGCGGGGACGTCGTAGCTGGCCATACCGGCGGGCTTACCGTCGTCGGTGCCGTTGTTACCCTGGTTGCCCTGGTTGCCCTGGTTGCCCTGGTTGCCTCTGTCGCAGGCGACGAGAGCCATCATGGAGACCAGCATAGCGACTGCCAGCAGGATAGAGAGAAGCTTCTTAATCATGTCGTTTGTATCCTTTCAAATTTTAATTTGACTTATTTGGACTCCCGGAAGGCCGAGAACCGTGAAACGAAGGCCTTACCCCTTGATACCGCTTCTGGACACGCCCTTCATAATATACTTACGAAGGAAGATGAAGACCAGGAACAGGGGGAAGGAGACCACCGCGACGGCGGCCATCTGAACGGGGATATTGGCCTGACCCGACATATCCGTAAAGGCGTCACGCAGACCGTTGGTGATGAGGCGCATCTCCTCAGACTTGGTGACCAGACGGGGCCAGACGTAGGAGTTCCACGCGCCCATCATCTTCAGGATGGTGATGGAAATGAGGGTAGGCAGGGACAGGGGGATCATGACCTTGCAGAGGTACTTGAAGTCCCCCGTGCCGTCCACCTTGGCGGCCAGATACAGCTCGTTGGGGATCTGCATGAAGTTCTGGCGAAGCAGATAGATATAGAAGATACTCACAAGGAAGGGCACGATCAGCACCGTGTAGGTGTCGATCCAGCCGAAGTTATTGACCGTGATATAGTTGGTGATGGTGAAAAGCTCGCCGGGGATCATCATGGTAGCCAGGAGGGCGGCGAACAGAGCGTTCTTACCCTTGAACTCCAGTCTGGCGAAGGCGAAAGCCGACAGAATGGTGATGACCAGGGAGAGCAGGGTGGACACCACGCCGACGATGACGGTATTGATGAACAGTCTTCCCAGATTGGCGGCGGAAAATGCCTCCACATAGTTCCCCCACATGATCTCCCGCGGGAAGAGGGTCGGGACGGGCAGGCGGTACTCTACGGTAGACTTCAAGGAGGAAATAATCATCCAGTAGAAGGGGAAAACTATGATGAGAGCCATGACGCCCAGGAAGGTATAGAGCAACACCTGCACGATGATCTTTACCACCCGTTGCTTGGCGGAGACAGTCTGTAGGTTCTTTTCCTGTAAGGTTACTTGGTTTGTCATACATCGTCTCCTTTCTCAGTAGTGGGTCTTCTTCTTGCTCACATACAGGTTGATCATGGTGACCACGAATATGATGACGAAGAGGATGAGGGCGGCGGCGGAGGCACGTCCCTCGTTAGAGCCGAGGGCGTCGTAGATATAGCCGACCATGGTATTCAGCGAGTGATCCGTACCCACGGCCTTCATGTCGTCTCCGAAGATACCGACGATGGAGGAATACTCCTTAAAGCCGCCGATGAAGCCGGTGATGACCACGTAGGCCAGCATGGGGGAGAGCAGGGGCACCGTGATCTTGGTGAACACGCGGGCGCGGGGGGTGCTGTCCACCTTGGCGGCGTCGTAGTACTGCTTATTGATGCTCTGAAGACCGCCCAGAAGAATGAGGATCTTGAAGGGCAGGGCGTTCCAGACGATGTAGATGACCATGACCGTCATGTTGGCCCAGTAGGAGGAGTTCAGGTTGATCCAGTTGACGGGGTCTGCGCCGAACAGCCCGAGGATATTGTTGATGATACCCCAGCTCTCCGCCGTAACGGCATCGGGAGACAGACCGATGATGTTGAACATAGCCTCAAAGACCATGCCGATGGCGATGGAGTTGGTGACGTAGGGGAGGAAAAAGACGGTCTGCAAGAATCTTTGCAGGGGCTTGATGGAGTTGAGACACACCGCGATGAGCAGGGCCAAAAAGGTAGACAGGGGGACCGTCAGCACCGTGAGGAGCAGGGTGTTGACCAACGCCTCCTTAAAGCCGCTGTACTCGTCCAGCACGTCGGTGAAATTCTTGATACCGAAGCTATAGGTCTCGCCGCCGACCTCACCCAGCATATTGTACCCGTCCAAAAAGGCGATACGCAGGGTATTGATAATGGGCCACACCGTAAAGATCAGGAGCAGTACGATGGCGGGAGCGAGGTACAGCCACGCTTTCCATTTATGCTTGCTTTCTACCATATCACTTCACCTCGAAATACACGCGCTCTTCGGTCTCCTTGTTGAAGAGGAATACCTTGTGAGGCTTGAGGGAGTAGGAGACGGTGATGCCGTTTGCGTTCTTGGCGGCATCGGCGTCCACGATGGAGCGGACCACGGGATTGAGGGAGGCTTCGTGGGTAGTAACCAGGGACACGTCGCGGCCCATGACGTCCACACCGCTGAGGTTACAGGTCAGAGGACCCTCGGGATTGGGGATGAAGCCCTCGGGACGGATGCCCACGTAAACGGGCTGATCCTGGACACCGGGGACGTCCAGCACGGCGGCGGCACCGATGTACAGCTTCTCAGCCTTGACCTCGCCCTCGAAGACGTTGATGGGAGGCGTACCCAGGAACTTGGCGACGAACAGGTTGGTGGGATCGTCATAGACGTCCTGAGGCGCGCCGATCTGCTGGACCACGCCCAGCTTCATGACCACGATCATATCCGAAATGGACATGGCCTCCTCCTGGTCGTGGGTGACGAAGATGGTGGTGATACCGGTCTCCTTCTGGATGCGGCGGATCTCCTCACGGGTCTGGAGGCGCAGACGGGCGTCCAGATTGGACAGAGGCTCGTCCAGCAGCAGGACCTTAGGCATCTTGACCAGGGCGCGGGCGATGGCCACACGCTGCTGCTGACCGCCCGACAGCTCGGAGGGCTTACGCTCCATGAGGTTGTCGATCTGCACAAGCTTGGCGGCCTCGAAGGCTCTCTCCAGCATCTCCTGCTTAGAGAGCTTGTCGGCACCCTTAAGGTTCTGAAGGGGGAACAGGATGTTCTGCTTGACCGTCAGATGGGGATACAGCGCGTAGTTCTGGAACACCAGGCCCACGCCGCGATTCTCAGCAGACAGCTCGGTGACGTCGTCGTCGCCGAAGAAGATCTGACCGCCCGTAGGCTTCTGGAGACCGCTAATCATGTACAGGGTGGTAGACTTACCGCAGCCCGAGGGGCCCAGCAGGCCGATCAGCTTTCCGTCGGGGATCTCAAAGGTGAAGTCATTGACTGCCACCACCTCTTCACCCGACTTCTTGTTGCGGGAGGGGAAGACCTTGGTAAGATTTTGCAATACGACTTTCATGTGTGGATCATCCTTCCTGAATGTTCTATTTTGATATAAAAATCGACTAAGAAATACGTTTACCGTTCGCGCTTCTCAGCTTCCTCCGCGTGGATGCGCTTTTTGTACGCCAACAGCTCCTCGGGGGATTCAAAGATCATTTGTGAGGCCAGATCCACCGCCACCGTGCCCGCCAGCTTATCGTGGATGGGGGTATGGTTACGGGTACCGAAGAACAAAATCGCCTGGATCAGAAGCAGAGCACCGATGACCACGGTGCCGAACAGCCCTAAGCGGCCGAAAAGAATCATGATGAGGATGTAGACCGGAATCATCGTACCGATGGTGAACTTACCCAGCACCGTCCGTGCAAAGAGAAGAATATGAGGCAGGCGGACACTGTCCACCCGCATAATCCCGATGCCGAAAAGCTTTTTGCCGAAGGTCTGGCCGTTTTTCAAGATCAGCGGCACGAGGAACTCCAGGAGCAAATAGCCCAAAAGGATGGAAAAGGTGATGATGACCATAGCCATGCTGAGCATCATGTTGTAGGTATAGATCACGTCGGGATCCTGTGCGTAGGCCTTGTCAGCGGCCTCGTAGACCCCGCGCTCCTCCTCGGAGAGCTCCTTCAGCTCCTCGGCGTTGATGGTGAGATCCACCCCGAACTCCTCACCGTACTTGTTTTGCAGGCGATCCAGCTCGGCCACGTATTGATCGTAATTCAAAACCGTGGACAGGAGCAGAGCCATGCCGACGATTACGGTGAAAAGTATGATGATATCAAACAGAGCCGCAGATAATCGCTTCCACATACCGGCTCTTTGCAGATCGAGCATGGTGCCGTCCTCCCGTAGTTTTCGAAAAATGGGCAGATTCCCAGACATAGTTTATTATACCACAAACCCATAGGAAAAGGCAACCGTTTTCAGCGATTTTTTGTCACCTTTCCGCATTTTCGGCAGTTTGCTATATTTCATAGGAGGAACGAGCGGGAGTTTGCGCAGTTTGTTAGATTTTCACGAATCATGATCGATTCGGTCGGAATTTCAAATTGGGGTTTATCGTTGTGTTTTCTCGTCGAAAGCCTTCCCCAGCGGGGAAGGCAAGGGAATGGATCTACAAACCCAAATTGAAAAAAGCGAATAAAGAAGGCCCACACGAAGCATTCCCCCGTGTGGGTCGAAAATCATTCCTTTTCCACGAGCCGCGCCCGCATCAGTTCCACGGTGACGGTGCCGCCCGCCACGTACTTCTTGACAGGCCCGCACAGCACCACGGTATCCCCCACGCGGGGCGGGTCGGCAAGTCCGTCGTAGCGGATGGAGCCGGTTTTGTCGTACACGCCGTAAACGTACAGGGTATTTCCCTTCCCGTCGTCGATGGTGAGGTTGCCGTAGGTGGTATTGGTCACGGATACCACGGTGCCGCAGACATAGTAGCTTTCATTGGTTTGGGCGTTATCCGCCAGGGCATTCCCGATCTTGTGGATATCGGGAATGGCGGTATAGGTGATCGCGGAAGGACGGCTCCCCAGACCGCCGGCGCGTATATAGTCGGCCAGCAGATCGCGGGCGTAGACACCCTCGGTGTAGCGCGCCACCTCGGTGAGATTATTGGGGGCGTAGGTAGAGGTGTAGGTATCCACAAGTATATAATAGGTAGCGTTGCTGTTGATCTGCCCTCTCAAAGAGCTTCCGTAGTCGGTATAGCCGATAAAGTAATTGCTATTGGTGGTATTGATGAATTTCTTTTTGAGATCGGAGCCCTTGACCGAGCAAAGGACCAGGGTATTGTCAAAGGGCATGAGCATCTGGAGCTGGGAGTAGGTGACCTCTCCCACCGCCAGATTGTAGGGGCTTCTCACCGACAGAAAGCCGCCGCCCAGCACGATATCGTAATCGGGAAAGGCTTCCGCGCCTACCTTGGCGTAGAGATCAGCCACTAACTGACGGAGGTAATCTCCCGTGCGGTAGCTGTCATTATAGCCCAGCACGGCATCACCGGCCGAGACTTGATCCTTGTACTTTTCCATAAGGGTATCCACGATGGGATCATCGGGAAGATCAGCGTAGGCCGAGGAATGGATCAGCTCGGCGGCGGTGACGGTGCTCTGCCCGTTGGCAAAGTTGATGGCAGCCTCGGCGTGACAGATCCCCTTGTTGTCGCCGCCGCCCTGGAGGTGGTAGACGCCGTCACCGTCGGTCAGGATGTACCGTTGGTGGGAGTGGCCCTCAAAGACGATGTCCACGTACCCCTCGGACAGGATGGGATCGTAGTAAGCGGACAGGGCAGAATCGCCGATGCTTCCCGAATTCGAGGAGCCGTAGCCGTCGTGGACGGAATAGATGATGAAATCCGCGCCCGCCTCACGGAGCTTTTGAGATTCGGCCTTCACAAGGTCGGTGAGGTCTCTGCCCGTCTTGAAGTAGAAGCCGTCGGACACCTCTCCCGAAATGGAGGAGTAGCAATCCCCCATAGCCCCGATGATACCGATACGGGCACCGCCTCTTTGAACCAGAACGGAGGACTGACAGTAGGAAACCTGTTCATGAGTGTCGCTGTCGTAGATGTTGATAGCGAGGAAGGGGAAGCCTGCCAGGGTGGCGTTCTGCTCGACGTAGGTCTCGCCCCAGTCGTATTCGTGGTTGCCCAGGGTCATGGAAACGAAATCCAGATGGTTCATCCACTCGGTGATGATAAAGCCCTTGGTGAGGTTGGATTCCGAGCTTCCCTGCCACATATCCCCCGAGGAGAGGAGGATGACGTGATCCTCGGTCTCATAGGCGTTTTTGAGGTAGGTGGTCAGCTCGTCCACGCCGACTTGAGCGTCGGAATCGCAGAATTTACCGTGAAGATCGTTGATGGCGAAGAGATCCAGCAGGATCACCACCGAGATGCCGCAGTCATCGCAGGCACCGTCGTTGTTCTCGTCGGTGTGGTCGTCTTCGGCGGGGAGATCGGGATCCTCGGGGTCCAGGATGCCCTCGGAGGTCTCGGCGGGTGCCGTGGGGGGCTGGGGGGGGGGGAGGGTGCCTACGGGGGGTTGGGGGTTCGTATCTGGCTTTGTTTCGGAATTCGTATCGGGGGTGTCGGGGACGGTATCGCCGTCGGGGGCGGTTACGTCACCGCTGTCAGGGGGAGTGGGCGTGATCGTCGTGCCCATATTGGTATCCACACCCGAGGGGGGGATCAGGGGGAGCATATGGGTGCAGGACGTCAGCAGAAGCAGAATAGCCAGCAGGAGAGGCAGTATTTTACGGTTCATGAGAGGCTCCGATCATTGTATTCAATGTATTATAGCACAATCCGAGAACTATGTAAATGGATAAAATGTAAACAGTCTCGCTTGTTTGGGAAAGAATACGGCATTGCTGAAAAACGCCCTCTGCTGGAAAGCAGAGGGCGAAAGTGATACAAAAATTAAGGAAGGATCAGAACGCCGTTTTCGTCGAACTGGTATTTACTTGCGGGCAAGAGACCGTTTGTGCGTGTCACATCCAGCTCCTTCCCCATAACGGGTCTTGCGTAGTTCCCGATGAAATAGAAGTTCCCATCAAATTCGATTAGGCCAACCTCGCGTGATATTCCGTCTACGCAATAGCGGATATCGCCGTCTGCGAAAAACTTCAGCCCGGTCTCCATAGCGGTATCGGCTTTGACGTAGTTGCCGCGACCGTCTATCAGACAGCCCTGCTCGTCCATGGTGTAGTAGCCGTTGGGGACGAGTCCGTTGGATTTGGTAACATAGTAGACCTGATCCCTAACAGCGGCCAGGGTGGAGCTGTTGATGTAGTAGACGTAGCCTTCGGAGTCGGCGACAGCGCCGGCGTACTGGGGAATTCCATCTATACAGAATCGAAGAAGTCCGTCGGGACAACGAGTGAGTCCTTGAGCGGGTGCATTCATTTCTGTGTCAACATATACTCCATTGACTAATGCTCCATCAATAATCTCATATCCGCCAAGATAATGGAGCGTAACTTTTTTGAGTGAGACATCTCGAACATCAACATTGCTCCATTGAGCATCTCTTCCTTGATAATAAACATCTGTGAGATTCTCACAATACTGAAAGGCTCCCGTTTCAATACAAGTGATAGTCTTTGGAATGGTGATTTTGGAAAAACTCATTCCGATGAACGCATTCCCACCGATGGTTGTCACGCTTCCGTCATCAGGAATAACACTTGTATTACATCCGGCAACGACGGTCTTTGTTGCTGTTTTGATAATGCAGTTACCATCACTATGATATACAGGATTGTTCGGATCGACTGTTATTTCCTCCAAACCTGTACATTCCCATATCAAGCAATCCCGGATGTCTGTAACTTGCTCCGGTATATGCAGAGAACGCAGAGAAGTACAGCCAAGGAAAACATCATATCTGGTTTCCTTTAGATTCTTAGGGAGTACAATGCTCGAAATGTTCGTTTGGGCAACTATGGCCTCATTCAGCACTTCGATGTTATCAGACAACCTAATATATTCCAGCTTCTTACATGATTCAAACGCCAAATGCCCAATTTCTTTTACACTGTCTGTCATAGTAACCGAAATCAAGCTATCACAATATTCAAAAGCACCCGACTCAATTTTCTCAACACCATCCGGGAGTTCAACAGTCAAAAGGCTGCCGCAGTTGGCGAATGCATAATAGCCAATCGTTTTAACCGTCGGCGAAATAGTGATCGCTTCAATTTGTTTCATGCCCGAAAATGCTTGGGAAGCAATGGAAGTAATGCCGTCCTGGATAACAACGGTACGAACTCCTTCGTACTCTTTCCAAGGAAATGGCATCGCGTAGGTATAATAATCCATTTTTCCCTGACCGCTGATTACCAGCTCACCTGTTTCCGAATCAAAACGCCACAGAAGACGATCACCCTCTGTATAGTTTCCGCACTCTTCATAATAATATGCTCCCGAATATACCTTTGCCCCCGCCATAACCACGCCAACCAAAACCATCAGCGCCATCATAGCTACGCAGAACCCCATCCGCAGGATCAATTTCGTACGGGCACTCATACTTCTTGCTGTCATTTTATAAACCTCCTTCAAAGTAAATTATGACATTTATTATATATTTTTGTTCTCATATTCAGATTTGCTTATGCACACTCTTATACTCATCGTAATACCGATAGTAAGGGCATCTCCCCGTCTGCCCCGAGATAAACGAGATCATCTCGTCCTCGTCCAGATTCACCTGGCAGACGTAGGCGTCCAGCTCCTCGTCGTAGTCATAGAACTCGCAGTCTTCACAGCGGCCTACGGCTGGCTTTTTTTGCTCCTTTAGGGGCTTTTTCTTTTGGATTTCTTCCATGCGGAGTCACTTCCCTTCTGTTTTTCGGTATCAGTATACCGCATTTCTCCAAATTTGTCAAGAGGTTCGGTACGAGTTCGGGATTTCCGGCATAGGATGGATAGAAAGAAATCACCTACGGAGGTACATATGGAACGCAACATACCGAATCCACAATCCCCCGCTCCGCCCCCTGCGACCGACCGCCCATCCTCCTCCATGACGGGGCAAGGAAAGCTGATCTTTCAGATCACAACGGCAGGCGGCGCGATCCCCCTGGCGGGCGCGGAGATCACCCTGCGAAGCCTTGGTTCATCCGACGGAGCCGGGGGAGACATTCTGGCGGTGCTGGTCAGCGGCCCGGACGGCCGCTCCGAGCTGCTGACTCTCCCCGCACCCTCCCGCCGCTTTTCCCTGGAGCCTGCCCGAGACGGCTCTCCCATCCCCTACGCTCTCTACAACGCCGACGTGCGGATGAACGGCTTTTACGATCAATCCTACGTCCGCATTCCCGTCTTTGACGGTATCACCTCCATTCAAAGAGCGAGCATGATCCCTCTGCCCGAAAACGGCTTCGAAGGGGGCGTGCGGCCCGACGGGGAAAGATTCTTTGAGGGCGAGAGTCCTGATCTGTAAAGAAAGGAGACAGCCATGGCAACAGGTCTGCCCATCATTCCCGAATCCATCACCGTACACCTGGGTGAGCCGAACCGCAAAATATGATGATTCAATCCCCCCAAAAATAGATTTCCACCCGCTCCTCGGGCTTGTTATATACAATCTTCTCCACCACCGTCCGCAAGGCCTCATTTTTTGCCTCTGGCGCGATTCCATCGGTGGTTATGATCTCCAGCACCCCAGCCACCTTTGCGGCGTAAGCGGCCTTGTTGAGGCTCTGCGGGGCGTTGTCGCGGTCTCTCATGGCGTTCAGCTCGGCGATCTTGTCTGTAATCTCGGCCTTGATGGCGGCGTACTGCTCGATGGTGTCCACTCCCGCGAGATAGGCGTCTTTGGCTCGGTCCAACCGCCTCTCCTCCAGGGCTATGAGCTTGTCGTAGTCTATGCCCTTGCGCTCGGTCTGGTGGGGCTTGCGGGGGGTGACAGCAAAGGTCTGGGAGCCGACCGCTTGACGCAGACCGTCTATCACGGCGGCCTCGATCCTCGGAACGGTGATGCTGTGGGAGACGTGGCAAGAGCCGACGTTATACGCACAGCATTGCAAGCACCGCGCCTTATTTTTCCCGGACTTATACCCCGTCCTGGTGAGCGCACCGCCGCAAGCACTGCACCGCACAAGACCTTTGAGCATATACCCAACAGACTGATCCTGCCTCGCATAGGCGGGGTAGGTCTTTTTTTGTTGAGCAAGCCGCGCCTGTACCCGCTCCCACAGTTCTGTGTCGATCAATGGCTCATGGCTCCCCTGTACGGTCATGATGCTGTCGTTATCGTATTTGAGCCGCGTGACGGCGCGGGTGCCGTCGGTGCTCCAGCGGATCTTGCCGATAAAGCACGGGTTATTGAGCGTATAGGATATCCATCTCTTGTCGGGCTTGTTTCCGCCCTTGGTCTTGACTCCTCGATCTCCCAGGGCCACGGCAATCTCCCGCATACCCTCGCCGTCCGCGTACCGTCGGAAAATCTCCCGCACCACGTCCGCCGCCCCGCTCTCCTCGTCGGGAAAATACTGGCCGTCCCGCATCACATAGCCAAAAGGGGGAGCACATAGCGGCTCCCCTCTGCTTGCCTTTTCAGCCATTCCGCGCTTGACCTCCGCGCCGAGGTTGATGAGGTAGAACTCGTCCATCCACTCAATGATGCGCTCAATCAGCGCACCGTAAGGCCCCTCCGGCAACGGCTCGGACACGGACACCACGGCCACGTCTTTTTTGCGGAGTAGGTTTTTATATACCAGGCTCTCCTCCTGGTTTCGGGCAAAGCGGGAGAATTTCCAGACGTAGATCTTGTCAAAGGGGTGGTCTTTCTCCTTGGCGATGGCGATCATCTGGTTAAATTCGTCGCGCTTGCGGGTGGACTTTCCCGAGATACCATCATCGTAAAACACATAATCATCGGGTATCTGGTAGCCCTCTTTGGCGGCGTACTCGCGGATCTTTTTGAGCTGGCTGTCGGGGCTGTACTCGTCCTGTCGCTCGTCCGAGACGCGGATATAGGCCGCGCCGATCTTTAACAACGGTTCCTTCATGTCCTCACCTCTCAATATCTGAAGACTCCTACATCTCCATTGAGCAGGTCGTATACAAAGTAGGCGGTCAACGCAAGACAGCACAAGCACAGTACAGTGCCGAGAACAAAGACCACGGTGGTGAGCTTGGCATTGTTTTTTTCGAACCTGTCCTTTTCTTTCTTGATCTCTTCAACCAATTCGTTATTGGTGGCAAGCTGCTTCTCTTTCTCGGCCAGCAAATCGTCTTTATGGTTCAACACGCTTGCATAGGACTCCACAATGGTCTCGACCTCCTTGGGCGGCTCCTCGCCCTTAAAGACGACCCCGAGGATTCTGTCAACGGATACGCCCAGAGCCGCCGCCATAGCCATGACATTCTCGTTACTGGGGCGCTTTCCCGCTCCGCTGATGATGCGGGAGATCGTGGACTCGGGCAACCCTGTCAGCTCGGCGATGTCCTCATTAGTCAAGTGCTTTTCCTCTTTGACCTCGCGAATCTTTTGTATCAAGGTACTCGTAAAAGTATTCGTAAAATCCATTTATTTCTCCTTTTTGTGCAATTTTTAGACAAAAAAGTGCAAAAAACCATTTTTGCATCCCCAAAATTGTATTTACATCCATAAAAATGAGCCTAAATAATGAAAAAATGACACCCCAAAAATGCAAATTTGCTCTTGCAATTTTTTTGGTTTGTGCTATAATAATGCCATCAACCACCCCGCCCGACACCTCAAGGAGGAAAAATATGAAAGAGAACAACGAAGACCACCACAACACAGAAAGCCGCGCCGAGTTAATGCTCCTCGTCAGGGATGCCGCTCTGAACGGAGAGATGACCGCCGCCGATATATACGAGCTGGCTGATCTGGCTCGGTCGATGCTTGGGGAGCGCGATGGGACTCCCGAGGCGGTCTCCGCCTGAATCTCCCTCGGTACTCGTTTGCTTCCCCTGCCGCTGGTTACGGCAGGGGGTTTTTATTTTTTGCGGGGAATCCTGCCGCGCAGGAATCCAAAATATAGGCACAAGGCATATCCTACAAGCAATAAAATTTGTTTTGAAATTGCCGTTATATTGTAGATTGTATCGCCCGATGCCATATTTTTGGCAGAAAAAATAGTATTGAAGGAAAAACTATCAATATCGTGTATAACGATTGCACCAGCCACATCGTTTCTCGCCACTATTCCGGAAGTGTATTTTCCGTAAAACCGCTCTCCTATAGCTTGTACATAGTAGTCGCATGAACCGTCCTTTTCAAGAGTCAATCGAGCAAACTGATCTTCTATTTTCCCGATATACGTGCAGTTCATAGTATGTGAAAACATTGGCTTTAGTACCATGTTAATGTTAATCATTAGCAAGAAAAAGAAAACTGCAAACATCAATAACTGTATATTGACTTTTTTGTTGTTTTCCAAAATCACACCCCCTTTTTCTTGATTTTACTTTGCTTTACCCCTTCAATAGATCGGTGTTCCAATCGTCGTCATCTTTTGCCTCCTTTTTTATTGGTTTGTCCCTCTGAATAAAGGCAAAATATACGCAGATACAAAAAAACGCAACTATAAGGATCTGATAAAATACGGCTCTGCCGCTTACAAAAGTCTCGCCGGAACGATAGTCGCGCATAACAAATGCGGAGTTTTTCCCGAATAATTTTCCCGAGTCAAGCGTAATTGCCGATATTCCCGCATTGTCTGGGAGTGATACGGTCTCGAATGTGTAAAATCCTTTTTTTCCTTCGACGTCATAAGTATCTCGCGTAAACCTTATGCTATAAGACTCTCCGTAATAGCAACCCTTTATGTGCGCGAAAATGGGGGACAAAAGCAACACAACCTCTAAAATTATAAGAACGGCAATGCAAAATTCTGCTATTTCCTTCTTTTTTTCTTTTATCAATTCCATAAAACTTCCTCCTTTCTTCAATTTTAACATAAAAAACACAAAATTTCAATGCTTTTTGTTATTTTTTATTCTTCTCAATTAAAAACTCCGCATACCGCCGAAGCTCCGCCACCTGCTCCTCGGTCAAACCTTCCACAAGATCGCCGAGAACAGCCAAAGCGGCCTCCTTAGAGTCATCCTGTACGGGTGGCTCTTTTTTGCTGGGGTCGATTAAAGCGATAGGGTCGGGATCGTCTACAAGCTCTAACAAATACGATGCGGTTGTGCCGAGATAGTCGGCAATTCGCTGTATAACATCCGCGTCGGGGTAATTGTTATTTTTCTCCCAGTATTTGATTTGGTTGATGCCAATCCCCAAATCTGCGCTAATTTGCTTTTTTGTGATCTTTTTTTCTTTCATCAGCGATAACATTCTGTCCGGAAACATTTCTTTCATTTCTCCTTGTGAATAATCACCAAACAGGTGATTTTGTTTTTGTGTAAATGGTAGATTCACCATGTTTAGTGATTTTTCTGTTGACAAATCACTACTTTAGTGATATAATAATAGCACACCACCCGAAAGGCTCTCGCCCAGCCGCCGAGTGACGAACGGTTTCTTGTGTGTCATTCTTCTCCCCCGCTGTCAAAGGCGGGGGAAAGAAAACGGCAACACTTCACCAAGTTAAGCAAAAACCATTATAGCACACGGTTCGGGTAAATGTCAATAGATTTATGTTAAGAAAGGAGGAAAAATGTTTATTTTCAATTGCAAAAAGGCAAAGGAGCTTATGGAGTCAAAGTCAATTGACCAGCAGGATATGGCTGTAGCCTTGGATTGTAGCGAGGGGTTTGTGAGCGGACTCCTCAACGGCAACAAGCAGCCCAGCTCTGATGCCGCCTGCCGGATCTCAAAACTGCTTGGCGTTTCCGTGGACTCCCTGTTTGAAGACACCAACGAAATGCTGGCCAACCGCAACCACTAAACCAAAAGAAGAAAGGAACACACAATGGCAACCATAACGAAAACCGAACGCCGCGAGAAGCTGGCGAGAAACATCAACATCATCATGGAGACCTACAAGATCACCATAAAAGAACTTGCCGCAGAGCTTGACCGTGATCGGCATACCGTATACCTCCATCTCAAATGTCCGTGGCTGTTTACCGTCGAGGACTTGGAGCACATCGCCGAGATCGGCGGCGTAACCGTGGAGGAGCTTATGAGCGGCGACCTGGTTAAGACGGTGCGGGTTGTTGACTACAGAAAAATCAAGAAGAACAAGGAGAAAACGATATGAATTACACACTTGAAAAGCTCAAAAAAATGATGGACGAGAACGGCGGCTCCCTCGACCTTCGCGACACCGCCATCACGGCACTCCCCGATGGCCTCACGGTTGGCGGCTCCCTCGACCTTCGCGGCACCGCCATCACGGCACTCCCCGATGGCCTCACGGTTGGCGGCTCCCTCTACCTTCGCGGCACCGCCATCACGGCACTCCCC
>JAGBAS010000142.1 GCA_017938885.1 Clostridia bacterium
CCTTTTGGCCGCTTATCTTGGTGATCTGAAGGGGCAGGTGGATGCCATCTGCCACAGCATCTCCGACAACTTCAGTCAAGTCTCCGTTCCCACCAAGGATTGGGGCTGGCGTCCTCAGATGCCCTGTACGGTTGTCTCTCTCTTTGAGGACGGATGCATCGAAAAGGGACGCTCCTACCTGGAGGGCGGCCCCGTCTACAACGTCATATCTCCCCACATTGGCGGTCTGGCGGATACCGTCAACAGTCTCTACGCCATCAAAAAGCTGGTCTTTGAGGAGAAACGGCTGACCTTCCGGGAATTCATGGCCATTCTGAAAGAAAACTGGGAGGGGCACGAACCGCTCCGTCAGTTCGTGCTGAACAAGTACGTCTACTACGGCAACGATAACCCCGCCTGCGATACCATCGCGGCCGACATTCTTTCGGCCTTTGCCGATTTCTGCGCCGAAAACGACGGCATCTGCCCCTTCAGATTCCCCGCCGGTGTCTCTACCTTCGGCCGTCAGCTGGAGTGGGCTCCCCACCGTCTGGCCTCCCCTCACGGACGTCGTAAGGGTGAGGTGCTGGCCGCCAACGCATCTCCCACCCCCGGTACCGACCGCGAGGGTGTCACCGCCATGATCCGCTCCTACTGTCACGCCGACCTGAGAAAGATGGTCACCGGCGCGGCTTTGGACTGCAAGCTGCTTCCCTCCTCGGTTTCGGGAGAGGATGGCATCACCGCTCTGGTCTCCATCATGCGGGGCTTTGTCACGGAGGGCGGATTCTTCCTACAGCCCGACGTAGCCGACGCCTCCATCCTTCGTGACGCCCAGGAGCATCCTGAAAATTACCAGACTCTTTCGGTTCGCGTCTCGGGTTGGAATGCAAGATTCGTGACGTTGTGCAGAGAGTGGCAGGACATGGTGATCGGGCAGAACGAAGGATAGTCTGCGGATTATATATTCGGAATCTGACGCATTCTCACAGAATCGAAAATCCCCTCTCAAGCAAGACTGCTTTGGGAGGGGATTCTCTTGTGTACCTATTTTGCATATGCGGCTTCTTGCCGTTATAGCGGTTGCTTGGGAAGCTCGACCGTAAAGGTCGTCATCCCGTTCTCGCTTTTGACGGTCACGCGGCCTCCGTGGAGATCCACCACCCGCTTGACCACCGCAAGACCGATGCCGTTTCCCTCGGTGGCGTGGGATTCGTCGGTCTGGTAGAATTTGCTGAAAATACGCTCCCGCTTCTCTTCGGGGATCTCGGGACCCGTATTGCTGACCGTGACGGTCACGGTCTCGCCTCCGTCCTGTACGTCCAACAGGACTGCACCGCATGGCGGCGAGAATTTGATAGCATTATCCACCAGATTGATCCATACCTGCTTCAAAAGCTCCTCATTGCCCTCCAGCATATGCTCGTCGAAATCCAACCGGAGGTCGATATCCTTTTCACTCCACTTGGCTTCCAGGAGCAAGACGGCGGAACGTACCTGCTCTGAGACGTTGAAGGAGGTCACGTCGGTCAGAATGGTTTGATTTTCCACCTTGGTGAGGTTGAGCACGTTGGTGGCCATGTAGGATAGCCGCAAGGATTCTTCCTCGATGGAATTGAGGTAGGACATTCGTTGCCCGTCGCTGAGGCCATTTCTTTTGAGTAGCTTTGCAAAGCCCGCAATGGAGACGATGGGGGTTTTAAATTCATGGGAGAAGTTATTGATGAAATCCCCGCGAAGCATTTCGGTGTTTTCCAGCTCCTCGGCCAGCTTATTGAAGCCATCGCAAAGATCTCGTATGGCGGGATGGTTCGCCAGCATTCCTTTTCCTTCCATACGGACGCTGAAATCGCCCATGGCCAGACGGTTCATGGAGGAGATGAGTGAATGAATGGGTCTTAGGGGAATGCGAATGCTGAAAAAGACCAATACCCATGCGAGAATCAGACTGATAGCGGACATGAAGGCCACAACGATCGACAGATCCACCTCCTCATCTAACGATGCGATGACCCCTGCCCACTGGAGGATAAAAACCCCCAGAACGGCAAGACCGATAGCGGCAAGAAGAATACAGAAAACGAGCAGAGCGAGCAACAGTGTCAGACTTGTCAGCCGCTTCCGTTCGCTTTTCGCGTGATTGCGGGCGCGGGCAGAGAGCTTGGGTCTTCGCGTTTTGCTCATACCTTTTTCACCGCCTTATAGCCCAAGCCCCGAACAGACTCGATCTGAAATTCTTCCCAGCCCTCAAAGCGGCGGCGAAGCCTTCCGATATGAACCGTAACCGTCTCCCAGCCCGTTTCGCTGTCCGCTCCCCAGATCTCGTCCATGAGCTGGATACGGGTAAAGATCTTTCCCGGATAGGATAAAAGCTTGTACAGAAGGAGGAATTCCTTTTGTGGAAGCTCCTGCACCGCGTCTCCCTTGGTGACCGTGAAGGAATCGTAATCCAGGACGACATCTCCTACGGTGATCCGCCGCTCGGTGGCAATACTGGCGCGGCGCAGGAGTGCTTTGATGCGGTAGAGCAGCTCCTCGTCGTCGATGGGCTTTGTGATGTAATCGTCGGTTCCTACCGCAAAGCCCTTATGCTTGTCGGCGGGAAGCTGCTTGGCTGAAACCATCAGAATGGGAAGCTGATTATCCGATTCCCGGAGCAGACGGGTAAACTCATAGCCGTCCATTTTGGGCATCATGATATCCAGCACCACGAGGTCTACGTGTGCTCTGTCCATCTTTTCCAGAGCCTCCTCGCCGTTGGAGGCGGCAGTTACGGTATAGCCTGCCTCCTCCAGAAGGGCTGTGAGTAGCAGGCGGGTGTTCTTATCGTCGTCTACGACCAAAATATGGAGCATGGCTTGTCTCCTTTTTCGAATTTACATTTGATGGGGGGCGGGTACTTCGATGGACTTCAGGGCCTTACGGAACTGGAATACAAAGAGGATGGCGGTAAAGGTTACCGCTATGACATCTGCGATGGGCTCAGCTATATACACGCCCAGAGTCGCATCCTGCAAAAGACGGGGCATGATATAGATAAGCGGCAGGAGCAGGACGAATTTCCGCATCACCGCTACCAGCACCGATGCGGGCGCATTTCCGAGGGACACGAATGTCATCTGGCAGGCGATCTGAATGCCAAATATCCCCATGCCGAAGAAATAGATGGGCAGAACACTCTGCGCAAAGTCCTGCAAGGCGGGATCGGGGGTAAACAGGGAAACGAACAGTTGTGGAAAAAGAATGACCAGTGCCCACAGAGACAAGGAATACAGAAGACAGACCGTAAGGAGGAGACGAAAGGTTTTCTTGACTCGCGGTGCGTTTTTAGCACCGTAATTGTATCCCAGTATGGGCTGAGCACCCTGCGCTATGCCCTGCAACGGGAGCATGGCGAACTGCATGACCGAGGTCAGTATGGTCATAGCCCCCACGGCGATATCGCCGCCATAGCGAAGGAGAGAGGAATTGAAGCAGACCGAGATAACGCTCTCGCTTCCCTGCATGACGAACGCCGCAGAGCCCAGGGCCAAGCATGGGAGGATCACGCGGGGGGACAGATTAAGGCTTTGCTTCCGGATCCGGAGGAGGCTCCGTCGGCTTACGAGGAAGGAGATCACCCACAGGCAGGACAGAGCCTGGGAGATGACCGTTGCCAGAGCCGCGCCCCGCACGCCCATGCCAAGGCCATAGATGAACAGAGGGTCCAGCGCGATGTTGGCTGCTGCCCCGATGACTACCGAGATCATCGAAACGGCGGTAAAGCCCTGGGCTGTGACAAAGGCGTTCATACCCAGGGTGAGCTGAACGAAGATGGTACCCAGGGCGTAGATGCTCATGTAATCAGCGGCGTAGCCCACCGTGTTCTCGCTGGCTCCGAAGGCCAGGAGAAGGGGCTTATGAAAGAGCAGGAGCAAAACAGTCAGAGCGAACGAAAGGATGATCTGGAGGGAGAAACAGCCGCCCAGGATCCGCTCGGCGTCCTGCGTCTCTTTTTTTCCGAGACAGATGGATGCGCGGGGCGCGCCTCCCGAGGAAACCAACGCGGCAAAGGCCGATACCATCATAATGAGCGGCATACAGACACCGACTCCCGTCAGAGCCAAATCCCCGTTCTCGGGCATATGGCCGATGTAGATGCGGTCTACCACGTTATAAAGCATATTAATGAGCTGCGCGATCACCGTCGGAAGGGCTAACCGAAACAGGAGTCTTCCGATGGGGGCGGTGCCGAGGAAAGTCTTTTGGTCTTGCATGATCTACCTTCTTTGTTGGATTTGAGTGTATTCTATCATGGATATTTTAACACATCTTAAAGAAAAATGCAATAGCCATCCTCAAACTTACGAAAAGGATACCCCGAAATCGTCGGAGTATCCTTTCAGGAGCTATAGGTTTTCAAAGATGGCGTGTTCACCGTTCTTTTCGCAGGTATTCAGCTCCTCCCGGTTGCGTACCGTCCAGACGAACCGCTCGGCGGTATAAAGCTTGGTGGCAAGCTTCACGGGAACGGTATCACGATACAGGTAATTGTAGGCGATGAAATCAGGGCGGGCGAGAAAATTGAAGGCCATAAGGGTCAAAAGGATGTTCAGGAGATGGATCTTCTTCTTATCCTTGCAGACGTTTGTGTAGAGCTGACCGTACCAGACCTTTGGCATCTCCCGGCGCATAGCGCGGATCAGTAGGGGATTAAAGGACTCGATGCAAAAGTCTCCCTTGTAATCCCGCAGAAGTGCGGCGACCTTGGGGCAGAGCTCCGCGTTGAGATCCTCCCCCTTCAGCTCCACCAGCAGGGGAGTCCGACCGTTCACCAGGGCCAGCACCTCGGAGAAGGTAGGGATGGTGTGTTCTGTTCCGGACAGAGAGAGAGCTTGCAGCTCGGCACAGGTCAGGTCTTTGACCTTGGCATCCTTCCCGGTCATGCGGTTCAGGGTGTAGTCGTGGAAGACCATGACCTCACCGTCGGCTGAAAGCTGAACGTCCAGCTCGATGCCATGGCCGCTCTGACAGGCTTTTTCAAACGCAGCAAGAGAATTTTCGGGGACGCTGTTCTCGTGTAGTCCTCGGTGGGCATAGTGACAGAGCAAGCGGGGATTATCCGCCTTTCTTGCTCGCGGACGGATGCACACGAGCAGGTAGAGAAGCCCCAGAACCACTGCAAGGGCGCAGAGGCTACAGAATATCGCCAGCAAAACGTAGAGGAATACCATCAGTCATCCCCCGCGTCCAGGCTCTCCAGGACAGACTTCTTCTCAATGGGCTTGGAATCGCCGTGACGGACGAAGAACATGGTGACGAAGGAGAAAACCACGAAGACCGAACCAAAGAGGAAAAAGACGCGGCGCATACCGATCAGGTCGTAGAGCAGTCCCGAAAGAATGGGGGCAACGATCTGGGCGGCCATGGAGGCGGTATAGTAGTAGCCCGTGTACTTGCCCACGTCGCCGCCGCAAGCCAGCTCCACCACCATGGGGAAGGAGTTGACGTTGATGGAGGCCCAGCCGATACCCGCCAGGATGAAGATGGGGTACATGATGGCTGCCGGGACGTCGGGGGTGATAAAATGACCGGCGAGGAAAGCCGTGGCCAGGATGGCCACGCCTGCGAGAATGGTCTTGCGGCGCCCCAGCTTAGATGAAATGATGCCCACGGGGATATAGGAGACGATGGCGGCGGCCTGGGCGATGATAAGGGTAAGGTTATAGTCGAAGCCCAGTATGGTGGTGGCATAGACCGAATATTTACTGGTGATGGAGTTGTAACCGATGTACCAAAGAGCCACCGAAGCCAAGATCAAGAGCAGGGAGCGGAGCTCGGGGGCAGACAGCTTACGCTTGTCCCGGCTGTCCTCCTCAGCTGGGACGGCATCGATACCCAGGCGGTTGGATTCCTCCTCCATCTCGGCGGCCCACTTCTTCTCCTTGACACAGAGCAAGAAGATCACCAAACCCGTCAGCATGATGGCGATGACGGCCAGGACGTATCCTGTATAGGACATATACAGGTTCTTAGAGGTGGCAAAGACCATACCCAGAACCAGGACCAGGATACCGCCGGCGGTGCCTGTCAGGTTGATGATTGCGTTGGCCTTGGAGCGCAGGGGCTTGATTGTGACGTCGGGCATGAGGGCCACGGCGGGGGAGCGGAAGGTGGACATGGCAATCAGCACCACCAACAGGGTGGCGATGAAGCCCACCAGGGGGAGGGGATTTTCAACGGTCAGACTCCACATTCTCTCGGCCATCCATTCACGGACGGCGGGATCCGACAGGCTGGACGTGTCGGGCATGAAGGAAAACATTTCCATGCGGGCGAGCTGATAGTTGTCGATCAGAGTCAAGCCCACGAAGGCGACTACGGCAACGATGGTGCCGACCAGAATAAAGGGGGTGCGCTTGCCCAGCTTGGTGTTGACCTTATCCGAGATGGCACCGAAGATGGGGAGCATGAAGACGGCCAGGACGTTGTCGATGGACATGACCGCGCCCGAGGCGGTCTGGGGGAGACCGAAGTGGTTGGTGAGGATCAGGGGGATAATGGCGTCGTAGGCCTGCCAGAAGGCGGATATGAGGAAGAAGGCCATACCGACCAAGAGGGTGCGCTTGTAATTGAGCTTCATGGTGTTCTCCTTTTTTGTTTGGTCTACTTCTCATATTTTACCACAAAAAGGATGAAAAAGCAATAGCAACCGAAAAATTCATGGAATTAAGAAAATAATCTTTACTCGGCCGCAGTTTCGTGGTATAATGATGGGGATAAACTTCCAAGGAGGACGACATGATTCATCCGTTCCTGTTCAGCGATCTTCACGTCCATACGAACAAATCCCTATGCGCTCCCCGCAGCACCGAGCCGGGCTCCTACGTTCCCTGCTGTGAGCCAGAGGGGATCCGGCTCATCGGCATATCCGATCACGTTTACCCCGAGGATATGCTTACCCGGTATGGCTACCCCGATGACAAGCGGGTGGGGCGGCTCCTGGAGCTTCGTCCCGTCCTGCGTGAGGCCGAGGCACAGTCGGGTATTCGATTCCTTCTGGGCTGTGAGATCGACTACTTTCCCTGCGTCGGACATCCATACATTTCTCCCGAGGAAAGCGCGGACTTTGATTACGTTCTCTTTGCTTCCAGCCATATTCTCAACTATCCGAATATGTATACCGAGTACGATCTCCATAACCCCGACGTGCTCCGCAGACTGACCATCGACCGCTTTGTAGCTGCCTGTAAACTGGATTATCCTGTCCCCATGGGTATCTGCCACCCTCTTTATCCCATTTGCAGTCCTTTCCAGGCCGAGATCATCGACGGCATTTCAGACGCTACCTTGAACGAGCTGTTTTCCATGGCCGCCGAAAAGCAGATCAGCATGGAGATCCACGCCTGTCTGTTCCGCCGGGATACGCCCCTGAACCAACACGGGCTTTCGGATCACTACCTCCGCATTCTGGCCGCCGCGCGGGACTGCGGATGTAAGTTCCACTTAGGTTCTGATGCGCACGATCCGACGGCTTTTCTTGGCAGTCACGATCGACTCCGCAAGGCCGCTGAGCTGTTGGGGCTGACCGAGGCGCATATCTGGGACGTAGCCAAGGGTCTCTTGCCCGCTAAAGCCAATTGAATCCCTTCATAACGAACTGTTGCAAATGCTTCGGTTCGTTTTGTTCATTTCATACAGTATACAAAAAGGCTCGCCATTTATGAAAAATATCATGCATCCTGAATATTGACACTTTTCTACAAATTTTGTATAATATAATCGTTAATATATACTAAGCGAGGTATTGCTATGAAGTCTCTTTCCCTGCACGCCACGGCTATTCTGCTGGGTATGCTCTTGCTCCTGTCCATGGTGCTTATCGCCTGCGACAAGACCCCCGTTCCCCCTTCTGATACTACCGAAAACGTGACCGAAAAAACCACCGAGGATACCGCCGAGGAGAATACCGAAGATGCCACCGAAGGTGATACCGAGGGTAGCACCGAGGCAGATACTGAAGTGACCACCGAGGAGAACACCGAAGCCGGCACCGACGAGCCCGCCCCCGCGATCAAGGTCATCACCATCGCAGAGGCTCTGGAGCTGTGCGGTGAACCCGGGAACATTACCACCGATCGCTACTATATTCGCGGTACCGTCCAGACCGTCAAGAACGGCCAGTATGGCCAGATGGTAGTGGCAGACGAGACCGGCTCCATTGAGGTTTACGGCACCTACTCCGCCGATGGCTCCATTGGCTACGCTGAGTTCGAATACAAGCCCGTGAAGGGCGATGAGGTGCTTCTGCATTGCATTCTCCAGAACTACAACGGCACCAAAGAGGTCAAGAATGCCCGCCTCATTGAGTACAAGAACAACCAGGCTGACGTGGACGTATCCCAGTACACCGCCGCTACCATCCCCGAGGCCCGCGCCGCCGAGAAGGGCGCAAGCCTTAAGATCACGGGTGTTGTCGCCCGCATCACCTACGCTACCGGTATGAAGCCCAGCGGCTTTATCCTCATGGGTGACGGCTCCTCCATTTACGTCTACGACGGCGACGCCGCTCAGCGCGTACAGATCGGCAACACCGTCACGGTAGCCGGTACCAAGGACTACTGGATCCTGGATTCCGAGATCGCCGGTGCCGAGAAGTTTGGCTACAAGGGCTGCAACCAGCTTACCGACTGTATTCTGGTAGAGAACGACAACAAGGTCTCGGAGATCAATTTCAGCGACATTACCGAGATTACTGTCAAGGAGCTGCTGAACACCCCCGTCACCGAGGATATCACCACCCTGGTCTACAAGGTCAACGCCCTGGTCAAGGAAGTTCCCGGTAACGGCTTTACCAACTTCTATTTCTTCGATCTGGACGGCGAGACCGGCAACTATACCTATTCCCAGTGCAACGGAAACGACTTCGAGTGGCTTCGCGAGTTTGACGGCAAGATCTGCACCGTCTACATCACCGCGCTGAACGCTAAGTCCACAGGCACCTCCTGCACCTTCCGCTTCCTCCCCGTGGCCGTCATAGACGAGGGCTATGTCTTTGACACCAACAAGGCTCCCGAATTCGTGCTGGAATACCACGTCTTGGATCTCTTCAAGACCGAGTACACGGGCAATCCTCTGCTGGAGGTTCCCACCTCTCTGTCCTCGGCTCTGCTGGGCTTCGACGGCGTAAATGTGACCTATTCCTCCTCCAACGAAAAAGCAGTCAAGTTTGTGGAAGCCGATGGCAAGCTGGTTATGGAGTGCCCGGCCGCCGGCAAGGCTACCGTGACCGTGACCGCTTCCTACAACGGCAAGAGTGCTACCGAGGCCATGGAGATCGAGGTCATCACCCCCGAAGTGCTGGACGCTACCAACGTGGCAGACGCCATACAAGCCCAGGTCGGTGATACTGTTACCGTCAAGGGCATCGTCGGTCCTTCCCTGGTCAACCGTAACGGCTTCTACCTCATCGACGAGACGGGTTTGATCTCTGTGATCGTGGATGACGTGGCTATTTTCTCCGACATCGAGATCGGCCAGGAGATCGTCATCAAGGGCAAGCGGGACAAGTTCCACAACGGCGAGGGCAACCACGCGGGCCAGACCGCCATCACCGGTGCTACCGTCATCGCCAACTACTACGGTCAGCACGCCTACGACGATTCTCATTTCGTCACGGACAAGACCCTC
>JAGBAS010000143.1 GCA_017938885.1 Clostridia bacterium
CATGGGCAATCTCATGCTGGCCGCCCACGCTTTGGGTGTCGGAAGCTGCTGGATCCACCGCGCCGCCGAGACCTTCGATATGCCCTCCTGGAAGGAATGGCTGGCTTCCCTGGGGATCGAGGGGGATTACGAGGGCATCGGGAACTGTGTCCTTGGATATACCGACGGAGAAGAACCCGCCGCCCCTGCCAGACGGGAAGGAAGAGTCTACTACGCGGAATGATCCTTGCAGTACGCGTTGGACTCCCATGAAAAAAGGCGGTGTCATCCGGCAGGATGACACCGCTTTGGGTGCTATGGATCAGTCAGCGGCCTCGGTGGTGGCGGCCTCGGGAGCCTTCAGACAGTCGTTGCTGACGTAATACTCCTTGATCTCCACCTTGGCGTTGCCCTCGGCATCGGTCTCGGTCTCGGAAACCACCTCGAAGAGGATGCGGCTCCACTTCTCGCCAACAGCTACGCGGGTGACCTTGGTGCCCTTCTTCAGACTGCCGCGAATGGAAAGATCGCTGGCGGTAGAGGGATAGGAGCGGACGTTCACAGCCTCGACGTTGATCTCGACCTCCTCCTCAACGGCGGTGTAGCCGTCCAGAGCGGTGGCATCAGCGGCGACGGTCTTGGCGATGTAGCAATCCTTATTCTCGCCATCGACGGGGTAGGTGATGCGGTACCAGTTGTCGCTCTCGCCGGTCACGTCCAGGATCTTGCCCTCAGAGGGCCAACCCACGGCGTTTTCAGCGTTGAGAACGGTGGAGGTACGGACAGTGGCAACACCGGCAAAGACCACGACCTTCTTGGTCACGTCCACGAAGGTGGGGTTGGTCTCAGAGGGATCGAAGCCGGGATCAGCGGGCTCCTGGGTGGGAATCTCGGTGATGTCGTTGCCGGCGTCGTCGGTGCCGACCACAATGTAGTTATCCTCGGGTTTTTTGGATTCGCTGTCGGTGGTATCTTTGGGGTCATCGCCACCGGTGCAGGCGGTAACGCTGGCGACGAGCAAACCTGCCAGAAGCAGGGCGAGCAGTTTCTTGTTCATGTTGTTTTCCTCCTGTTTTCTTTTGTGTCCATCTAATGCAAGCAAGGCAACGGATGAAGGTTGCCGAATTTCATGGGGCGAGCACAAGATATGCTTTCATACATAATATTATAGCACAATATATCGGGGTTGTCAAGGAAATGGCGGAGGAAAAAGAAAACAATTTGTGAATTTTTGAGCGCGCTGTTTCCCTCCGCCGAGGACGGGAGATCCCAAGGATGACAGTCGCGACGAAATGGAGAATTATGAGACCCTCAAATCAACAACGCCGCTGGACGGATCCGCTTTTGCCCATGGATCCCGCCTACCACCGCCTCAGCTTCGTGCTCTTTCAAACCGATGAGGACGCGGGGCGTGTCGTTGCCTCCCGCGTTCCCGAGGAAGGATTCCTGAGCCCGGGAAGCTATATACAGGATCAACTACGGCTGTCGGAGGAGGCAATGCGGTATATCAACGGCGACTGCGAAGAGCCTCCGCTGTTCATCCTGACCGAAAAGGGGTTGGGCGTGCTCTTGAAACGATACGTTTTGTCTGCGGGTCTGGGGCTGCTCCTCCATATCCATACCAAGCCGGCGTCTGCGGCGCGCATGCTCAACAGCAGCGGGCTGGGTCAGGGCAGTATCGAAGGCTTTTCGGTCAGCTTGCGGATCGCAGAGCAGACGGGCCGTGTCACCTCGCGGGATGAAAGCTCCTACCGCCCTTTATGGGAGGCGTGGCAGGCTGTGCAAGGGCAGACCGAGCCCATCTTCAAAACCGATGAAGCCGATACCCTCTCGCTGGGTGAGATTCGGGAGGGGATTCACCGCCTGGCTGCATTCGTTGGCTGTGACGTGACCTTCACGTATCGCAAGTCTGAAGGATCGCGCGGATTTTTCTCGTGTGAACGGGTGAAATGCTACCGGCCGCTTCTGTTGGAGGCTCTTCTGCTCTGCCTGCTTGCTGAAATACGGAGCTGTTCGGCAACGGGGCGCGGCATCTGCTGTCTGGAGTCCCCAACCGAGCGAGGGCGGGACGGTCTGGCTCTGAGCCTGCGCTACCCCGTATCCCCTGCGGAGGACGGGGATACGGCGTGGCGTATCGATCGACTCCACAGCCATTGGACGGGGATCGCCGATCTGGGCGGCCTGGATGTGTACGCACCTCCGACGTTGCTGTATTCCTCAAAGACAGAGGGGTTACCGGAACGGGTCGTGTGGCTGGATTGGCTCACTGATCCGTCCGTCCTGACCTCTTCTGATCTCAAGGTGGGCATACGCCTGCGGTTGGAGGAGAGGAAGCAATATGGTCTTTCGGGAGAGGAAGTAGAATTGCCGTAATCCGATTCCGTAGGCGCGCGCAGAGGGAGAGCCTTTCAATGCCTCCCCTTTTTAGGGGAGGTGGCGCACCGAAGGCGTAACGGTGAGGGCCAACGAGTGATCGGTAATCAGTATAAGAGGCATGAAAAAAGGGCTGCACGAACCGTGCAGCCCTTTCGGTTGGAATCAGAACAGGGGAGGCAGAATGCCAAAGTAAGCCAGCGCGACCATGAGCGCAACCTGCAACACGAAGATCACGGGGATGCCCACCATGAAGGACACGTGCTTGGTCTTGTGGCGGATGAGGTGCATGGTGATATACATGGCCACCGAGCCGCCGACAGCCGACCAGATGAACAGGGATTTTTCGGGGATGCGAAGCTTGACGTTGTTCCGCTTGGAGATCTTCTTGTCGTAGATGCAGACCACGATGGAGCACAGGGAGACCACGATGATGTAGGCGAAGAAGATGAGCCAGAACAGATGAATGGGCAGATCAGGCATGGGGATTCTCCTTTCTGTTTTTGGGGCACGTATATGGAAGGGCGCGGAACATCCACGCCCTCGCAAACGGGGCAATTACTTCTTGGCGTTGTCCTTGAGGGATACCACCTGGTTGAAGGTGTTCTCGTGCTTGGTGTCCTTGCAGAAGTAACCGAAGCGGACGAACTGGAACCGCTCGCCGCCCTCGGCACTCTCCAGAGAAGGCTCCACCATGGCGCCCTCGATCTTGGTCAGGGAGTTGTCGTTCAGGAAGTCCAGATAGGTCTTGCCCTCGGGGACGTCGGCGGTGTTTTCGATGTTGAACAGGCGGTCGTACAGCATCAGCGTGGTGGGACGTGCGTACTTGGCGGAGAGCCAATGAATGGTGCCCTTGACCTTGCGGCCATCCACGGGCATACCGCTTCCCGTCTCCAGGTCGGCGGTGGCGTGGATGCACTTGATGCTGCCGTCGGGGTTTTTCTCGATCTCGCCGCACTTGATGATATAGCCGCCCATGAGGCGTACCTCGCCCTCGGGCTTGAGGCGGAAGAACTTAGGCGGAGGCACCTCGGCGAAGTCGTCGGCGTCGATGTAGACCTCGCGGGTCATGGGGACCTCACGGCTACCCAGCTCGGGCTTCTGAGGATGGTTAGGCAGGGAGATCATTTCTTCCTTGTCCTCGGGATAGTTGTCAATGACCACCTTGATGGGATGGGCGACAGCTACGCGGCGGAGGGCGTTCTCATTGAGATCGTCACGGACGCAGGCCTCCAGCTGACGGACGTCCACGGTGTGGTCAGTGTTGGTGACACCTGCCTCACGGACGAAGGTGAACAGGGCGTGGGGAGTATACCCGCGGCGGCGCAGGCCCTTCAGGGTGGGCAGACGGGGATCATCCCAGCCGTCCACGTAGCCTTCCTCCACCAGCTGACGGAGGTAACGCTTGGACATGACGGTATAGGTGATGTTCATGCGGCCGAACTCCCACTGATGGGGCTTCTGGGCAAAACCGATCTTGTCCACCACCCAGTCATAGAGAGGCCTGTGGTTGCGGAACTCGCTGGAGCAGAGGGAGTGGGTGATGCCCTCCAGCGCGTCCTGGATGGGGTGAGCAAAGTCGTACATGGGGTACACGCACCACTCGTCGCCCTGGCGGTGGTGGTGGATGTGCTTGATGCGGTAGATGACGGGATCGCGGAGGTAGGGGTTGTCCGAGGAGGGGTCAATCTTGGCGCGCAGGGTGCGGGCACCATCCTCGAACTCGCCGTTTCTCATGCGCTCAAAGAGCTCCAGATTCTCCTCCACGCTTCTGTTGCGGTAAGGCGACTCCTTGGAGGCCTGGGCGCGGTCGGTGCCCTTATAGTCGGCCAGATCGTCCTTGGACAGGTCGCAAACGTAAGCGTCGCCCTGCTTGATGAGCTGAACGGCGAACTCGTAGCACTTACCGAAGTAGTCCGAGCCGTAGAACACACCGCCCGTGGGAGTAGCACCCAGCCACTCCAGATCCTCGCGGATGGAGCGAACGAACTCGTCGGACTCCTTGGCGGGGTTGGTGTCGTCGTAGCGCAGATTGAACAGACCGTTGTACTTATTGGCCACGTCGGTGTTGACGCAGATGGCCTTCACCGAGCCGATGTGGAGGTAGCCGTTGGGCTCGGGAGGGAAGCGGGTGTGAATCTTCAGCGAGGGATTGGCCAGCAGATCCTCGTCGATGATGTCGTGAATGAAATTGGAATGCTTGACTTCGTTTTCCATGGTATTCTTATCCTTTCAGAATTGAAAGATGGTTTTGCGGGGGATCAGCCGACAAACTTGTCCAGGCGGGCAAATACGCGGTCACGGCCCAGCAGTTGCATGACCGTGTAGAGATCGGGGGCATTGAGCTTACCCGTCACAGCCAGACGGAGGAAGCCCGACACGTCGGCCACGCTACCCTTGAAGGCGGTGGGATCGGCCTTGTAGGCCTTCATATCCGCCGCGTAGCCCAGGGAAGCGGCGATGGCCTTCACCTTATCAAACCAGGCGTTCATCTCGTCAGCGGGGTCGTAGGAGGCCTTAAACGCGGTGATGGCGGCCTTCACGTCATCCATGTCGGTGCCCTCGGGGAAGGCGTCCTTGATGGCGAACAGCCCGTCGTAGAAGAAGTCCAGATAGGGGCGGACGTCGGTCCAGACGGTGAAGTCCTTGCGGGGCTTCTTGCCGCCGCGGCCGATGGCGAAGATGGCCTTGGCGTAGTCGGGGTTGGCGGTCAGCAGAGCCTTCATCTCGGGATCGTACTCCGAAGCCCAGGCGGTGTACTTAGCGTAGACCTCCTCGGCAGTCATGCGGGAGAGGACGTTCTTGGAGACGTCGTTCAGCTTCTGGAAATCGAAGAGACAGCCCGAGGCGGACATCTTCTTGACGTTGAAGGGAAAATCCGTGTAGGGCAGAGCGGGGTTGGCGGCTCTCCACTCCTCATAGTTGGAGTTGAGCAGGGTCAGCACGTACTCGGCCACCGCCTCGGGGGCGTAGCCCATCTTGGCATAGTCGTCCAGGTTGGCGCCCATGTCCCGCTTGGAGAGCTTCTTCTTGTTGCCGTTCTCGTCCAGACGCATGATCTGGGAGATGTGCATATACTTGGGAGCCTTGAAGCCCAGGTAGTAGAAGAGCTGGAGATGCTTGGGCAGGGAGGGGAGCCACTCCTCGCCGCGAATGACCAGATTGGTGCCCATGAGATGATCGTCCACCGCGTGGGCGAAGTGGTAGGTGGGGATGCCGTCGGATTTCAACAGCACGAAGTCCTCGTCGTTGACGGGCATCTCCAGCTTGCCGCGCACCAGATCCTGGAAGGTGATCTTCTTCTCGCCATCCCCGTCGGACAGGAGACGCAGTACCCAGGGATTGCCGGCGGCCAGGTTGGCCTCTACGTCCTCCATGGTGAACTCGCGGTGGGACAGCATCTCGGCCCGCCGCGCGGCGGCCTCGGCCTCCCAGTCCACGCTCTTAATCTCGGCCTTCTTGTCGGTCTGCTTCAGGGCCTCCAGCTCCTCCTCGGTGGTGAAGACGGGGTAGGCCTTGCCCTCGGCTACCAGCTTCTTGGCGAAGACGTGGTAGAGGTGGGCGCGGAGGCTCTGCTTGTAGGGGCCGTAGTCACCGATGTCGGTCACCTTGCCGTCGGGGCCCAGGATGGCACCCTCGTCAAAGTGGATGCCGTAGCGCTCCAGGGTGGTAATGAGACCCTCAGCGGCACCGGGCACCTCCCGCTTGGCATCGGTGTCCTCGATGCGGAGGTAGAACACGCCGCCAGACTGGTGTGCCAGTCGCTCACCCACCATAACGGGGAACAGACCGCCGAAGTGAACAAAGCCCGTGGGAGAGGGAGCAAAACGAGTCACCTTGGCTCCCTCGGGGAGGTTACGGGCGGGGAATCTTGCCTCGCACGCCTCGGGCGTCTCGGTGACGTGGGGAAACAACAGGTCGGCTAACTTCTGATAATTGATATCCATTGGGTTTCTGTCATCCTTTCGGAAATAATCGATTTGGTAATATATGCAAAGGCTTTGAGAGCCTCAAGGGAAGATCCCTTGCGCTCCTATATGTACATGGTGTTGTCCAAAGCTCTGGACAGCTTGTTGCTGTCGCCATGCCCCGGGTAGATGGTGAGGCCACCGTCAAAATCCCGCAGATGCTTCAGCGACTGCCGTATGACCGCATAGCTTCCGCCCCAGAGATCGCATCGCCCGATGTTGTCGGCAAAGAGGGTGTCACCCGTCAGCATGATGCCCTCGGATTCACAGAGGTAGCACACCGAGCCGGGGGAATGACCGGGGGTATGTACCACTTGAAGCGTGATGCCGCCCACGGTGATCTCCTGCCCATCGATCAGCAGAACGTCGGCGTCCTTCCAGGAGCGATCCTGGCGGAAGAAGAAGGAAAAGCCGTTCTTTTGCCCGTCGGCGAGCATGGGGGCGTCGGCCTCATGGATGCAGACCTTCAGATCGGGCTCGGCCTGTCGCAGGGTGTCCACCGACATAATGTGGTCGAAGTGCCCATGGGTCAAAAGGATCCCGACGGGGGTACAGCCGTCCTCGCGGAGACGGCGGAGGATCGCCGAGGCCGCCGCAGAAGGATCCACAATGAGAGCCTCGCCGCTATCCTCAATGAGATAGCAGTTGGAACCGTAGGAGCCGGGAAACAGATTAACGATCTTCACGGGCAGAGCCTCCTTTCGGGAAATGGACCATACTGTATCCATTCTATTATTATAACACAAAAGAACAGCCTTGTCTATATCTTTTGTGAAAAATCCCACCCGAAACCAAAAAAATCCCCTGCCGAAGCAGGGGATGGGAAAGCTTACTTTTTCTCTTCCTTCTCGTCCAGGAAGTACTGGGAGTAAACGGTGTTCGCGGTCTTGAAGAGCTCGAACTCGGTATAAGCGCACTCGTTGCACTCGGTGAACTTCAGCTCGGAGAAGTTGTCGGTGACGTACTTCTTGCCGGCCTCCAGATACTTGTTGTAGGAGCCGATCTTAGCCTTCTGGAAGGACATGACGTTGTAGTAGTTGATGTCCTCGCCTCTCAGCTTGGAGCTGGTAACGGTGGCGTTCAGGTTGTAGACCACGGGGATGACGGGCAGATCGTTCATGAGGATCTTCTCGGCTTCGAAGAGATCGGCCGCACGGTTGGCGGTGGTCTTCTCGGCGTAGATCTTCTCCATCAGGGCGTTGTACTCCTCGCTGTCGTAGCCCGTGATATGGGGGGTCAGCAGGTACTCGTCGGGGTTGGACATATCCATGCCGCGGCCCGAGAAGGGCTTGGCGAAGGGAGCCAGAACCGAGAAGGGATCGGCGGAGTATGCCACGTAGTCGAAGATGATAGCCTGGAAGGTGCCGGCGCGGAGCTCCTCGGCATAGAGGTCGTCGCAGATATCTGCGGGAATCGACTCGGTGTACTTGTACCAGTCGTTATTGGTGATGGTACCGATCTTCTTGGCGGATACGTTGAAGCCCAGAGCCTTCCAGTTCTCCACGATGATGTCAGCGATGGCACAGTGCACCTCGTCGTAGGCGGCGACGGTCAGCTCGAAGGTATACTGGGAGGGCTTGATGCCGGCCTCGGCCAGCAGGGCGGCGGCCTTAGCCTCGTCCCGGCTCAAAAAGTCGTAGGTGTTGGCGCAGGCGTCGCGGAACAGAGACTTGGCGGAGCTCGTCTCAAACACGCCCGTAGGAACCAGACCGGTTGCGGCCTGGGCGTAGACGATGGCATCCACGATGGCATTACGGTCGATGGCCAGAGACAGAGCCTGACGAACCTTGGCGTCGGCGAAGAGCTTGGCGCCCTCCTCGGTACCGTTGTCGATGACGGCGTTCTGGTTCAGGTAGATGGAGTTGGTGGAGAAGGACTTCTCAGCGATCTCTACATCGGCGGCGATGGCACCTTCCTTACGGAGAGCCAGGGGCACGTCGGCAATGTACATGACCATGCCCGCCTCGTACATGGCGGTCAGCTGCTCCTCGGTGAGAGAGCAGTCCACGGTGATCTTGTAGGGAGTGACGGACTTCTTCAGACGGTCCTCCTCATTGTCGCGGAAGTAGTAAATGTTGCGCTCCAGCATAAAGTCGGTGATGATCTGCTTGGAGCCGTCCTGACCGATCTGATCGAAGCCGTTGATGTCCTTGTACTCATGCAGGGCATCGAAATACTTCTCCTCGGGGATGGTCTTCATGTTGATACGACCCAGCTTGAAGGGACCGCTGCACACCATGGTGCCGGGCTTCTTGGCCCAGTCGTCCGACTTAGAGACGATGTCGTCGCGCAGAGGAGCGAGAGCCAGGCTGGTCAGATTCAGGAGGAACTGATCGTAGTCGATCTTGCCCTCGAAATTGATCTCCAGCATCTGCTGCTCGGCAGGATAAATGCCCACGTCGTCGATGGAGGCATCACCCTCCTTGGCGGCGCGTGCGTTCTTGATGTCGAACAGAAGAGAGGCGGCCTCGTAGTTGGCATCCACCTCAAGGAGACGCTTCCATGCGTACACGATGTCGTTGGCGGAGACAGCCGTACCGTCAGACCAGTTGGTGTCCTTCAGGTAGAGCTTCATGGTGTACTCGCCGGCGGCTTCGTTTTCCTCGATGACGTACTCCTCGACAAGGGACTTCTTGACCTTGCCGTTCTCGTCCAGCTTGAACAGGGTGTCAAACATCAGGCTGACCACGTTGGCCAGAGCCTCGTTGGTGTAGGCCTTGGCGGGATCGAGGTCGTAGACGTTGTCGGTCAGGTACGCAGTGATGTACTGACCCTTGTCTTCTTCCTTCTCTTTCTTCTTCTTGTCGCTGCTCAGATCACAGCCCGTGAAGACCAGAGAAGTAAGCAGGGTGGCGGCACAAAGAAGCAACGCAAAGATACGCTTCATCATGGTTGGGTATTTCCTCCTTGTTGTGCGGTGCCCTCAAAGGCGTTTGGGGACACGTATACAGTTTTCTCACACTATTATACCATACAATCCCTTTTGAATCAATAAGCAAATCAGCATATTTTTCAGTTTTGGACGGTTGCACAACGAGCGGGTGTTAAAACTGTGCACTTTGACCACGTAAAAAGGCCGCTTTTTGCTTTTTGCGTATAGAGTTTTCCCGTTTGCGGAAGACTATGTCCCAAAAGGCTTCGCAAAGCCCCCAAAAACACCCCCAAGGAGGCTCCCATGACCCCGAGAAACCCCGATCAGACCCCTCTGTCCGCCTATGTCCGTACAGATCTGGCTTGTGAGTCTGCGACTCCCGCCGCCTCCGAGGAGGAGGAGACTCTGCCTGCGGCCTCCCGTCCCCTGAAGCTCACCCGCCGTCGGGAACCCGACGGCGGCCGCTCGGTCACCATCTCCCTGGGGCGCATCACCGAACGGGGAGAGGCCGAGCTGCCCGCCCTGTCCCGTCTGCTGGCCGCTGAGCTGCGGCGTATGGCCACTCATATGTGTGGAAGGAAACCCGATTCCTCCACCCGCGTGCTGGTAGCGGGTCTTGGAAACGCCGCCATGACTCCCGACGCTATCGGCCCCGCGACGCTGCGCCGCATGACCGTGACCCGTCACCTGAAGGGCTATGACGAGAGTCTGTTCACCGCCCTGGGCTGTTGCGAGCTGGCGGCCGTTACTCCGGGGGTGCTGGGGCAGACGGGGATGGAATCGGGGGAGCTGGTCAGATGCGCCGTCGGGCTGGTCAAGCCCCATCTGGTGGTGGCGGTGGATGCTCTGGCGGCAAGGAGTGTGGAGCGGCTGTCTTCTACGGTGCAGATCACCGACCGAGGCATCGCCCCGGGGGCAGGCATCGGGAACCGCCGCATGGCTATCGATGCCTCGACCCTTGGCTGTCCCGTGATGGGGCTGGGAGTTCCCACGGTGGTAGACTCCTCGACCTTGGTTCTCGACATCCTGGCGCAGGCAGGGGTGAGCGCGGAAACTGTATCGCCGGCTTTGACCGAGCTCCTGGAGAGCGGGCGGAGCTTTTTCGTGGCTCCCAAGGATTGCGACGAGGTGGTGGAGCTGACCTGCCGCCTGCTGGCGCGGGGGCTGGATGAGGCGTTTGGGGTAGGGGAGCTTTAAGGGGCTGTTCTATGCATAAAGTCCGCCGGGTGCGCATATATAGGTATCAATATCCGTTGGCCGCGCGATGGGCACGACCGCCCGAATCCGGGTGTTCCAACCAATTAGGCGATTGCGTAATGTGAAACATTGGGGTTTATCGGTGGGTTTCCTCGTGAGCCTTCCCCAGCGGGGAAGGTGGCACCCTCTTTAGCGGGTGACGGATGAGGAGAGCGGGTTGAGTTTTTTATACGGGTGTAAACCAAAACCTCTTGATATGCCCCCAAAAATCATACCCGATACAGAACCGCAAGTTGCTCTCCTCATCCACCGCTTCGCGGTCCCCCTTCCCCGCTGGGGAAGGCTCACGAGGAAACCCACCGATAAACCCCAATGTTTCACATTACGCAATCGCCTAATTGGTTGGAACACCCGGATTCGGGCGGTCGTGCCCATCGCGCGG
>JAGBAS010000013.1 GCA_017938885.1 Clostridia bacterium
ATATTCAGAAGTTCCGCACCATCCTTCGCGCCATCCGAGGCGATGCCCCTGTCAAGATGGAAATCAAAAACCGCAAGGGCAACACGGTATTCTTCCGTTGCCGCCCCGTGAAGTTGGAGTATTCCGAGAAGGACGACAAATTCCGGGTAGCCGTGGCGGGGAGCCGCTTCATCACCACGGTCAACCTTGGCCGTATTCTGACCTGCGCCCCCTACACGGGAGACAAAGCAGTGGGCCGCTCCATCCGTCCCAGGCAGTACGAGACCCTGACCTTACGGATCACCGACGAGCGCAACTGCCTGGAGCGGTGTATGCTCCACTTCGCCCACTTTGAAAAGCAGGCCGAGCGGCTGGACCGCCGCCACTACCTCCTGCGCCTGAAATACGACCGTGACGACGAGCCCGAGCTGGTCATCCGCATCCTCTCCTTCGGCCCCCGGGTGGAGGTCATCTCCCCCGACGCCTTTCGGGAGCTTTTGAGGGAGAAGCTGCGAAGGCAGATGGAATGCGGGCTACGGTGAGATACGAGATACAAAGATACGAGAAAATGCGTTTGATCGCCCCTTGGAGGACTCCGAGGGGTGTTTTTTTGGAAAAAATGAGAAAACGGGTGAAAAATGTCGCAAAAAAGGGAGGATTTGGGAGAGTTCGCAACTTTTTTTCCGTGAATTCGCTCTTTTCGTGTGGTAGAATAAGGGTGCAAGGCTCCTTCCTGCGGGTGCTTGACTGAAATGCACTGCGGTGCGCGAGGCTCTGCCAAAGCGTATGCCCGAAGGTGACTTGCAGGTGGCAATCGAATGAACCGTATCGGTTCTGCTCGATGGGGTTCAACTCCCCGTTTACGCGGGTTCGACTCCCGCCGTATGCGCTCACGTGCATATCGCCAGCTGGATTGGATATTTTTTGTCCTGTCAAGACAAGACCCGCCCCGGGGTCAAGGGGACGCCGAAAGGCACGCGTTATGGAACGCTCTGTAAACTCTGCTCTGTTCCGCAGAGATCGCTTGAAACGGTTGAACCGTGAAGCACGCTTCAACGGGAAGCCTTTTGACGGTCAAAGCAATGGGGGCTCTGCCCTGCCTGCGCACGGATACCGCGCCGACGCGAGGGATGCCAAAGGAAACGGCCGCGCCGCAACCTTCCGCTGTCTGAACGCCCCGCTCAAGTGTACAGCCGCGAGCCCCCATGAACAGCGCAGAACGCCAATGACCCGTAAAGGAGGATACATAGAATGAGAAAGATCATCATCAACGAAAATCAAAAGGGACTGCTGTTCCGCAACGGCCGGTTCGAAGGGCTTCTGAATGCGGGCAAATACCGCGTATTCGGCGGACGGGAGATCATTCTGCAAGCCGTAGACAACCCCCTGTACTGCAACAGGTGTCCTCTGGATACCCTGCTTCAGAATGAGGAGATCCAAAAGCAGACCTCGGTCGTGGAGGTGGGGGACCAACAGTTGGCGCTCCATTTCGTAAACGGTATGTTCTCTGCGGCTCTGACCGGTGGGAAATATGCCTTCTGGAAGGGACAAAACCGCCACGAGTTCCGCACGGTGGACGTATCCACCCCCGTCGTGGACGAGTCGGTGCCCGCTTATATCTTTTCGGTTATTCCGAGCACTCTGTACACCAAGGTAGAGGTAGCCGAATACCAGAAAGCCCGCCTGTACTTCGACCGGAAGCTGGTCAGCGTCCTGGATGCCGGCACCTACTACTTCTGGAAGACCCCTGTCAAGGTCACGGCCGAGGTCGTGGATATTCGCCTGACGCAAATGAATATCACGGGTCAAGAAATGCTCACCGCCGACAAGGTCTCCCTGCGGGTGAATTTCGTGCTGAACTACCGAATCACCGATTTCATCCGCATCCAATCCGAGGTGAATGATTTTGCCGAGCAGATCCACGTGGCGGCACAGCTGGCCCTGCGCGAATACGTGGGAAAATACAAGCTGGACGAGATTCTGGAGAACAAGGATCAGATGTCCCGCTTCGTCTTTGAGAAGCTGAAGGCCAAGGAGGGAGGGCTTTTCGTGGAGATCACCGACGCGGGGGTCAAGGATATCATCCTGCCCGGCGAGATCCGGGAGATCATGAACACGGTACTGGTGGCGGAAAAGCGCGCCCAGGCCAACGTCATCACCCGCCGCGAGGAGGTTGCCTCCACCCGCTCCCTGCTCAACACCGCGAAGCTGATGGAGGAGAATCCCACCCTCTGCCGTCTGAAGGAGATGGAATTCGTGGAGAAAGTTTGCGAGAACGTGGGCACCATTACCCTGAACGGAAACGGCGACCTGCTCTCCCAGCTAGCCTCCATGCTCCACGCCGAAGCCGGTCAACACGCGTAAGGGGGAAGTGGCATCCCCCTCACCGAAACAGGCGATGGCAAAATGTTCAAATTGTAGTTTATCGGTGGGTTCTCTCGTTCTCGAGCGAAGCGAGATGCCTTCCCCAGCGGGGAAGGTGGCACCCGCTTTAGCGGGTGACGGATGAGGAGAGCGGGTTTCAGATTACCTTCATGGTGTCAGCTTTTACCTTGTCTATCAATGAGAATTCCCAACCGGAAGGCTTCTGTGTGCGGCTCTCCTCATCCACCGCTTCGCGGTCCCCCGCATCCGCTTGCGGATGGCACCGCATGGGGAAGGCTAAAGGACGCGGCCGACTCCCCTACAAACCCAAATTTAACAAGTATACAATCACATCATACTCCATAACGAAAGGAGCTCCTACCATGACCGAGATCATCGGCACCTACAATACCGCCAAGTGCTTCGCCACCACCATCGACGACGGAGCCCGCGAGCAGCTTCAGCTGGTTTGCGACACCGAGGCCTACGCGGGCAGCCGCATCCGGGTTATGCCCGACGTCCATGCGGGCAAGGGCTGTACCATCGGTACCACCATGACCGTCACCGATCAGGTCTCCCCCTCCATGGTGGGGGTGGATATCGGCTGCGGAATGTACACCGTCCGCCTGGGGAAGGTGGATATCGACCTGCCCGCCTTTGACGCCGCTGCCCATACCATCCCCTGCGGGCGTAAGGTCTGGGAGGGACGCAACGAGCGATTCGATCTCACCCGTCTGCGCTGTTACCGCCACTTGAAAGACTCCAAGCGGCTGGAGCGGAGCCTGGGCACCCTGGGCGGCGGCAACCACTTCATGGAGATCGATGAGGCCGAGGACGGCGAAAAGTATCTGGTCATCCACTCGGGGAGCCGCAACCTGGGCACCCAAGTGGCGGAGTTCTACCAACAGCTCGCCGTAGACCTCAACATGGGTAAGGAGGAATACTTCCGCCGTCGGGACGAGATCATCCGTACCTATAAGGAAGAAGGCCGCCGTTCCGAGATCCAGACGGTCTTGAAAGCCATGGCCAAGGAGTGGGAAGCCGCCCAGCCCACTCTGCCCCGGGATCTCTGCTACCTCTGGGGTGATTTCATGGCCGATTACCTCCACGACCTGGACATTTGCCAGCAGTTCGCTACCCGTAACCGTGAAAAAATGGCCGAGCTGCTGCTGGACAAAACGGGTCTGTGCGGGCTGGATGCCTTCCAGACCGTCCACAACTATATCGACGTGAAGGAAATGATCCTGCGTAAGGGTGCGGTCTCGGCCAAGGCAGGGGAGATATTGCTCATCCCCATCAATATGCGGGACGGCTCCCTGATCTGCCGCGGGAAGGGCAACCCCGACTGGAACTGCTCGGCTCCCCACGGCGCCGGGCGGCTCATGTCCCGCTCGGCGGCCTTCGAGCAGCTGACCATGGCCGAATACAAAGCCCAGATGGCAGGCATCTATACCACCTGCATCGTTCCCGATACCCTGGACGAATCCCCCATGGCCTACAAGAGCCTGGACGAGATCGTAGCGAATATCGGAGACACGGCGGAGATTCTTCGTCGGATCAAGCCCATCTATAATTTCAAGGCGGCGGAATAAGCGTTGGCCGCCTCATGAACGAGAATGACCCCGCGGGGGCCTCCGTATATTCTGCCCTCTCACGCAGAATCATAGGAGGTCCCCCTTGCATTTTCGGAACAAATGTGCTATAATACCCATAGAATCACCGAAATATGCGCCCTTGCGCATGGAAAGAGGGAATCCGTATGAGAGCCGCCGACGTATTCGAGCAAATTTACCGTTTCTCCCCCGCCCACACCGCCTTCACCCCCTACCGCATCTGCCCCATCGGTGCCCACAGTGACCATCAGCTGGGCAAGATCACGGGCTTTGCCATCGATAAGGGTATTCGCCTGGCATACGATCTCAAAGAAAACGGTGTCATTGAAATGCACTCGATCCAATTCGATCGGCGGGCACAATGGCACGTGGAGGCCACACCCGCCGTGAAGCAAAACGACTGGGCTGACCATCTGCGGGGAGCTACCATTTCGCTCCGCAAGCGTCACCCCCTGCACAAGGGTCTTTGCGGTGTCATCGACGGCGAGCTCCCCATTGGCGGGCTGTCCTCCTCGGCGGCGGTCATCATCACCTTTCTGAATGCCCTCTGCGCCATAAACGACATTACCCTGTCCCCCGATGAGCTCATCACCATCGCCAAGGAGGCCGAGAACAAGTACGTCGGCGTGGCCTGCGGTAAGCTGGATCAGTCCTGCGAGGTCTACTGCCGCCGGGAACATCTGCTCTACATGGATCTGCGGGACGACAGCTACGAGCTGATTCCCCCAAGCACCGCCATGAAGCCCTATAAGATCGCCATCTTCTTCAGCGGTCTGGAGCGCAGTCTGGCAGGCTCCGCCTTCAATATGCGGGTGGACGAGTGCCGCAGTGCCGCCTATGCCCTCAAGGCCTATGCAGGCATGGAGTATGGCAAATTTGAAGAGACCAACCTCCGCGACGTCCCTCATGAGGTCTACTTGCAGTACAAGGACCGCCTCCCCGACAACTGGCGCAAGCGGGCCGAGCATTGGTACACCGAGTTCGACCGCGTGCAAAAGGGAGCCGAGGCCTGGAGGCGAGGGGATATCGAAGCCTTTGGTCGGCTTTCCTTTGAAAGCGGCCGCTCCTCCATCTACAACTGGGAAACCGGCTCTCCCGAACTCAAGGCCCTGTACGAGATCATGACCGAGACCGACGGCATCTACGGCGGCCGCTTCTCAGGGGCGGGCTTCAAGGGCTGTTGCATGGCCCTCATTGATCCCGCCTACGAAGAGAGCATCTGCGAGAAGGTCACGAGGGCTTACCTGAAGGCCTTCCCCACTCTGGAGGGTAAATATTCGGTACATATCTGCGACACCGCCGACGGCGTGCTGTCCCGATAAGGAGGTCTCATCCATGAAATGTCTGATCCTGGCGGCGGGATACGCCACGCGGCTCTATCCTCTGACCGAAAATTTTCCCAAGCCCCTGCTGACCGTGGGGGACAAGACCATCCTGGACTGGCTGGTGGACGATCTGGACACCGCAGGGGCGGTGGACGAGTACGTAGTCATCTCCAACCACAAGTACGCCCATCATTTTGACGCCTGGGCCAAGACCAAGCCCCAGCAGATCACGGTGGTGGACGATGGCACCGACACCAACGAGACCCGTTTGGGGGCGGTAAAGGATATCCAATACGCCATCGAGACCCTCTCACTGGACGACGATATGCTGGTCATCGCAGGGGACAATCTGCTGGATTTCAGCCTCACCCGCTTCATGACCTACGCAAAGGAGAAGAACGCTTCCTGCATCATGCGCTACTATGAGCCAAACGACCAAAAGCTCCTGAAATGCGGCGTGGTGACGGTGGACGAGTCCGACCGCATCCTGAACATGACCGAGAAATCCCCCACCCCCGCCACCCATGGGTGCTGTCCTCCCTTCTACTATTACACGAAGGCCGATGCCCGTCTGGTACAAAAGGGCATTGAAGCAGGCTGCGGCACCGACGCGCCCGGGAGCTACATCGCCTGGCTCTGCAACCGCACCGAGGTCTACGCCATGGAAATGCCCGGAAAGCGGTACGACATCGGAAACCCGGAGAGCTACGAGCGGGTCAAGGCGGAATATCGGGGCATACGGAGCTGACGGCTCCCCATCCTCCAAGCCTCTGCCATGCCCGAGCGTAGAAAAAGCCTTCGCGCAGAGCTCCTGTACGAAGGCTTTTCGGATTCTCTGATCCGAATCGGATTATGATAGGCTGTGGGTGAATTCATGCCGCAGGATCGCACAGGTGCCAATGGTGCGGTAGCGTCCCTTGATCCGCATGGACTCCCGCGCAAAGCCCTCAAAGCTCATGCCCACCCGCTCCATGAGACGGCGGGAGGCCTGATTCCCCTCTATGAAATGAGCCTCGATGCGATGCAGGCTCAGCTCCTCAAAGCCAAAGGCAAGCACGCAGCGAACCGCCTCGGTAGCCAGTCCCTTCCCCTGATAGGGAGGGCTCAGAACGTACCCGATCTCGGCGGAATCGGACGGACAGTTAAAGGACGTAAAGCCACAGGTACCGATCATGCGGCCGTCCTCCTTGCATACCAGAGACCAGTCGTAGAAATCCCCCGTTCGGTACCGCTGGCCGACGTAGGTCAGATACTCACGGGTCTCCTCAAGACTGCTGTGGGGATTCCAGGTCAGATATTCGGTGACCGAAGGACGGCGGGCATAATCATACATATCCGCCGCATCCGACACCCGCATGCCCCGTAGGATCAGGCGGTCGGTCTCCAGGGTGGGAATATGGGAAAACAGGGTATACAGCAGATCCTTTTTCACGGCGGCGCACCTCTCTTTGATATGCTCCCATTATACTACGTTCCGCCGCATTTGGCAAGTATCATAAGAAAAATTTCCCGAGAAATCGAATTTTTTCCAAAGGAGGGTGGACATGACCGAACGGTATCTGTATGGGACAGCCGTTCCCGTATTGCTGGACGGCGGGCGGCTGGCGGGGCGGGTCGCCCTGTATCTGTATACCCGCCACGGCTTGCATGTCCATTGGTTCGGCCGCCGAAGGCATCTGTTGACGGCAATCTATGCCCAAAAGCATATGGCACCTCCCTATAGCGAGGAGAACGACCGGGTCATCCTGCGGCTCCTGAAGGCCTTTGCACGGGAAAGCCGACATACAGGGGGGATTCTGGCCTTGATTCCCTGCTCCCCGGCGGCGTGCGGATTTCTTTCACGGGTCGGAAGCGAGCTGAACGAGGACTACACCCTATTGAAAATGCCCGACATGACAAGCCACCCTCTGAGCGGCCTTGTCCGCAACGAATGAAAAAGGAGACCAGACCATGCGACGACCCCTTCAAGAGGTATTATCCTTTTTGCCCGACGGAGCTCTTCGGGACGGCTCCTGCCCGGAGCACTATCGGAGTGCTCCCGTTTCGGCTCTGTGCTACGACTCCCGTCTGGCGACGGAAGGAACCATATTCTTCTGCCTAGTCGGCAAGCTACAGGACGGTCATACCTACGCGGAATCCGCTTACCGAAGAGGCTGCCGCTTCTTTGTAGCTCAGCGGGAGCTGAGGCTTCCCCCCGAGGCGGTGGTTCTGACTGTCCCCGACACCAGAATCGCACTGGCAGACTGTGCCGCCGCCTTTTACGGTCATCCCGAAAGGGAAATGCGGCTGATCGGACTGACGGGCACCAAGGGAAAGACCACCACGGCTCTGCTCATACAGAGTCTTCTGAACCGTGCGGGCATTCCCGCAGGCTACATAGGCACCAACGGAGTGGACTACGCAGACTACCACTTTGACACGGTCAATTCCACTCCCGAGAGCGTGGACATCTACCGCCATCTGCGGGGAATGCTGGATGTCGGCATAGAGGTCTGCGCGCTGGAGGTTTCCTCCCAGGCTCTGTGGATGGGGCGGACACGGGGGCTGTGCTTTGACAGCGTTCTGTTTCTGAACCTTTCCCGCGACCACATCGGAGGGGTCGAGCACCCCACCTTTGCCCATTACCGGGACAGCAAGCGGCTTCTGTTCACCGATTACCCGGCCCAAGCCTACATCGTCAATGCCGACGATGCCGCCACCGCCTATATGACGGCGGGAAGCACCTCCTCCGTCCAAGCCTTCAGCACACAGGATCCCTCCGCCTTCTGGTACGCCGAAAGGATCCTTCCCGTCATGGAGGGGGATCGTCCCGGAACCGAGTTTTCGGCATACCGCGACGGAAAAGCGGTCTGCGAGCCGTGGTTTCTGCCCCTGCCCGGGGAATTCAACGTACAGAACGCGCTGGCGGCTTTGGCGGTGGTATGCGGACGCTTTGGCGTGGAGCCCTCCCGCGCGCGGCGTTTCCTGGCAGACGTGACCGTAGCCGGCCGCTTTGAGACCATCACGAGCACCGCTCTGCCCGGCGTAACCTTTGTCATCGACTACGCTCACAACGGTGTCAGTCTGGCCTCCATACTGGACGCGCTGCGCGCCTATACCCCCCGACGGCTGATCTGTCTGTTCGGCTCGGTAGGAGGCCGCACCAAGGAACGGCGGCGGGATCTGGCCGAGGCGGCGGCTTATCGCTGCGATCTCTGCGTGCTGACCGCCGATAATCCCGCAAGCGAGCCCGTTTCCGACATCATCCGGGATATCGACCGCGCCTTCCCGCCCGACGGCTGTCCCCGCCTGTGGATACCCGACCGCGAGGAGGCCATCCGCAAGCTGGTAGACATGGCCGAGGAGGGGGACATCATCCTGCTGGCCGGCAAGGGACACGAGACCTACCAGCTGATCGGAACCACAAGGATCCCGTTTTCGGAGGCAGAGATCCTGAAGGAGGCCCTTCGTGAGCGAGCACTGGCGGACATACTCGGATAGACCCGCAAGGCTCCGGTAGGCTCATATGGTAGCGTAACAGGAAAACAAGAGTCTAATGGAAGCGCGGCCGGAACACAAGCGAAGCTATCTGCGGACCGGTGGTGGGACTCTGAACCCCGCCGAGCTTTGCTCGGCATCAAACTGCACGTACTGAATCTGTATAGGCTCTTTCGTTGGCAGTTTGAAGTGACTTCTCAGACATCTACCGTCATCAAAAAAGCAGGACACTCCTACGGAGCATCCTGCTTTTTTGGTGCCGGTGGTGGGACTCGAACCCACACGATGTCGCCATCAACGGATTTTGAGTCCGTCACGTCTGCCAATTCCATCACACCGGCGTTTGTATGCGTTGCCTGCAAGACAACGCATATATTGTAGCATACATTTGATGAAAAGTCAAGTACTATCGGTATATTTTTGGAAGTTTTCGTTATCATTTTCCGATTTTCCCCCCTTGACTGCCTGAAAACCGCATCCTCGGCGAAATGGCAGAACACGGCCGCCCGGACAGCCATGGCGGCGGAGACTCCCCAAAATACATCCGCTTACAAAATCCCGTGAGGCAGAGTCGGATCCATGGGAGGCTTACGCTCGTAGGACGTGGTCAGCTCCAGATACCCGCCGTTTTTCGCGGCACGTTCAAAGCCCGTAAGGATCTCCAGCACGTGGAGAGTCTGCTTGTAGGAGGCACGGGGAACGCGGCCCTGCTCCAGAGCCGAGGCCATTTCGGAAAGACCCAGGGCTCGGGAGTTTTCGGTGTAGTCAAACGCCAGCGGGATCTCCCGTTCGCCGCCCTCGGGGGTGTACATCCAAACGTGGCCGCCGAAGCCGTTGGGGTCGGGGACGCGGAGGGTACCGTTCGTGCCGTAGATCTCGATGGTGGGCAGGTGGGCCATGTAGACGTCGAAGGAGGTAGTGACCGATCCGATGACCCCCGACTCGAATTCCAGCACGCCGTAGTAGGAGGTGGGCACCTCTACGTCGATGACCTCACCGAAATGCTCCTGACAGCCTGCCACTCTCTGCTTCCGGGGGATGGAGACCATACCACCCAGCCGCTTGACACCGCCCAGGAGATTAACCAGGGCTGTGATGTAGTAGGGACCCATATCCAGCATGGGGCCACCGCCGTACTTGTAGAAGAACTCAGGGTCGGGATGCCAGCCCTCGGGGCCGCGGCTCATGAGGAAGGCAGTAGCACCCGACACCTCACCGATCGCCCCCTCGTCAATGAGCTTACGGCAGGTCTGGATACCCGCGCCCAGGAAGGTATCGGGGGCACCGCCGATCATCAGGCCGCGTTCCTCAGCGATCTTCACCAGCTCTGCGCCCTCCTCCCAGGAAGCCCCCAGGGGCTTTTCGGAGTAGACGTGCTTCCCCGCCAGCAGAGCCGCCTTGGTGACGGCGTAGTGCTGGTAGGGTCTGGTAAGATTCAGAACGATATCCACCTCGGGGTCGGCGAAGAGCTCGTGCATATCCTCGTAGAGCTTGGGGATGTTGTATTCCTTGACCGCATTTTCGGCACGCTCTCGAATGAGATCGCAGACGCCGATAACCTCGATGTTTTGGAACAGGGTAGTGATATTCTTCAGATAAATGCCGGAGATGCATCCGACACCGACGATACCGATTTTCTTCATAGTCTTATTCCCTTTTTCGTTAATTGTTGCGGATCAGTCCAGAACACCGTGCGGCAATCCCTGTGCCATGGGGGCTTCTCTCTCGTACTTGGTGGTCAGCTCCAGATACCCACCCGCCTTAACGGCACGCTCAAAGCCGGTCAGCACCTCCAGGACGTGGAGGGTCTGCTTGTAGGAGGCACGGGGACGGCGGCCGGCCTTCAGAGCAGATGCCATCTCGGCCAGGCCAAGGGCTCGGGAGTTCTCGGGGTAATCGAAGGCCAGGGGGATCTCGACGTCACCCGTTTCAGGGGTATGGAGCACCACAGGGCCGCCGAAGCAGTTGGGATCGGGGACGCGCAGAGTTCCCTTGGAGCCGTAAATCTCGATGATGGGGAGCTTGGCGCCCCAAATGTCAAAGGACATGAGGATGGAAGCAACCGCGCCCGACTCAAACTCCATGGTGCCGTAGTAAGAGGTGGGGACGTCCACGGTGATGATCTCGCCGTTGTGCTCCTTGCAGGTACAGGTGCGCTCCTTGAAGGGGGTAGCGATCATACCGCCCAGACGCTTGACGCCGCCCAGAAGGTTGACGAGAGCGGTGACGTAGTAGGGGCCCATATCCAGCATGGGGCCGCCGCCGTGCTTGTAGTAGAACTCAGGGTCGGGATGCCAGGACTCGTGGCCGTGGCAGGTCATGAAGGCAGTGGCGCCTACGACCTCACCGATCGCTCCTTCATCGATGAGCTTGCGGCAGGTCTGGATGCCCGCGCCCATGTAGGTGTCGGGTGCACCCGCGATCCAGAGGCCCTTTTCCTCAGCCAGTCTTACCAGCTCCACGCCCTCCTCCCAGGTAGCGCCCAGGGGCTTCTCGGAGTAGACGGGCTTGCCCGCCAGCAATGCGGCCTTGGTGACCTCAAAATGCTCGTAGGGGCGGGTGATGTTGAGCACCACGTCCACCTCGGGGTCGGCGAAGAGCTCGTACATATCGTTATAGAGCTTGGGGATATTGTACTTTTTCACAGCGTTCTCGGCGCGCTCGCGGATGAGGTCACATACGCCGATGATCTCGATGTCCTTGAAGCGGTTGGTGATGTTTTCCAGATAAATACCCGAAATGGCGCCTACGCCGACGAAACCGATTCTTGTCATGGGGAAATCCTCCGTTATTTTATGGTATGGGGTATCGGGGTTACAAACATTGACGTAGAGACCGGAATCCCGACGGTCCGCCACCGTTCGGCCCAAAATTTCTTTTGGGATTCAGGATATTTGCGGACCGTCGAGGACGCCGGTCCCTACGATTTCTGCGATTCTGTTGGTATGATGTCCGTGTGACCTTAACCGTCGCGTCAGTACATCTTTGCGTTATTCAGATACTTGTCCACGGTCAGTCCATGCTTTTCGTTATACTCCTTGCCGCCCGCAGCCCAGAGCATACCCCGCTCCATGAGGACGGCGGCGTTGGGGGAATTCACGAACACGTCGTCGTGGTGGCCAAGAGAATTATAGAACACGCGGCCGACGCCCCAGTACTTCGTCCAAATAACAGGCATATCGATAGGCTTGTTGGAGGCGTGGTAGTAGTTTACCAGGGGGAAGCGGGTGGTGGCCAGCACCTCCACGGCGGGATCAATGTGCAGGTAGTAATGCTCGCTCTTAACGGTAAAGTCCTCCAGCCCCTCAATGATGGGAGAGGTACCGCGACGGATGTTGACGGTATATTCCACGCCGTCGCCGCCGGGATGGCTGACCCACTGGCCGCCGGTCATGAACTGCCACTCGGTATCGTTGCGGAAGGAATCGCACATGCCGCCGTGACAGCCCGCCAGTCCCACGCCGCGAGCCACGGCCTCGGAGATATTGCGGGAATACTGCCCCTCCATGGTACCGCCCGTCCAGCAGGCGACGATGAGGTCGTAGGTCAAAAGCTTTTCAAAGTCGGCAAAGCAGGTGTGGTCGTCGTAGATCTCGGCGGAGATGCCATTCTTTTCCAGCATCCCGGCAAAGCGTTTGGAGGTGAGCTGAGGCTCGTGGCCATCCCAGCCGCCTTGGAAAATGAGGGCTTTTTTCATGGTTGGATTCCTTTCATTGACGTATTTTTCAGAGGGTAATGTCCTTGAGGGCGGGGTAGAGCCGGCGGTACACGCCATAGCCCTTGTCGTAGGTCTCCTTCAGGGCGGGATCGCACCGCACAGCGAGGGTCTTTTTCACGATGGCATCAGCGGCATCGAAAATAGTGGCATACTCACCGCAGGCGGTCATGGCCAGAAGAGCACCGCCCATGGAGGGACCCTGCTCGGTCTCAGTGAGGTAGATATCCGCACCGAGGATATTTGCAAGTACGGTCTGCCAGACCTTACTGACCGCGCCGCCGCCGCAGAGGACGGCCTTGTCAATCTTGACGCCGCCCGCCTCCACGCAGTCGCGGAGAGCGTAGGTCACGCCCTCCAGGACGGCCAGATCCATGTCCTCGCGGGTGGTGGTAGACGACAGACCGATGAACGCGCCTCTCGCGTTGACGTCGTTATGAGGGCAGCGCTCGCCCGTCAGGTAGGGCAGGAAGTAGACCCCCGTCTTGCCGTAGTTGGGCTCGGCGGGGTCGCCGTAATTCGTATCCAGAATATCGCGGATCCACCACTTGTTGCAGGAGGCGGCGGAGAGGATACAGCCCATGAGGTGGAACTTGCCGTTGGAGTGACAGAAGTTGTGGAGGGCGGTGCCGCACGTGGTATTGAACTCGTCGCAGGGCAGGAAAATGGTGCCGCTGGTACCGAGAGAAATGCTGCAATCGCCGTCGCGCAGGGTGTTGGTGCCCACGGCCGCGCCCGCGTTGTCTCCCGCGCCCGCGCAGAGGATGGCATTGGGCAGACCGTACTCGGCCTTCAGCTTGCCCGTAGCCTCGTAGCTCTCAAAAAGGGTGGGGAGCATATCCACGGTGATCCCGCAGATCTCGCACATCTCAGGGGACCAGCACTTGTTCTGCACGTCCAGCAGGAGCATACCCGCTGCATCGGAGTATTCCGAGGAGAATACACCCGTCAGCTTGTAGGCGAGGTAGTCCTTGGGGAGGCAGATCTTCTTGGCTCTTGCAAAGTTTTCGGGCTCGTTCTCCTTGACCCAGAGGATCTTGGGAGCGGTAAAGCCGGGGAAGGCGATATTCCCCGTGAGGGCGGGGAGGGTGCCGAGGCTGTTGAGATAAGCGGTCTCCTTGGTGCTCCGTCCGTCGTTCCAGAGGATGGCGGGGCGGATGACCTCGTCGTGCTCGTCCAGCATGACCAGACCGTGCATCTGGCCTGCGATGCCCACGCCCTTGACCTCGGTCTCACGGCCCCTGGACAAAGTGACGAGGATCTCCACGGCGGCCTTGTACCAGTCCTCGGGGTTCTGCTCGCTCCAATTGGTATAGGGAGTCGAGACGGGGTAGCTGACGCTATGCTCCGCGAGGACGGCACCGTCGCGGTTCAGAAGGATACCCTTGCAGGAGGAGGTACCCAGATCAATACCGATATAGTAATTCATGGCTTCTTCCCTTTCAGTGAAATTCCAACGCCTCCGCGTTGATGCGAGCGGCCGCGTCGTTGCAGTAGAATCTCCAGGTGACGGTGTGGCAACCGTACAGGGCGGGGATCGCGGCAGTAGTCTCGGCATAGCCTTCGGCAGGCGCGACAGCCGTCTCGGCGTAGTAACATCCGTCGATGTACAGCTCCACCCGCAGAGGGGCCGTGGTATTCACCGACAGCCTCATATTGGTCTCGCCGCAGAATTCCAGGTAGCGGAACAGGGCGGTGTCCCCGTTTTGGATCTCGGACAGAACCAGGTTTTCAGAGGATGCCTCATCCCCCGCGATGCGGACGTGACCGCTCAGCTCACAGGCCAGATTGGCAGGGATATGGGCGGAAGCGGGGATGGAGCTTCCCGCACCCGAGGAGGTCTGCTTGACCTCGGAGATAGAGCCGTCCTCATTGAAGTAAATCGGCTCCATGCAAACGTGTCGGGAGTTGACGGTGCCGTGGGTGGAGCGGTGGTAGAAGACGTACCACTGTCCGTCAAAGCATTCCATGGAGCCGTGATTATTCCAGCTGGCAGGATCGCACCCGAAATTGTCGATAACAATGCCGCCGTACTTGAAGCCATGCATGGGGTGATCCGAAACGGCATAACCCAAAGAAGTGGGACGTCCCTCACCGCTGATGGGATCTCTGTGGCGGTGAGTATCGGCGAAGAGGAAGTAGTACTTCCCGTTGATCTTCTTGACCGAACTGCCCTCATGGAACTCATGCTCTTCAATGGTCAAGGAAGCCACCACCGAATCCGGCTCGATCTCTACCATGTTGTCCTTGAGCTTGGCGATCTTGCCCCAGGTGAGCTGGCCCCAGTAGATGTAGGCCTGTCCGTCGTCGTCGATGAAGACGGTGGGGTCGATGCCCCACACCCCTTGGAGCTGCCCCACATCCGTGAAGGGACCCGTGGGAGACTGGGACTTGGCCACACCGCACCGCCCGTCCGGAACGCAGTAGTAGAGGTAGTACCAACCGTCGCGGTAGGCGCAGTCGGGAGCGTAGAGGGCACCGCAGTCCTTCGCCCAGGTGGAATCGGCCAGGGAGAAGACCACACCGTGATCGGTCCAATGGATCAGATCCTCCGAGGAGTAGACGCGGTGGACGTCGCTGCAATAGGTTTGAACCCCCTGAAGATCGAAGGAACCGTACAGGTACAGTCGGCCGTCTCCCCATGCGTGGGCCTCCACGTCGGGGATGAAAAGGTGACTCTCCAGGAGGGGATTATGAGGGTAATCAAGAGACATAGTGATTGCCTTCCTTTTTCATTTTGCGCGAGCGCCGAGGAGCATTCGTCCTCGGCGCTCTTTCATGGGTGAATCAGACGCCCGAGAACAGGATATCGTTCAGCACGGACTCCAGGTACTCCTGTCTGCCGCTCATGGGCATGACATCCTTGAGGCTCGCGCCGTAGGCGGCCAGAGACTCCAGCGTCACCTTGCCCTCGCGGATGTCCTTACCGATACCCTCGTTGTAGGAAGCGTAACGCTTAGCCACGAACTCGTCGATGCGGCCGTCCTCGATGATCTCGTAGGCCTTGATGAGACCCAGAGCGAAGGCGTCCATACCGGCGATGTAGGACAGCAGCACGTCCTCAAAGGTGTTGGACTGACGGCGGGCCTTGGCGTCGAAGTTCAGACCGCCGTTCACAAAGCCGCCGGCCTTGATGACCTCGTACATACACAGGGTGGTGTCGTAGATATTGGTGGGGAACTGGTCGGTATCCCAGCCCAGGAGCATATCACCCTGGTTGGCGTCGATGGAGCCGAAGATGCCGTTGACGGTGGCCATACGGAGCTCGTGCTGGAAGGTGTGGCCGGCCAGGGTGGCGTGGTTGGCCTCGATGTTCATCTTGAAGTCATCCATCAGGCCGTAGGTCCGCAGGAAGTTGGCGCAGGTGGCCACGTCGAAGTCGTACTGATGCTTGGTGGGCTCCTTGGGCTTGGGCTCGATGTAGAAGTCACCGGTGAAGCCGTTGGCGCGGCCGTAATCGCGGGCCAGGGTCAGGAACTTACCCAGGTTGTCCAGCTCCAGAGCCACGTCGGTGTTGATAAGGGTATCGTAGCCCTCGCGGCCGCCCCAGAAGACGTAACCGGGAGCACCCAGCTTGATGGCGGCATCAATACCGGCCTTGACCTTACCTGCGGCGATGGCGTAGACGTCAGCGGAGGGGGAGGTAGCGGCACCGGCCATGAACATCTTGTTGCCGAACATATTGGCAGTCACCCACAGGGGCTTGATGCCGGTCTGGTTCTGCTTCTCCAGCAGGTAGTCGGTGACGATCTCCAGATTCTTGATGGACTCTTCCAGGGTCTCGCCCTCGGGAGCCACGTCCACGTCGTGGAAGCAGTAGTAGTCAATGCCCAGCTTCTGCATGAGGTCGAAGGCGAAATCCACCTTAGCCTTGGCGCGCTCGATGCCGTCGCAGCCAAAGGTCTTGTCCATGGTCTCGCCGCCGAACATATCGGTTCCGGCTGCGCAACAGGTGTGCCACCAGGACAGAGCGAAGCGGAGATGCTCGGCCATGGTCTTGCCGCCGATGACGCGGTTACGGTCATAGTAGCGGAAGGAGTAGGGGTTCTTGGACTTAGGCCCCTCAAAGGGGATGGTTTGGATGTCGTTGTACATGAGTTGAATTCCTTTCTTTATATTTTAAATTTTGATTTCTTATCTTTATCGGATCGCTTTGCTGACTCTCAGAAAGAGCACGCTGTGCCCGTGGACGGTTGCCTCGGCATGGGTGTGAACCACGTAGTCGTTGCTGTCAAAGCTGTATTCCTTGACCTCGATCTCGATGCAGGAAGCCGGGACGTAGCCATCCACAGCCAGGGAACAGGGGACGTCCTTGCGGTTGACGACAGACAGATACAGGGAGTCACCGTGGTCGGTACAGAGGACATCCAGCTCCTCGTACTCGCACTCGCAGGGGATCACGCGGCCACCTCTGTGGCCGGCCATAAGACGGAACATCTCACCCGTGCTTTCCATTTTGCAGGTGTTGCCCCGCGCGAAGATCATTCCCTCGTTCACAGGCATGAAGAACTCGGCGTGGTCGATGTGGTAGGTCTCCTTCCCCTTGGCCAGGAAATGGAATTGCAGGGCGTTGGAGAAGAACAGAGCGTTGGAGGAATCCTTCCCCCAGGAGTAGTTCCACTCGTCTACGCAAATGCGGATCCTTTCAAAGTCGGTGGCGTAGAGGTCGTTGCGATAAAAGTTGAGACCGAAGCACTCCCCGTCGGCAAAGTTGGATTCCAGGATCTCACAGGTGGCCATGCCGTTCTCGCCCTGGGTGGCATCCGGCAGGATACCGATATAGTCGTGATAGGAGACGTACTCAAAACCACTCTTCAGCCGCGCCATGAAATCACGCGCCCAGTCGCGGTAGCCGTAGCCCCAGGTCAGTCCGATGGCCACGGCAATGGTGGGATCGGCCTCCTTCATGGCGGCGATCAGCTCGTCGGTGCGGGCGGCGGCGACGGCACTTCCCTGATACGCCTCGCCGAAGAAGTAGGCCTCGTTGCCCACGTACCAGAGATGGATTCCGAAGGGATCCAAGCCGAGAGCCTGCCGCACTCCGCCGTATTCGGTGGCCGCGTCGCCGTTGCAGTACTCCACCAAACGGCGGGCATCCTCCCCGTCCGAGAGGATGAGGCTGACGGTATACTCGGGCTCGGCATTCAGCTCCTTGCAGAGCATCATGAACTCATTGAGTCCAATATCCAGAGGATCCTGGTGGTAGGTATCGCGGAAAAGAAACCAGGCCTTGGAACGGCCGTCGGCAGGCTTACGGAATTCGGGAGCCTTGAGGCTCTCCTTCCAGTCAAAGTGATCGGCGGCGCATCCGCCGGGGAAACGGAGGGCGGTGGGGCCGATGGCGCGGAGCTGCTCGATGACGTCCCGCCGCATGCCGTAGAAATGGTCGGCGGGAAGCAGGGACACCTCATATACGGCGGCCTCGCCGTCCACCTTGACCGTAAAGGTGCCGCCGTCCAGATCCACTCCGTCAAAGGGAAAAGCCAGGGCCTTGTAGGGCTCGCCGTCGGCGGTAACGGTCACGGTCTGCTCCATCCCCGCCACACCGAAGGTGATCTCGGCGGTATCCGAGCAGGCCTTGACCCAGACTCTCGCCTCGTAGGCACGGCCGTCCTGCAGAGCGATGACGTCTGAGGTCTGAGACATGGAGCCGTTTTTGAGAATGACGAAGGGACTGTGGCACAAGCTTTCCTCGGGTCTGTCCGAAACCCGTTCAAAGCCCTCGCAGACCCAGCCGTCCACGCCGTCCTCTCCCATGGAGAGCTTACGATTATTCAGCATTTCGGCGCAGAGCCCGCTGAAAAAGCCGCGGCGGGTGATCTCCATATTCACCCCGAAGACGCCGTCCTCCATGGGATATCCGACAGCCTCCGTACAGGGGCGTATCCGAGCGAATCGGGATCGGCTTGAAAGAGCTTGACTCATGGAAAAGACCTCCTTATTTGGTGGATGTGAAGATGCGCCGATATCAGCTACTGCTCCGTTTGCGGTACGCGGTGGGGCTACACCCCGTCAGCTCACTGAAGTTATGGTTGAAGGTAGCGACCGACGCATAGCCGCATTGGCTGACGATGTCGGTCACGCTGAGGCGGGTGTTCTTCAGCAGATAGCAAGCACGGTTGATCTTCACATGACGCACGTAGGCCGTAAACGGCATTCCGACCGTGTCACCGAACACCCGGGACAGGTAGGAGCCGGAGTAGCCCAGGGCCGTCGCCACTCCCTCCAGGGTACAGGGTGCGTTTAGGTTTTCCTCCACATACCGAAGCGCATCCCGGATCAAATGATCCCGCCCCGACAGAATCACCTCCCGCGAGAGATCCAGTTGCTTGCAGAACAGATCGCTGAGACAATACAGAAAGCCCTTGATCCCCGCTATGGAAGCGGATTCATTGATCTGCTCAAAGAGCTCGCGGTACAAATGCGGAACGCACCGCACCACGGGGGAGAGCAACGGATGCCGTTTGAGCTGAGACGACACGGCCGAAATCAGCTCCGGGGAGAATATGCACAGCCTGTGGCGGCTGGTCGCGGGGGTTTCCAGGCTATGCACGCAGTTGGGCTTGATGAGGATCATATCCCCCGCCTCCAGCGTGTATTCCCGCTGCTCGATCCGCACGTTCATGCTGCCCTCACACAGCAGGATGATCTCATAGCAACGATGCATATGAAGAGGAAAGGAAAGATCGCTTCCTTGCTCTACGGTGAAGTAATCTGCCCCGATATCATGCTTCAGTTCGTAAAAGAAATCCTTCATGCAACCCCCCATTCCTCCTATAGTCACTTCATCATAATCATATCATTTTTTCTTGATTATGTCTACTGTTTTTATGTGAAAAGCTTGTTAATTTTTTACTTTTAGTCAAAATTCCAATTCATCCCCCCTACCGATTCCGCTTAGGAACAGGATGCAGATACGGACACGCACGGAATGAAAATGTGGGATCAGTTCCTTTCATAAAGAATAAACCTAAGAGTTCGTATGAACGCCCATGAACCGCATAAGCAAGCTGTCTTTGCGCAAAAAGGGAGAGCCCCAAAGGGCTCTCCTGTAAAAGCAGTATGGATTACAGACCGCGCTTGACGTAGGTGGTGTGCAGGATCTCGTGAGCCTTGTGGCTGTTGGGCGCACCCAGGAACTCGTCGTAGATCTTCTGGACAGCCAGGTTGTCCTGGGACTTGCGGACGTCGGCGTTGGCGTCGTCGTTGTAGAGGACAGCGGCGCGGACGGCGCGCAGATCCATGTTCATGCGGACAGAAGCGGGCTGAATGGGCTGACCGCCGCCGTTGACGCAGCCGCCGGGGCAACCCATGATCTCGATGAACTGGACATCCAGCTCGCCGTTCTTGACCATGTTCAGGAGCTTCTTGGCGTTACCGGTACCCGAAGCAACGGCCACGTTGACAGTCAGATCGCCAACCTTATAGGAAGCGGTCTTGATGCCCTCCACGCCACGAACCTCGTTGAACTCCAGCTTCTCCAGCTTGTTGCCGGTGATGACCTCAGCGGCGTAGCGGAGAGCGGCCTCCATGACACCGCCGGTAGCGCCGAAGATCGCGCCTGCGGAGGAGCCGATGGCGAAGGGATCGTCGAACTGACCGTCGGGCAGAGCCTTGAAGTTGATGCCGGCTCTGTGGATCATACGGCCCAGCTCACGGGTGGTGACGGCCACGTCCACGTCGGGAACGCCTGCGGCAGACTGCTCGGGACGGCCGCACTCGAACTTCTTAGCGGTGCAGGGGATGGCGGAGACCATGAAGATGTCCTTGGGATCCCAACCCATCTTCTGGGCGTAGTAGGTCTTGACGATGGCGCCGAACATCTGCTGAGGAGACTTGCAGGAGGACAGATTCTCGGTCATCTCGGGGAAGTAATGCTCGCAGTACTTGATCCAGCCGGGGGAGCAGGAGGTAATCATGGGCAGAACACCGCCATTCTGGATACGGCCAATCAGCTCGTTGGCCTCCTCCACGATGGTCAGGTCGGCGGTGAGGTTCATGTCGTAGACGCCGTCAAAGCCGAGAGCCTTGAGAGCGGTGACCATCTTACCCTCGCAGTCGGTGCCGGGCTCGTAGCCGAAGCACTCACCGATCTGGGCGCGGACAGAGGGAGCGGTGCAGATCATGACGTGCTTGGTAGGATCGGCCAGAGCGGCGAAGATCTTGTCGGTGTCGTCTCTCTCGTACAGAGCGCCCACGGGGCAAGCCACGATACACTGACCGCAGTTGATGCAGGAGGTGGTCTCCAGAGCGGAGTCGAAGGGAGAACCGATGAAGGTATCGAAGCCACGGTTGTTGGCACCGATGACGCCGATCTCCTGAACCTTGGCACAGGTAGCGACGCAACGGCGGCAGAGGATGCACTTGTTGTTGTCGCGGATGATGGGGGTCTTGTCGTCGATGGTGTAGGTGTTGACGGTGCCGGTGAAGCGGGAGGAATCCACACCGTACTCACGGCACAGGGTCTGGAGCTCGCAGTTGGTGGAGCGGACGCAGGAGAGGCAGTCCTGATTGTGGTTGGACAGGAGCAGCTCCAGGTTCATCTTACGGGATGCGGTGATCTTGGGAGAGGTGGTCTTGATCTCCATGCCGTCGGTGCAGGGATACACGCAGGCAGTGACCATACGGAAGGGCTTACCGCCCTCGGAAACCTCAACCAGGCAGAGACGGCAGGCGCCGATCTCGTTGATATCTTTCAGGTAGCAGAGCGTAGGAATGTCGATGTGGGCGGCCTTGGCGGCTTCCAGCACGGTGCAACCCTTCTCAACGGCATACTCTACGCCGTTGATCTTAACGTTAATCATATCCATTTTCTACTTCCCCCTTTCTTACTTCTTGGAAATTGCCTTGAACTTACAGGTAGCCACGCAAGCGCCGCACTTCACGCACTTAGCGGGATCGATCTGCATGGAGGCCAGCTTGTGACCGGGAGCCACGTAGTCGGTGCGGGTGATGGCCTCGGCGGGGCACTTCTTGGCGCAGATGCCGCAGCCGATACAGGTGTCCACGTCGATGGTGTACTGAATGAGGTTCTTGCACACGCCGGCGGGGCACTTCTTGTCCACGATGTGAGCCACGTACTCGTCGCGGAAGTAACGCAGGGTGGACAGGACAGGGTTAGGAGCGGTCTGACCCAGACCGCAGAGGGATGCGGACTTGATGTAGTTGCAGAGCTCCTCCATGCGGTCCAGATCCTCCAGCTCACCGTTACCGGCGATGATCTTGTCCAAAAGCTCCAGCAGACGCTTGGTACCGACGCGGCAGGGCGTGCACTTACCGCAGGACTCGTCCACGGTGAAGTCCAGGAAGAAGCGGGCGATATCCACCATACAGGTGTCCTCGTCCATGACGATCAGACCGCCGGAGCCCATCATAGAGCCGATGGCCATGAGGTTGTCGTAGTCGATGGGGGTGTCGATGAGGTGAGCGGGGATGCAACCGCCGGAGGGGCCACCGGTCTGGGCAGCCTTGAACTTCTTGCCATTGGGGATACCGCCGCCGATCTCCTCGATGATGTGGCGGAGGGTGGTACCCATGGGAACCTCCACGAGACCCGTGTTGTTGATCTTACCGCCCAGAGCGAAGACCTTGGTGCCCTTGGACTTCTCGGTACCGATGGATGCGAACCACTCGGCACCCTTCAGGATGATCTGGGGAATGTTGGCGTAGGTCTCCACGTTGTTCAGAACCGTGGGCTGACCGAACAGACCCTTGACTGCGGGGAAGGGAGGACGGGGACGGGGCTCACCGCGATTACCCTCGATGGAGGTCATCAGCGCGGTCTCCTCGCCGCAGACGAATGCGCCTGCGCCCAAACGGATCTTCAGATCGAAGTTGAAGCCGGTGCCGAAGATATCCTCGCCCAGCAGGCCGTACTCCTTAGCCTGGTCGATGGCGATCTGGAGACGGTTGACGGCGATGGGGTACTCGGCACGGACATACACGTAGCCCTCGTCAGCACCGATGGCGTAGGCGGCGATGGCCATAGCCTCGATCAGAGCGTGGGGGTCACCCTCCAGAATGGAGCGGTCCATGAATGCGCCGGGGTCGCCCTCGTCGGCGTTACAAGCGACGTACTTCTTGACGCCTCCACGGTTGCCGCTGGCGAACTTCCACTTCAGACCGGTGGGGAATCCGCCGCCGCCGCGGCCGCGCAGGCCGGAATCCAGGATGGTCTGGATGACCTCATCGGGGGTCATCTCGGTCAGAACCTTACCCAGAGCGGCGTAGCCGTCCATGGCGATGTACTCCTCGATGTTCTCGGGGTTGATGACGCCGCAGTTACGGAGTGCCAGACGGTACTGGGACTTGTAGAAGGTGGTGTCGTTCAGGGACTCGGTAACAGAACCGGTGGTCTCGTCCTTCTCGTTGTAGACCAGACGCTCAACGGGACGGCCCTTGAGCAGGTGCTCGGAAACGATCTCGGCTACGTCCTTCTCCTCAACGCGGGAGTAGAAGGTGCCGTCGGGATACAGGATGACCACGGGGCCCAGAGCGCAGAGACCGAAGCAACCGGTCTGGACGACCTTGACTTCCTCAGAGAGACCCTGCTTCTCGATCTCGCGGACGAAAGCGGCCTGGATCTTCTGGCTGCCGGACGAGGTACAACCGGTACCGCCGCAGCAAAGTACATGTGCACGAATCATAGCTTTATACCTCCGTTATGCCTTAGTGGCGTAGGTGTAGGTGTATTCCTCGACCACCTTACCGCCCTTGATGTGCTCCTCGATAACCTTAGCGGCCTTCTCGGCGGTCATCTTGACGTAGGTGACCTTCTCCTTACCGGCCTGGAAGACCTCGACGACGGGCTCGTACTGGCAAATGCCGATACAGCCGGTCTGGGAGACGGTGACGTTGGAGTTCAGTCCTGCGTTGTTCACGCCCTCAACGAAGGCGGACAGGACGGGACGGGCACCGGCGGCGATACCGCAGGTAGCCATACCGACCACGATGCGGGTATCGCTCGTACCCTCGCGAAGGACCACCTTGTCCTTCATCTTGTCGCGGATCGCAGCAAGCTCTGCCAAAGATTTCATGATGTTTCTTTCCTTTCGTGTGGTATATCAAATTTTTTAAAAACTTATTTACTCCGCGGGCTGATACTGCTCCCGCAGAAAGTCTCCGATCCATTGTATGATCTCATAGCTGTCCAGAGGGACCTCCCCCAGCACCTCACGGAGCTGACGGGTGTCCAGCTCGACTCGGTGGCCGTTCATATCGTGCGTGAAGGTGAAGTCGATCTCGGGGCTTCCCATGATGAGGGTCTCCATGGTGGAAACCAGATCGCCGATGGGGGTGAAATCAATGTGGTCGGTGTGGAAGGTGGCCGTGACCACGGTGCCGTGGTCCTCGGGATGCTCCTCCTCGTGGCGGGACTCGATGGTCACCGTCCCCCCCGTCTGCTCGGCGGCCAGCATGAGGAGCGGCACGCCCATGCCCACCTTGCGGGTGGTACGGGTGGTGTAGAAGGGGTTCATGACGGTCTCCACGACCTCGGGCTTCATGCCGCAGCCGTTATCCGTGATGGTCAGGGTCAGAAGGCTTCCGACCTCCACCAGGGATATGTCGATCAGGGTCGCCCCCGCCTTGACGGAGTTCTTGGTGATGTCCAGAACGTTGAGTGAGAGCTCCTTCATCCTACTGCACTCCTTTCAGACGGAGAAATAGCTGATGCCGCACGAGATCCCCCGAGTAGGGCTCGTCTTCCAGATCGAAATAGGCGTCGGCGTCGCGGATGTCCCACAGGTAGTGGGCGTCCGAGCCGCAGACAAAGGTCTTATCCCGCAAATGGGGGATGTTGGCCAGGTATGCCTCCCGCTTGTCCATGTCCCGCAGCTCCACACAGCTGAAGGCGGGATCCTCGGGGACCGTACCCAGGATGGATACGATGCCGTTGGCCTCTCGATCGATGTGGGCGGGGTAGCACACGCCGCTGTACTTCTCCACCAGGGGAGGAACCTCCCACAGAGAGAGCATGGTGGCGTTGGGAAGCAGATCGTCCTCCACCCCGATGGGCTCGTCCTCCTCGTTCAGGATCAGCTGATCCCCGAAGATGTCCACCCGGTTGGGGATGCGGACGCGGTAGGTATCCACCTCCTCGCCAAAGGCCATGGCGTCCTCCAGCCGCTCGAAGAGGCAGACCACGTGGATCTCCTCGGCGGTGGTCAGCTCCATCCCCGGGACGGGGATGATCCCTTGGCTCTTGGCGGCCTTGTAGAAGGCGGGGCAGTTCTTCACCGAGTTGTGGTCGGTCAGCGCCGCGATCTGCAAGCCAGCCAACGCGCAGACACCCGCGATGTTGTTGGGGGTCATGTCGTTGTCGCCGCAGGGGGAGAGACAGGAGTGGATGTGGAGGTCGTAGTAGTAGCGGTTCATAGTCCCAGCTCCGCCAGCCGCTTCGCCGTTTCATAGGCGGGAGCCTCGGCGGCAAGGATGTTGACCCCCTTGGCCTCGGCGGTGCTCCTCACGCTCTCCTCCAGGGTGACTCCCTCGCAGAGGATGATGCAGGACACGTCGGCCAGGGTGGCTACGGCCACGATATTGAGATTGGACATGATGGTGAGCCAGACGTTATCCGCCTGCGCCCGCCCCATGACCCAGGAGAGCAGGTCTCCGATGTACACCCCCTCCACTTCACGGTCGCCCTCGGGCAACGTGACGGAGGTCAAGGACAGAGTATCTTTCAGTTCTGTAACCGTCACTGTTTCGATTCCTCCTCCTTGGTTTTCAGTAATGTCTCCAGCTGCTGGTTCCGCAGGATGACGCAACCGTCCTCCGCCGCCCGGCCGCAGACCACGTCCTCGGCAAAGGCTCGGCAGTTGGGGGCTCCGCATGCGCCGCAGTCGATACCCGGCAGGGCATCGGCCAGCTTCTGGATCACCGCCATCATCCGCAGGGACTCGCCGAAGTTGGTGGAGAGCCGTTGGATGGGCATATAGGTGGGCAGCTCGTCAAAGCAGTAATCCTCGGGGATGTAGTCCCGCTCAGACTCCGAGAGCAGAGTCTGGGAAACGGGCAGGTATCTGCGAAGGGTCTGGAGTCTGGCCTTGGCGACGAAGGGGTTCTCCACCACCATGGCTCCGCCCACGCACCCGCCGGGGCAGGCGTTGAGCTCCACGAATTCCAGGCCCGCAATATTGCCGTTGTCCAGCTGCTCCAGCACGCGGTTGACGTTCTCGATGCCGTCCGCGGCCAGATACTTATCGTTGAAGAGCGCCGAAGCCTCTCCGCCCGTCGTGGCCCAGCTGATGCCGATCATGCCCGATTGGGACAGATTCTCCGGCTCCTTGCCGCGGCGCATGACGTTGATGAGGCTGAAATAAACGTCGCTGATGGACAGGACCTCGTCCACCTCGCTTTGGTAGTCCCCGAACCCGTTGCGGACGTAGCTGACCTTACCGGGACAGGGGGAGATAAAGCATACGCAGATATCCTCCCGCGTCAGCTCGGGGTGCTCCTTCATGGCGCGCTCCAGAGCCAGCTTGGCGGCGATCTCCATGGGGGGAAGGATCTGCATGATATGCTCCTTCAGGGTGGGATACCGCAGGGATATCAGACGAAGCACGACGGGACAGGCGGAATTGATGACGGGCTTGGGGATGCCCACGGTCTTGAGGTAGGTCCTGGTGTAGGCCGAGACCAGCTCGGCGGCCTTGGATACCTCAAAGACGTCGTCGAATCCGATGTCCTTGAGTCCCTGAAGCACGTAGTCCACGTCCTCCAGATCCTCGAATTGTCCGTACAGGGTAGGCGCGGGTAGCGCGATCTTGTACTTGTTGGTCTTCAGCACCTTATCCAGGCGGCTGTAGGTGGCCTTTTTGGCCTTGTTCTGGCAGATCTTGATGCAGATACCGCAGTCGATACAGCGTCCCGGGTTGATCTTGGCGTGGCCGTCCACGATGCGGATGGCCTCGGTGGGACAGTGCTTCAGACAGGTCGTACATCCCGTACAGCGTGACAGGTCCAGAGATACCGAATGTTCATACGAGTTCATAGCACCCGTGTCTCCTTTCCCGGCTGTGTCGGTCGGGGTTGTCCCCGAGCCCGATGCTGTGCCGAAATGGTGGGACGAATGAATCTCTCCCCGCAGTGATATGTGCCGCAGGCGCATATCACGGTTTTGATCGCCGTCAGGCGAGCAAAACGGTCATAGTGATGGTGGTACCCTCACCCACGACCGACTCGATCTTCATATCGTCGGTATAGCGCTTCATATTCGGGAGCCCCATGCCCGCGCCGAAGCCCAGAGAGCGCACGTTATCGGGGGCTGTGGAATAGCCCTCCTGCATTGCCTTTTCCACGTCGGCAATACCGGGGCCTCGGTCGGTAAGGATCATCACGATGCGATCCTCGTACACGAGAACCTCCGCCTCACCGCCATCCGCGTGGATGACCATGTTGATCTCGCCCTCGTACATGGCGATGGAGATCTTACGGATGACCTCGGGGGGGATACCCAGCCTGCGCAGGTTCTTCTTGACCTGCACAGAGGCCTGACCGGCAGAGGTGAAATCCTCTCCGTCCACCACGAAATGAAATCTTACTGCCTCGTCCATATCAGTTCACCGCTTTTGCCTCGGTAGGACTCACGCCCAGCCCCGCAAGGTAGAGCTTGCCGCAGGCCTCGTACATCCGCTTGGTGGTCTTCAGCACCACCAGATCGGATTCCTTCGCCAGGCGGATCATTTCGTCTGTGGGACACTTGGAGCGGACGAAGACGACGCATCTCATGTCCATCATCTCGGCGGTGCGGATGACCTGGGGATTGCAGAGTCCCGTGAGGAGCACGGCCTGATCCTTGACGTAGGCCAGGACGTCGCTCATCATGTCGCTGCCGCAGGCGGAGTGGACCTCGTCGTCCAGAAACTCCTCGCCGCAGACCACCTCCGCGTCAAGGATCTCCTGAATGGTTGAAATTTTCATAGTACCAAGCTCCCTATCGTAGGATGGAAATTACATGTACTTAGCCAGGATACCGGCCATGTCCTTGGCGACCAGACGGCCGTAGACCTCGCCGTTGATGGTCAGGACGGGAGCCAGACCGCAAGCACCGATGCAGCGGGTGGCCTCCAGGGAGTACTTACCGTCGGCAGAGGTGCTGCCGACAGCCACGTTCAGGATGCGGGAGCACTCCTCGATGATATCGCCCGAGCCCTTGACGTAGCAGGCGGTACCGAGGCAGACAGCCACGGCGACCTCACCGTCGGGGTTGAGCTTGAACTGGGAATAGAAGGACACGACGCCGTAGATCTGCTCGGCGGGGATACCCGTCTTGTCGGCGATGATCTTCTGCACCTCGACGGGCAGATAGCCGTAGATCTCCTGCGCCTCCTGCAGGATGGGCATCATCTTGCCCTTTACGCCGTCGTACTTCGCGATGACCTCAAGCAGCTTGGCTTCCTGCTCGGCGGTGCCGCGGAAATCGACCGTAGTCAACTTCTTCTTCATAACTTTTGAGACCTCCTCAATGTGTTTTTTTGCGTTGAATTGACCGCATTGTACGCTCACCCGTCCGGGAAACGAATGGGCATACGCATACAAGGATATTATATCACAAACCCTTTGAAAAGTCCATAGGTTCCCGTTAAAAAAATGAAGAAACTTGTTAGAAAAATGTCAATATTCCTCTTCTTAAAATGTCAACCTGCACACATGGCTGTATATTTTCACTTTTTCATGTATATTTTCCCTGTAAAACCGTTGAAAAAACACGGATTTCGTGGTATAATGGGGGAGATTGATTCTATCGAATGCGCTGCGACGAAATACAAGATACACGCCGAGCAAGCTCGGCGGATACAAGATATCGCGCCCGACTCGGTATCTTATATCTCGTATCTTGTATCTTCCCACCCCTCATGAAAGGAGTCCTCACCATGAAGAAAAAGCTCACCGTCGGTATCCTCGCCCACGTGGACGCGGGGAAGACCACTCTGTCCGAGGCGCTCCTGTACCTGTCGGGCAAGCTCCGCACCCATGGCCGCGTGGATCATGGCAACACCTATCTGGACTATAACCCCATGGAGCGGGAGAGAGGCATCACCATCTTCTCCAAGCAGGCGCGGTTCTCCACCGAGGCCTGTGACTATATCCTTCTGGACACCCCCGGCCACGTGGACTTCTCCGCCGAGGCCGAGCGGGTGCTGACCCTTCTGGACTACGCCGTTTTGGTGGTCTCGGCTCCCAACGGAGTGCAGAACCACACCCGCACCCTCTGGCAGCTTTTGGAGCATTACAACGTTCCCACCTTCCTCTTCGTCAACAAGACCGACATCGCGGTGAAGCGCAAGGAGGAGCTGGAAGCCGACCTGCAAAAGGTCCTGTCCCCCGCCTGCATGGGCTTCTACGAGAAGGAATCCACCCCCGAGCGGGACGAACGTCTGTCCATGCTGCGGGAGGACTGGATGGAGGCGGTGCTGGAGGGGGAGACCATTGAGGACGGAGCGATCGCCGAGCAGGTGAGCCGGCGCAAGCTCTTCCCCGTCCTTTTCGGTGCGGCTCTGCGGCTGGACGGGGTGGCCTTTCTGCTGGATGCCCTGGACCGCTACGCCCCCGCGCCCGTCTACGAGGGAGAGGCCTTTGGCGCCAAGGTATACAAGATCAACCGCGCGGGCAGTACCCGCCTGACCTATATCAAGCTGACGGGCGGCACCCTCACCACCCGTGACGAGATCACCTATATCGCCGCCGACGGCAGGACGGTCACCGAAAAGGTGTCCCAGCTCCGTCTGTATTCGGGGGACAAATTCGAGCAGGTAGACCGTGTGGAGGCAGGGGAGATCGCCGCCGTCATCGGGCTCTCCGCTACTTACGCGGGTCAAGGCCTGGGCACCGAGGCCGACACGGGCCGCCCCATCCTGGAGCCTGTCCTGTCCTACGCCATCACTCTCCCCGAGGGGGTAGATCCCCGGGTGGCCTTCCCCAAGCTCAAGGAGCTGGAGGAGGAGGAGCCCTCTCTCCACCTCACCTGGAACACCGAGCTGTCCCAGATCGAAGCCCGCCTCAGGGGGGACATCCAGACCGATCTCTTGAAGCGGCTCATCTCCGACCGCTTCGCCATGGACTGCGCCATCGACGAGGGGCGCATCCTCTACAAGGAAAAGATCGCCGCCCGCACCGTGGGCATCGGACATTTCGAGCCGCTCCGCCACTACGCCGAGGTGCAGCTCCTCATGGAGCCCCTCCCCGCAGGATCGGGGCTGGTATTTGATACCCATCTGCCCGAAAATATCCTGGACCTCAACTGGCAGAGGCTCATCCTCACCCACCTCTATGAGAAGGCCCACCGAGGCACTCTGACGGGGGCCCTCTTGACCGACACCAGGATGGTGCTGGTAGCGGGCCGCGCCCACCTCAAGCACACCGAGGGGGGCGACTTCCGCGAGGCCACCTACCGCGCCGTCCGCCAGGGGCTCATGAAGGCGGGCTGTACCCTTTTGGAGCCTTACTACAAATTCCGCCTGAAAATCCCCGCCTCCCTGGTGGGACGCGCCATGACCGATCTGCAAAACCGTCACGCCGACTTCCGGCTGGAGTCCTCCGCCGCCGAGGCGGCGGTGCTCGTGGGCCGAGGCCCCGTTTCCACCCTCCATGGCTATATCCGTGAGGTCATTACCTACACCCGAGGGCAGGGGCGCATGGCCTGCATTTCGGATGGCTACGAGCCCTGCCACAACACCGAGGAAATCGTGGCGGCGGCGGGCTACGATCCTGAGGCGGACTTGGAAAATACCCCCCATTCGGTGTTCTGCTCCCATGGCGCAGGGGTGGTGATCCCCTGGCAGGAGGTGGACGCCCACAAGCATCTGGAGGCCCATATCAGCCGCCCCGTCTCGGATAGCGCATCGGATACCGCCGCTCGTATCCTCCCCCGCCCCTCGGGTCTGGCCAAGCGTTATGCCCTGTCCGACGAGGAGCTGGAGGCCATCATGCTGCGGGAGTTCGGCCCCATCAAGCGCCGCCGCTACTCCGAGCCCAAGCGGGTGGCCGATATGCCCGCCAAGCGGGAGAAGCCCAAGCCCCAAAAGCCGCCCCGCCGCCTGGTGCTGGTGGACGGCTACAATCTCATCTTTGCCTGGGATACCCTGACCGAGGTCGCCAACTACAGCCTGGAAAAGGCCAGAGAGACCCTCATGGACATCCTGGCGAGCTACACCGCCTTTACCAAGACCGAGCTGATTCTGGTCTTTGACGCTTACCGCGTCAAGGATGGAACGGGCTCCGACACCGAGCGGGACGGTTTCCGCGTGGTCTATACCAAGCAGAACCAGACCGCCGATGCCTACATTGAAAAGGTCATCCACGATCTGGGCCCCGACTACTCCATCCGCGTGGTCACGGGTGATTACCTCCTGCAAGTATCCGCTGTCACAGCAGGCGTTTCTCGCATGACCACCAAGGAATTCATAGCCGAGATCGCCAGAGTCAGCGGAGAGATCACCGCCTTCATCCACCGCCTGGCGAACGGGCGGGAATAATACTATTTTACAATCAAAATTTTGTAATCAAGGTTTCCGCCGGAAATGCCTTCTCACCGCTTCGCGGAGCTCCCCTAAAGGGGGAGCCTTGGGGTTTCGGGCAGTTCAAAGGCTCTCCCCCCGGGAGAGCTCCCGCCACAGGCGGGTGAGAGGGCAACCACTCGTTCAAGGTTTTGAAAGGAAATTAGTATAAAGCGAACGAAAAGAGGGATGCGTCACGCTCCCTCTTTTTGTCGTATAAAATCTGCTCCCCTTTTGTTTTTTCCGCTGCTTGTGTATATCAGAGCCAGACAAGCGATGTATCCGATCGAAAGGAATCGGAACGGCGAAAACAAAAAGGGAGCGATGTTGTATGACACGGGAGACCTTCGCTGAAAGCGGCCTCCGTTTATATCATAGCATACTCTATTCTTTTTGTCAAGTGATTGCCAAAAATTTCATACTCTAAATTTTCACATTCCGGTCACGAAAGCGGAGTCTGTCCGAAAATCGTCTCTGCCAGCGGGTCGGCCGGGACGGTTGGGTGCAGGAGGCTGTCGAACAGCTCCGCACCGATATACGCCCGCGCCTCGGCCACCCACTTCCCTTCCGCCTCGGTATCCATGGCGCGGATGGCGTGGGTGATCTTTTTGTAGGGGCCCGGATGGATGAACAGATGCTCGGCATCCGCGTAGCCCTCCTCGTAGCGCAGACCCAGGTGGAGTCCGCTTTCGTCGCCTTGAGGCATATCGGTGTAGCGGTTGATGAGGAACTGCTCCAGGTTGGGACAGTTTCGCATTTTGAGGTAGAGCAGGACAAAGGCGTAGGCGCCCTTGTTCTCGCTCTCGGGGTCGTCGTAGTCGGTGTGGAAGCCCTGCTCGTCAAAGACCACGGGGCGGGGGGCGCCTCGGTAGCGCAGGTCGGGAGACTCGGCGAGGGCCTGCCAGACCTCGATGTTCTTCATGGTGATGCGGGGGGTATCCAAGGAGAAGGCCGCCGTTTTGTCGTTGTAGAAATCGGGCTTGGTCAGATCCTCGGGGTAGGGATGGGCGGAGATGCCCCAGGGGAAGTCACCGTCTCGGCGGGAAAGCTCAGCCAGGCGGTACAGGCATTCCTTAGAGGAATAGTACCGCAACGGATCGGGACGGAAGGGGATGGCGAAGTGATGGTCAAAGGAGACGTCGACGCGGAAGGTGGCGTTGTACCTGCGCCCGATCAGGTGGGCCAGGCGGAGCTGCTGGGTATACTCCTCCATGTACGCGGCGCAGGGCATGGGCCCGCAGTTGTGCCATACCGCCTGGGCGTTGATCTCGTTGCCCACATCCACGACCGTGACGCAGAACAGGGGACTTGACGGGTCAGCGTAGCGGGCGCAGAGAAAGTCCACGCAGGCGCAGTACATATTCAGGCCTTCCTCGTCGGTGATGTTGAAGGCCGACATCTGCTCGGAGAAGCCCGTATCCTCATAATCGGGATGGCCGATCACCGTGCGGAGGTCGCCGTCCGAGCCCTTAAGACGATAGGAGAAGCGGTTGATGAGCCGCAGAAGGCAGGGGATCCCCCGCTGGATACAGGGCATCATGAGACGGTCGTAGGTATCCATCATGGACTTCACGAACCAGTAGGTCTTGCCGTTCCAGATATGGGGGATGTCCCCCTCGGCGGGGGTGAGGGTCTGGATCCAGGCGGAGTTGACCTCGGTCATCATGCCGCCGAAGCCATAGTAGTCCACGTCCTCCCCGGGACACGTGACCCACGTGCCGATGGGCTTTCCAACGGGCGGGCGGGGGGTATGGCCGCGGGTGGCGGTAGGATCTATATCCGTGACGTAGCATACGCCGTCCGCCGTTTCCCCGTCGGCGATCACGCAAAAGCGGGCAATGAGCAGGTCATAGCCGTCGGCGCGGCGGGGGAAGATCAGGCGATCTCCCTCGACGCGCTGTGATTCCGCCAGCACACGGGTCGGGGTATGCCGTCCCGCGCCGCCCTTTACAAGCGGCACAAAAGCCCGTCCCCAGGTCAGGACGGGCATAGGGATATCCGCGATCAGCTCAATGCGGTCGGGGTAGGCAACGATGGCTTGAATGGTCATGGACGGCTCCTTGGCGATGGTTTTTCTCTATTATAGCCCATGCGGCTGCGTTTGTCAAGCCCTATCCCCGCCAAATACCCTGTCCGCCAAGCGGGTCAGGAGCTTGGACAGGGCGAACACGCCCCACAGAAACAGGATATGCCCCGCCGTCACCCCCGCCACGTAAGTGAGCTGGGCAGGCACGTAGCCCCAAGAGGCGATCAAACTCTGCCGAAGAACCTCAATGGGCGGAATGTTGCATTGATACATATTGGTGAAGTTGGTTTTGAGGAGCTGTGCCGCCGTAGCCGCTACCGCCGAAAAAACCGTAATGGAAATCAACGTGGCCCTGCGCTCCCGCCGCCCGAAATCGCCGTAGAGCCGAAGCGTCAGAATCAACAGGTAAGCGAAGTACACCAGCCCGTGGAAGGTGACGGTATGGAAGGAGAAATAGCCGGAGAAATAGTTCTCCACGTCCCACGCGGGATAGATCAGGGCGGGGTAGATGGTCATGAGCAGCATGGCCGAGCCGCTGAGGACGGTGGTCACGGTGCGCACCACTGCCTCATGCTTGCCCCGATAGAAGGCCATGAGGGGGATGGAAAACAGGAACAGGGAACAAAAATGCAGGGGAATATGGTAGAGGTCGTAGCCCCTGGAGAAGGAAACGGTCTGCTTGCCGATCTCCAGAAGGATCAGCAGAACGGCGATGACCTGAATGGGGATCATGCGCACACGCAAGGGCTTTTTCCCAAGCCACAGACGGAGCAGAACGCACAGAATCAGCATCACGCCGATGGACGGCAAAAGTGAACGGATATGAGCGGGTGACCAAAGCTCCATGGGGTACCTCCTCGGTTTGTTGATGCCCCCATCATAGCACAGCCGCGGGCTCGTGTCAACCGAATTCCTCCATTTTTAATAGGATTAAGGCCATTCTTCATACAATTAAGAAGCGAAAAGTCTTGTCACATTCTCTCCGATACCCCTTGTCTCCCTTGACTTTTCTCCATGAGTATGGTACAATAACGGCAGGAAAAGCAACCCGTCCCTTTGAAAGGAGACAGCCATGAAGAAAACAGGTAATGCCAAATTCCTATCCGCCCTCGTCATCTTTTCCCTCACAGGCCAGATCGCCTGGGTGGTGGAGAATATGTACTTCAACGTCTTCATCTACAAGATGTTCCACGCCTCCCCCGCCAACATCTCGGCTATGGTCATGGCCTCCGCCGTGGCCGCTACGGTCACCACCCTCATCATGGGTGCCTTGTCCGATAAATTGGGCAAGCGCAAGATCTTTATGGCGGGGGGCTACATCCTCTGGGGCATCTCCATCCTGTCCTTCGCCTTCATCCGCACCGACACGGTGGGGCTTCTCTTCCCCGCCGCCACCGTCTCCGCCGTCTGCGTGACTCTGGTCATTATCATGGATTGCGTCATGACCTTCTTCGGCTCCACTGCCAACGATGCCTGCTTCAACGCCTGGCTCACCGATTCCACCACCCACGAGAGCCGCGGCGCCGCCGAAGGCATCAACGCCATGATGCCCCTGGTAGCCATTCTCTGCGTCTTCGGAGGCTTCATGGGCTTTGACCTGAACAAGTCTGAGAGCTGGACCACCATTTTCCTCATCATCGGTATCGCCGTCACGGTCATCGGTGTGCTGGGCTTTTTCCTCATCGATGAACCTCACAAGAAGGCCGACGGCACGGATCATTACTTCGCCAACATCGTCTACGGCTTCCGTCCCTCGGTGATGAAGCAGAATCCCCTGCTCTACCTCCTGCTCATCGCCTTCGCCCTCTTCGGCATCTCCATCCAGATCTTCATGCCCTACCTCATCCTCTACTACACCGAGGGGCTGAAGATGGAGGGCTACGTCCTTATCATGGCCCCCGCCATCATCCTGGCCTCGGTCTTCACCGTGATCTGGGGGCGGGTGCACGATAAGGTGGGCTTTGGCAAGTCCATGCTCCCCTCTCTGGGGCTTTTGTGCGCGGGGTATATCCTGCTGTACTTCTTCCGCTCCACCGTTTTGGTGTTCATCGGTTCTCTGCTCATGATGTGCGGCTACCTGGCCGGCACCGCCGTGTTCGGCGCGGTCATCCGCGACCACACCCCCGAGGGGCGGGCAGGTATGTTCCAGGGACTCCGCATCGCGGGTCAGGTGCTGATCCCCGGTATCGTCGGCCCCGCCATCGGCGCGTGGGTGCTGCGGGATGCCGAGACCGTGGTCGGTGACGACGGCACCGAGTCCTTCATCCCCGATCAGAACATCTTCCTCGCTGCCCTGGTCGCGGCTTTGGTGCTGGGTCTATTCCTGGCCCTGCTCCTGTATATCATGAAGAAAAGAACCGCGAAGGAGGCCTACCATGAGTAAAAAGCAACAGCTCGTCCACCTCTTGACCGAGGCGGGGGAGGCTCTGCAAGCTGACCCTACCGCCATTCCGTGGAATACCTATCCCAGGCCTCAAATGAAGCGGGAGTCCTTCTTCTGCCTCAACGGGGAGTGGGAGATAGCCGTAAACGGTGAGGCGCCCCGAGCCATTCGTGTTCCCTTCTGCCCCGAGTCCCTTCTGTCGGGTCTTTGCATTCCCCCGTCGGATATCATCACCTTAGAATACACAAAAACCTTTACCCTCCCCGAGGGTTTCAACAAGGGCAGAGTGCTCCTGCATTTCGGCGCTGTGGATCAATGTGTACACATCTTTCTCAACGAGCAATTTGTTGGCGAACACGGAGGCGGCTACGAAGCCTTTTCCCTGGATATCACCGACCTTCTGCAAGCCGAAAACCACCTGCTCGTGGAGTGTTGGGACTGCTTGAAGCCCCATATCCTCCCCTACGGCAAGCAGCGTCGTAATCGCGGCGGTATGTGGTACACCCCCGTATCCGGCATCTGGCAGACTGTCTGGCTGGAATCCGTTCCCGAGACCTATATCCGGTCCCTCCGCATGGATACAACACAGGACACTGCCACCATCACAGCCGAGGGCGTAACCGAGGGCACCGTGACCGTCACCACTCCCGACGGGGATCTGTCCTTCCCTCTTGCTGACGGAAAAGCCACCGTAAAGCTCCCCTCCCCCCGCCTGTGGAGTCCCGAGGATCCCTACCTCTACGAGTTCACCGTGAAAGCGGGGGAGGACAGGGTGCAGTCCTACTTCGCCCTCCGCACCCTGGAGATCAAAGAAGTGAACGGCATCCCCCGCCTCTGCCTAAACGGTAAGCCCTACTTCCTCCACGCTCTGCTGGATCAGGGCTACTGGAGCGACGGCATCTACACCCCCGCCGCCCCGGAGTGCTATGAGCAGGACATTTTCGCCATGAAGTCCCTGGGCTTCAACACCCTCCGCAAGCACATCAAGGTGGAGCCCGAGCATTTCTACTATGACTGCGACCGACTGGGCATGCTGGTCATGCAGGACATGGTCAACAACGGGCATTACTCCTTTATCCGCGACACCGCTCTCCCCACCGTGGGCTTGAAAAGGCTGAACGACAAACGCCTCCACCGCGACAAGGCCACCCGCAAGGCCTTCTACGACGGCATGGAGTCCACGGTCAACCAGCTCCGCAACCACCCCTGCATTATCTACTGGACGATTTTCAATGAAGGCTGGGGGCAGTTCGACGGCAATGCCGCCTACGCAAGACTCCGGAAACTGGACTCCACCCGCTTCATCGACACCGCCTCGGGGTGGTTCAAGGTCAAAAGCACCGACGTAGACAGTGAGCATATCTACTTCAAGCCCGTAAGGCTCAAGTATACGGACAAGCCCATGGTGCTGTCAGAATTCGGCGGCTACGCCTACAAGCCCGCAGGTCACGCCGCCAACCCCACGGGCACCTACGGATACCGCTTCTTTGGGGAGCAGGCCGACTTTGAGAATGCCCTCGTCAAGCTCTACGAGGACGAGATCATCCCCGCCGTAAAGCAGGGCTTGTGCGGCGCGGTCTACACCCAGGTCTCCGACGTGGAGGACGAAACCAACGGGCTTCTTTCCTACGACCGCAAGGTCTTGAAGGCCGATCCCACGCGCATGACCCGCATCGCAAACGCCTTGTACGCCGCTATGGACACCCCTCATTGACGGAAACGGCATTCCGACGGTCCCGAAGCGGCCTCCGTCTTACCGCAGAGGATCCGTGTTACGGCTTTTCGGCTTCGAGCAAAGCAAGGGTACCCGAAAACGCCAATAAGCATTCAGCGGGATAGTAGGTACCCATGCAGAGTAGTCCCGCCATACGGCCGGCATTGGAAAACCAGTCGAATACCAGCATGAGATCGGAGAAGAAAAAGAGGATACTGCCGACAAGGATCACCGCCGTGATCGGGGAGCGGCGGCGGGCAAAGTTTCCGATGGCCTTACCTACCATGAGGGAAAGGATGAGGGCATAGACCAGACAGACCGCCCGGATATACCCTTGGGAAAACCGCAGGATCGGCGCGAAAAGAAGAAAGCAAGCTCCCGCCAGGCAGATACCGCCGCTCACCGCGAGATCGAGAAGGCGGGGACGGTCCAGGACCCAGAAGGAAACGAAAAAGCAGATATGCCCCGCCGCGAACAGGGCGGCACCCGCCACAAAATCAAAGACAATTTGAACGTCCCCCGCGAAAGCCAACACAAGCCCCGCCGCCAGGGTTGCATGAAACCCCGCGCGGCGGCTTTTTTCGACCAACACACAGAACAGATTCACAAGCCCCATACCGACAAAGCCTGCGCCGGTGACCGCCTTGACGGCCAAGCCGCCCACGGTCAGAAAGAAGTAATTGCCTACGAAAACGGCGGCCATGAGGGCAAGATTCACCGTCAGAAGGCGTACATACTTTTTCTTCAACGAGCATTTCATGATTCATCACCTCACAGCAGACGGATCCGTATCCGACCGAACTCGGATTCATTATACCACCGGAAGCAGAGCTTGTCAACGAAAGCAGGTGAAAATCAGCGTTTTTTGCCAAATCATCTTGTCAATCCGAGCCTTTCATGGTATAATGAAGGAAACCAAACGGCTCCGTGAAGCTGTTATACCGTAAGGAGGTTCTGCATCCATGGAATTCCACGTCAACAGCCCCATCCTCTTCGTGCTGGTGGGTGCCATCATTGCGCTGGTCGTGGCGCAATCCGTATTCTTCCTGGCCCGCGCCGTCAAGCGTGCCAAGGAGTTGGGTATCGCAAAGGATACCGTCAAAAAGACCGTCACCTCGGCGGCTGTGTTCACCATCGCCCCCGCCGTAGCCGTCCTGGTGGGCGTGGTCGCTCTCTCCAAGTCCCTGGGCGTGGCACTCCCCTGGCTCCGCCTGTCGGTCATTGGCTCCATCACCTACGAGACCGTCGCCGCAGGCAATGCTCTGGAGGCCGCCGGCTCCGGCGCGGGCACCACCATCACCGACCCCGCCGTCTTCATCACCATCGCCTGGGTCATGACCGTGGGCATCGCCGCAGGCCTGATCCTGGTGCCCTTTGTCACCAAAAAGCTCCAGCGGAGCATGGGCAAGATCGGCATGAAGGACAAGAAGTGGGGGGAGATCTTCAATAACGCCATGTTCCTGGGCATGATCTCAGCCTTCCTTGGCTACGTTTTCTGTGACGTGGCCCTGGTGGTCAAGGGGGACATGAGCGGTCTCATCCCCGTCTGCGTCATGGCGGTCTCCGCCGTGGTCATGGCTGTCTGCGGACTCATGGCCACGAAGGCTAGGATCCGCTGGCTCACCGACTACGCCCTGCCCCTGAGTCTCATCGTGGGCATGGTCTCCGCCATTCCGATCACCGCGCTTCTGGGAGGTTAAGAGCATGAAAAAAGAACTGAACTACATGGACAGCGTCCACCGCTACGGGCGCATCTGGGGCATCATCGTGGCCATCGCCCTTCTGTCATTCCCCCTGATCCTGTCCCTCATCTTCAAGACCGCCCCCGACTTCGGTGTCCTGCTGGCGGGCATTATCGCCACCGCCCCCATGTACTGGGCTGTCGGTATCGTGGAGATCTTCACCTACGTCCCCATGCTGGGCGCGGGGGGCACCTACCTGTCCTTCGTCACGGGCAACATCTCCAATCTGAAGCTCCCCTGCGCCATCGACGCCATGGAGCGGGCGGGCGTCAAGGCCACCTCGGAGGAGGGTGAGGTCATCTCCACCATCTCCATCGCCGTGTCCAGCATCGTCACCACCCTCATCATCCTGATCGGCGTGATCTGCATCGTCCCCCTGACGCCCATCCTGGAGTCCCCCGTCCTGGTCCCCGCCTTCGATATGATCCTCCCCGCCCTCTTCGGCGGCCTGGCGGTGGTCTTCATCTCCAAGAACGCCAAGCTGTCGGTCGCCCCCATCATCCTCATGCTGGCCCTCTTCATCTTCGTCCCCGCCCTGAACGCCTCTACCGTGGGCATCATGGTCCCCGTGGGCGTGATCTTCACCGTGATCGTGGCCCGCATCCTCTACAAGAGAGGGGTGCTGTGATATGAACGAATGGCTCGCTCTGGGCATCGTGGTGCTGCTGCTCTATGCCCTCTCCATCCTCATCCCCCTGGCCCTGATTATCTTCCTGGCGGTCATCCTCATCCGCGCTGCCGCCTTCAAGCCCAAGGCCCAGCCCAAGACCGACCCCACTCCCGTGGACTTCGACAAGAACGCCGCGGTGGAGTCTCTCCGCGAGCTGGTGACGTGCAAGACCGTATCCTACATGGATCCCGCCCTGGAGGATAACGACGAGTTTGAAAAGCTGATCGCCAAACTCCCCGCTCTCTACCCCCGCGTTTTCGAGGTCTGCGAGTTCACCCGTCTGCCCGACCGAGGCCTCCTCTTCCGCTGGAAGGGCAAGACCGAGGGCGCGCCCGCCGTCCTGATGGCCCACTACGACGTGGTGCCCGTGGACGAGAGCGGCTGGGACAAGCCCGCCTTTGACGGTGTGATCGAGGACGGCTGTCTCTGGGGGCGCGGCACTCTGGACACCAAGGGCACCGTCAACGGCGTCCTGTTCTCGGCCAACACCTTGATCGCCCAAGGCTTCACCCCCAACCACGATATCTACTTCGCCTTCTCGGGGGGCGAGGAGGTCAACGGCATGGGAGCCGTCCATATCGTGGACTACTTCGAGAAGAATGGCATTGAGCCTGCCTTTGTGCTGGACGAGGGCGGTGCCGTGGTGCAGGATGTGTTCCCCGGTGTCAAATCCCCCTGCGGCCTCATCGGTATCGCCGAGAAGGGCATGATGAACGTGCGCTACACCGCCAAGTCGAGGGGCGGGCACGCCTCGGCCCCCAAGCCGGGTGCCCCCGTGGATCGGCTCTCCCGCGCCTGTAGTCGCGTGGTGAGCCACCCCCGCAAGATCGCCCTCACACCCCCCGCCGCCCTCATGTTCGACACCCTGGGCCGCTACTCCTCCTTCGTCTACAAGATCATCTTCTCCAATATCAAGCTCTTCCTTCCCGTCCTCTCCCTCATCACCAAGAAGAGCGGCGGCGAGCTGAACGCCCTCCTTCGTACCACCGTGGCCTTCACTCAGATGCAGGGGTCTTCTGCCCCCAACGTCATCCCCCCCGAGGCTTCCCTGGTCTCCAATATCCGCCTCAACCCCGCCGATAATATGGACGCCATGCTGGCCTACCTCCAAAAGACGGTGAACGACGAGGGTGTTGAAATGACTGTCGAGGGCGGCATGAACCCCAGCCGCATCTCTACCACCGACTGCGAGGGGTGGGATCTGGTGTCCTCTGCCGTGGCCTCCACCTGGAAGGGCTGTATCGTCTCCCCCTACCTCATGGTCCAATGCTCCGACTCCCGCCACTACGGCCGCATCTCGGACAGGGTCTTCCGCTTCTCGGCCATGGACTTGACCGCAGAGGAACGCGCCACCATCCACGGACATAACGAAAAGGTGCGTCTGGAAGCCATCGAACGAACCGTGGAATTCTACGTGCGGCTCATGCGCTCCTGCTGAACCGCGCCGCATAGCTAAAGAGGCTGTTCTCCGCCTTTCGGCAGAGAACAGCCCTTCTGTTTATATAGGAGCGAATCTACAGAGCTTATGCTCCATAGTACGCGGCCAGAGCCGCCAGATCCGCTTCGGTCAGCGCGCCGTCGAAGAGCATGAACTCATCCACGGTAGCCGCGCAGGCGGAGTATTTTCCGGTTCCGTCCTGACCGATGTTGAGCACGTCGAAGGCATCAAAGGAGATATCCTTCAGATTGTCGGGGAGGGTCAGGGAATCAAAGGCTCCGAAGTCGTAGGAGAGCTTGATTACACCGGCCTCGCGATCCACCACCATGGTCACGTGGAACCAGCCGGCGCGGTAATCGTTCGGAAGCATGAATTCCTTGTCGGCGCGGTTGCCCTTTCCGTCGCCCAGGTTGAATTTCAGATCCTGAGAATCCCGCAGGGAGAAGATGAAGCCCGCGTTGGTGCCGGAGCCCCAGTCCTTATTGGAGATCAGAGAGGGATCCGAGGCGACCCCTGCGGACTTGACCCACATGGACACCGTAAAGCTGTCCTTCGCGGGATGGTAGTCAGCCAGGGAAACGTAGCCCTTGTCCAGAACGGCGGCCTGCCCGAAGAAGCCGTCGGCGTAGGTCACGGTGCCCTTTTCGGTGACGGTAGCGATGCCGCAGGCATCGGCGGCACTGCCGTCAAAGGTGAGGTAGGTCTTGAGATTCTTGTCGGTGATGAAATTGGTGATATACCCTGCGCTGTCCTTTTCAGGGGTGGGGACGCTCTCGCGGTCGCGGATGCTCTCGGTCTGTGCCTCCTTGCCGTAGTACTCGGCCAGCTTGACCAGATCATCCTTGCTCAGGGCACCGTCAAAGACCATGAACTCATCCACGGTGGCCGCCAGCTTGCACTTGTAGGCACCCGTACCGTCGGTACCGATACAGAGCTTGCTCAGGGCGGTGAAGGAGTCGTCCTTCAGAGAGGCGGGGATGGGAGACGAGATCATAGGCCCGAAATCGTAGCTGAAGCGGATCATACCCTCCTCGCGATCTACCACAAGGAGGACGTGCATCCAGCCCTCGTAGTAGTCGTCGGGAAGCATATGGTCGTCGTCCATGCGGTTGGTGCCGTCACCCACATTGAAGCGGATCTTTTTCTCGTCACCCCACAGGGAGAGAACGTAGCCCTGGTTCACGCCCTTTTCCCAATCCTTATTGGAGAAGAGAACAGGATCCCCCGCGACGCCCTGGGTGTTCACCCACAGGGAGACCGAGAAGCTGTCCTTGTCGGGAGCATAATCGGGGATGGCGACGTAGCCGTCGCTGAGCTCCACGCCGCGGCCGAAGTAGCCGTCCACGAAATAGAGCTTGCCGCCCTCCTCGGTGGCCGCGCCGCAAACGTCGCTTACGTCGCCATCAAAGGGCAGATAGTACTTCAAAGGATTGTCAATAAAGCTTGTGATGTAGCCGTCGCTCCCCTTCGCGGGAGTGGGGGTAGGCTCGTGGTAGCGGTCGGAGTCGGGATTGACGTAGACGGGACGTTCGGTAGCCGTGACCCCCTTGAAGAGTCCCGAGGGAACCCGGGCCGACCAGGTCGTGGGAGCAGTCAGACCCAGCGCGTGGAGAACCACGGCAGGGGTATCCCGCACCTCGATATCCTGAATCTCGCCCTTCTCTACCGTCCTGCCTGCGGCGGCGAACATGACGTACTTTTCCTCGTCGGTCAGACCGCCGTGACCCGTACCCGAGCCGCCGTGGTCAGCGGTGACGATGAACAGGGTATCCCCCAGGATCCCCAGCTCGTCGTAGGTCTCGTAGAGCTTTTGAATGAGAGCATCCTGCTCCTTGATCTTATTCAACTGGGCGGTGGTATTGTAGCCCTGGCTGTGCCCCACGCCGTCGGCCTCGTCCAGCTGGATGAACAGCAGGGTGGGCTGATTCTCCTTGGCGTAGGTACAGGCTTCGTTTATGATGGTGGCATCGGGCTTACTGCCGGACTTGTATACGCCCAGGCCGTCCTCAATGATGCCCACGTTGATAGGATTCCAGTTGCAGAAGGAGCCCAGCTTGGCCTCGGGCATCTGCTCGCGGATGACGCGGAAGACGCTGGGGAAGGGAGAATCTGCGGGATAGGGCGTGCTCTCCACGATACCGTTGGTCAGACCGTGTATCTGGGCGGTAACGCCGTGGAGCATACTGCCCCAGCACTGGGCGCTGATGGTGGGAGTCGAGGTCAGGGCGCGATAGGTAACGGCACCCTTCTCAAAAATACGATCCAGATTCGGCGTATCCGCACGAGCGAAGAAGGCACCCGCGCCATCCACACCCACGATGACCACGTGCTGGTAGACCCAGCCCTCGGGGACGGGCCCCTCGGTTTCGGGCTCAGCGGTAGTCTCCTCGGTAGCGGGCTCGGTAACCTCCTCGCTGACAGCGGGCTCGGTTTCATCCGGCTCGTCGGACAAGGCTTCGCTATCGGGAGCGGCGGGGGATTCCGTTACCGTTCCTGTGGTCTCCTCGGGGGGAGAGTCGGGTGTACAAGCGCACAGAGCCGCGCCGAGCAGCAAAGCAGTCAGCATCAGCAAGCAAAGCGTCAATCTTCTGATTGGTTTCATGGGATACCTCCTATGTTGATTCGGTGCTTCCATTATACTGAGTCCGCAACGGTTTGTCAATAGGATACACAAAAGAAACTTCACTTGAACAGCGTTTTTTAGTGTTATCGCCTCTGCGGACTGCCTCAAAAAGTTTTTTTGGCGGAGAAGGGTTGACAAATCCCTCCGAATATGCTATACTGTTCGTATGCTGAAAAGCATTCATGAATAGCAGGTATATGCTTGCGATCCGGGCAAGCGTCTCTACAAACCACCGAATGGTTGTCTACCGGTTTTTTGACCGCGTAGGCATTTTTTGTTTTTTCGAAAGGAGGAATTCACCGTGAAGCTGATACTGGACCATCACCCCTGCGAACCCCGCCCGGGCGAATCCCTGTACGATATGGCACGGGATCTGGGGCTGTTCCGGGGCAAGCTCTCCACCGACCCGATTGCCGCCGAGATCGCGGGTCGGGTCTTTACCCTCAACTATGTTCCCGTCCGCGAAAAGGACGTCACCCCCGAGCGCTCCACCATCCGCAAGGCCATGGCCGCCTCGGACGGCACCGTCCGCCTTCTGCGCTATACCGACCCCGCAGGGCGGGATGCCTACAAGCGCACCGCCCAATTCGTTCTGTTCCTGGCCATCTCCAACCTCTGGCCCGAGGCGCGCGCCCAAATGAGCTGTACCGTGGGTACGGGAATCTTCTTCAAGGTCACGGGAGCAACCGACTTTTCGGTCCGGGAGCTCAAGGAGGAAGTACAGCGCATCGTAGCCGCCGATCTTCCGCTGACACGCCGCCGCATTCCTACCGACGAGGCCATCGCCTATTACCAGTCCAAGGGAATGCCCGACAAGGCGCGGTTGCTGGCTTACCGTCCCAAGAACACCTTCGACATCTACGAGAGCGGGGATTTCGCCGATTACTTCTACGGAGAAATGGCTCCCTCCACCTCCCATCTCCGTTCCTGGGACATCCTTCCCTACCCCGAGGGCTTTATCTTCGTGCTTCCCGACGTTCATGATCCCGATCGGGTATCCAACTATACCGAAATGCCCAATTTCCAAGCCGTCTATACCGAGGGAAAGGCCTGGGGGACACTCATGGGCTGTGAGACCGTAGCGGATCTCAACGAGCTGACCGCAACAGGGCGGATCCGTGAGCTCATCCGTGTCAACGAGGCACTTCACGAGAAAAAATTCTCCGAGATCGCAGATACCGTCTGCGAGGGAGGCTCCCGCGCCGTCATGCTGGCGGGGCCCAGCTCCTCGGGTAAGACCACCTCGGCCAACCGCCTGGCCACCCAGCTACGCGTCCACGGCAAGACTCCCATCCTCATGAGCCTGGACGACTACTACGTAGACAGGGACCGGATTCCTCCCGAGCCCGACGGCTCTCTGGATCTGGAGCACATCCGCACCATCGACACGGATCTCTTCGGCCAGCATCTCCGCGCCCTGCTGGAGGGGCGGGAGGTAGAGCTTCCTTCCTTCAATTTCAAGGAGGGCAAGCGGGAATGGAGGGGACACCGTCTCCGCCTGTCCGAGCAGTCGGTCATCATTGTGGAGGGGCTTCACGGACTGAATCCCCGTCTGCTCCCCGAGGATCTCCCGCCCGAGCTGGTCTTCCGTCTGTACGTCTCCCCCCTCATTGCCCTGAACCTGGACGACCACAACCGCATTCCCGCCAATTACCTACGCCTGCTCCGCCGCATCGTGCGGGACTACGAGGGACGGGGTGCCTCGGTGCAAAAAACTCTGTCCATGTGGGATTCGGTGCGCCGTGGGGAGGAGCGTTGGATCTTCCCCTTCCAGGAGAATGCCAACGTCATCTTCAACAGCGCGACCCTCTATGAATTAGCGGTACTGAAAAAGCACATCTTCCCCCTGCTGACTGCTATCCAGCCGGGAGAGGCCTGCTACAGCCAGGTGCGGGATATCGTCAAGATCCTCAACTACGTGCTGGAGGCCGACGTGGATGACGAGGTTCCTCCCACGGGGATCTTACGGGAATTCATCGGCGGAAACACCTTCTACAAGGCCTGAGGAGGACTGCCATGAAGATCACATCCCTCCTGGAAAACACCGCCTCCTCCACCGCCGTCGCCTGTGAGCACGGCCTGTCCCTCTATATCGAGACCGAGAACCGCCGCATCCTGTTCGACATGGGACAGACCGACCTCTTTGCCCGCAACGCCGAGGTCCTGGGGATCGACCTGACCCAAGCAGACACCGCCATCCTCTCCCACGGTCACTACGACCATGGAGGAGGGCTTTCAATCTTCCTGTCGCTCAACGACCGCGCCCCGGTCTACGTAACCCGGGATGCTTTTCTCCCCCACTACAACGGAACCCAAAAGTACATCGGGCTGGATCCCGCAGGGGAGAAACACCCCCGCCTCCGCCATACAGAGGGCGATCTTTCTTTGGGCGACGGACTGACCTTGCTTTCCCCCATGGGCCGAAAACGCCGCCGCCCCCTCGAAAACTGCGGCCTCACCGAGCGGGTGGGGGACACCTTCATTCCCGATGATTTCCGCCACGAGCAATATCTGCTTATAGAGGAAGCCGGAAAACGGGTGCTCATCAGCGGCTGCTCCCACGCGGGTATTCTCGACATCATGGACTGGTTCCGCCCCGACGTTCTGATCGGGGGCTTCCACGTCTCCAAAATGCCCCTTGACCGAAGCATGACCGCGCTTGCCCGTGCCCTGGCCGCCCACAACACCGACTACTACACCTGCCATTGCACGGGTATCGAGCCCTACCGCTTCATGCGCCCCGTACTGCCCCGCCTGTCCTACCTGGCCTGCGGGGAAAGCCTTTCCCTGTAGCGTCTGCTCTTCCATAATACGAAAAGATCCACCCCGTCGCCGAGGTGGATCTTCTTTTAAATCAAATCATTTCCGCCGTCTGAATATCCTGCTGCGGAACAGAACGAGGTTCATTACGGCGAAGAACAGCACGAAAATCACCATGGTCAGAACCGGCTTGACGGGAGCCAGAGTAGCCAGGAACATCATGGGGAAGCCGAAGATAATGGCGGGGAAATTCTGGTAGACCATGTTGTCCGAGGCGGGGGTACGGAAGTCGCCGTCCACCTCGCGGAGCAGGATGATCCCCGTGGAGGCGGTGCCCGTCAGCATACCGTACATGGTGAGAAACTGCTCCTCCACGTAGTCGGGGAACAGGGTCTTGGCCACGATGCGGTTGTAGACGTAGGTCACCACGAGTCCCGCCACGCTCAGAATGAGGATGATTCCCCAGTAGTTCTCCAGAATATCCAGACGGATGGCGGCCACGCCGGCCACCACCATAAGGTCGAAGAAGAAATTGCTGGCTCGGGTCATGAGGAAGTTGTTGGTGTACTTCTTCTTGATGAACTTCTTCTTCATGAAGAAGTTCAGAAGCAGCTTGATGAGGGTGGCGGTCAGCACACCGAGCAGGAAATTGAAGCCGTAGATCACCGAACGCATACCGGGGAGCAACGTCCCCAGCCCCAGCATGAGCAAATAAGCGGCCATGTAGGCTACCATGATGAGGGCAATCTGCACCGTCATCTTGTCCATGCTCTCCTGGAGCGGGATCTCCCCCTCGCTCTCCACATCCTCGGTGTGAGTACTGCCGTCCTGTCGGCGAGAGATCACCAGCCGCCCCCGCTTCTTCATGACGTTGAGGTGGATCACACCCCCGATGGCCGCCGACAAAAAGCCCATGGCGGCGATGGTCAGCCCAAAGCTCTTTCCGCCCTCAAAGCCGTGCTCCAGCTCGTAGATATTGCCGTAATTGAGAGCCTGACCCGTGCCCTGCCCGAATCCGAAAGGGAGCAGAACGCCGGCGGCTCCAAAGAAATCCGTAAGGATCAGCGTAGCAACCATGGTGATGCCCATGCCCACGATGGCCTGGAGCAGGTACGTAGAGACCGTGGTGACACCCGTGTTGAAGATCTCGGAGGTACGTTGCTTGGTAAGCTTTCCGCCCGTGGTCTTGAAGGAGGAGGCGATGAAGCCCAACGCCAGGGCGTGGTAGGTGATGATCTCCAGGTTGGCGGTTCCGTTACCGTTGAAGGCGGCAGAATCGAACAGAACCTCCCCCGTGACGGCCTTATACACAGCCGCCACAACAAGCAGGAGGGCACCGCCCAGCACCGACGTGGGGATCAGCGACCGTTGCAGGAGGGGTATGGTTTTTTTCAGGATATTGCCCGCCAAAAGGCTACCCAGAAGCACCGCCATGAGGACCATCCAGCCCCATACTTCAAAGTCCCAAAAATTGCTCATGATCGTTTCCTCGTTTCAGATTCTTGCAGCGATGGTACAGGTGAACGTACTTGACGGCGTTAAAGCGTTTATCTCCCTTGATCTGAAGCACCCGATCCCCCGCGTATATATTCAGCTTATTTCGTCCCAGGACCGTGACCGCTGCCGTTTCGTCAAAGGGATAGAGGGTCTCCTCCCCCTTGACGGTAAGAGCGATGCTGTGACCGTACAGCTCCACGATGGCTTTTCTGTCCAGAACCACCTTTTTCTTGTACGGGATCACCTCGGATACCCGCACCCGCTCGACGTACAGGGGCTCGGTCTCCTCTCGGAGGTCAATGCTGTTGATATAGTCCTCCTGGGCATCGTACCAATCCGCCGCGAAGCGATAGGGGAAGTCCCCCGCAAGCTCCTTGGTGGGAAGGTATCTCGCCTTGCGGCGGCATTTCAGACATTCCACCGTGTCACCGTGACTTTCAAAGGCAGACAGCCCGCAATGGGGACAGACGTACAGGAGTCTTTCCAGATACTCGGCAGACTTCCTGTGACGGTACTCGGTATCCGCGCAAGCCTCGTTGACGTACAAGCCCTCCTTGACTGTGGCGTACAGCTCGTCGTCGGTCATGGCCGCGTATTCCTCGGGCATGATGACACGGGAGACGTAGCACCGCATTTTCCCCCGGCGGGTTACGTTGCTCCATCTCGGCTCCACACCGTAGCCGCCCTCCAAACGGTAGAGCAGAATGGGCATTCCCATTTTCCGCGCCAGGGGAATGATAGCAGGACTCATGTACTCGGTACGGCCGCTGTAGGTACGATTGCCCTCGGGGGCAATGGCGATGGAGCCCCCCTCACGGGCCACGCGGATGCAGGTCATGACCGCACGGACATCGGCGGTCTGCTTCTTGATGGGAATGGGGGCGATCAGGTAACGGATGAGACTCGACACCCAGCCCAGGGAAAAGATATCCTCGGTAGCCAGATAGTAGATATTTCCCTTCACCGACATACCCACGAAGAACTGATCGAAGGGGGTCTGGTGGTTGAGAAGGATGCAGTAAGGTCTGTCCTCCCATTCGGCAAACTTCTCCACTTGGGCGTGGTAGCGGAGCCTACAGTAGGTGCCCAGGGTATAGTACAGAATATTGCGCACCACCTTGTGGCGGGGACGGATCCAAGGCTTTTGCTTTTTCTTCGCCTTGGGCTTTTGGACAGCTTCGGATGCCATGGAGTCGCTTACCTCCGTTACTGAAATGTATTCATTGTATGAACTGTCTATGAAATATATTATACGGTATTTTTCGGCATCTGTCAAGTTGATTTGTCAACTTTCTTGAGAAATTCGCATTTTTCCCATGTTTTGGCAAGGGTATGCATCCAAATTAGAACCAAACGGGTAAAAAAAGGAACCGCCCGGCAAAAGCCGGGCGGTTCCCTTTCCCATGGATGATGCATAAAGAGCCGTCACGCCCTGTCCCCCGGCCGCTTTCTCTTGCGGATCAGGGCAGCAGCGGGCAGGAGCGCGGAAAGCAGGATCCATGCGCCGTTCGTCAGGACAGCAGAGCAGCCCTTGCCGTCACCCTCAGCCGTCTCCTCGGCAGTGGGAGCCTCGGTCACGGCGGGCTCGGTGGCGGGCTCGGTGACAGGCTCGGTGGGCGGGTCGGTGGGCTCGGGAGTGGGAGCTTCGGTGGTCTCCTCCTCGGTCTCCGCAGGCGGGTCATCGTAGCGCAGGCGGTAGAGCTTACCCTCGCCGGCACGGAAGGTCTCGTTGATGACGCCGTCCTCCATCTCCACGGGGATATATTCGCCGATGAAGGGATCGAAATACTCCAGCCACTTTACGTCGCCGTCCGCCGCCAGGGTGAACTTACCCGACACCTCGTTCCGTTTGGCATTCTTGTTGAAGATCATGACATAGCGATCCTCACCCTCCCGGGGCTCCATATCGCTGATGATGAAATCGCTTCGCGCACTGACGGGTTGGAGGAAGAAATCCTCGGGCAGGATCTCCACGCCGTCAGCCTTGCGGGTATGGTAGGCATGGGCGGCATCCAGATTCATGAGGATAGAGGACAGACCTCTGACCTCCCAGTTCAGCTCGCTGAAGGCTTCGAAGAGCTCGGGATCACGGATGGTACCGTCACGGTAGATGATTGAATCGCGGAAGCCCTCGCCCTCGGTGTCGGAGGAGCCGGGGCAGACCAGGTTGAACCAGGACAGGGCCTTGAAGCCGTAAGCCAGGTAGCCGTAGACGTTCCAGCGCATCTCCCCGACGTCGGGCATACGGGTGCCGTTCCAGGCAGTGGACTGGGGGTATGCGTGGGTCTTGAGCTTACCGTTCTCGTAGGCCACCGAACGGAGCACCTCCATATCGGCGAAAATGTCGGTCAGGATCACGCCGCCGTCCCGGAAGGGGTAGTAGTCGTGGGACAGATACTCCATGTTCTCGGCGCCAACGGTCTGCACGTAGTTCTCCACGTGCTGGCGGTAGGTACCGCCCAGAGCCCACTCGGGAGCGTAGCTGGGGAACAGGTTGACCATGGGATAGCGGGTCTGGTCCTGCTCACGGTAGATGCCGAACAGGCGGGCGATCTCGGGGAACTTGTCGGCCGTAGGCTCATCCACCACGTGATAACCGATGCAATGCTCCTTGCCTGCGGCGTACTCCACGCCGATGGCGATATTCTTCTCGGCCATGCTGCCGTTCATCTGGTAGACCATATTGCGCTTGGCGTACTGCTCCTCGATGTTGTTCCAGTACGCGGCGTCGAACATGACACCCGAGCCGAAATCCCGGGGGAACATATTGAAGTTGATGCCTGCGGCAGCCATCTGATCCAGCTGGTATTCGTAGCTGTCAGTCTCAAAGGAGTAGAAGGACACCCAGGAGCCGATGAGCAGATCGTCGGTGGTGACGTCGTCCGCCATGAGCTTTTCGCGGTAGGCAGCCTTTTTGGCCTCGTACTCGGCGTCGGCTTCCTCGGCATGGGCAGTCAGCGCCAGGGTCGGGACGGCCAAAGCCGAAAGCAGCATCACGGCGGCCATCATGCGGCACAGGATACGAAGGGGTCTGCGGGATGTCTGTTTTTTCATTGTGTTCAGTCTCCTTTCGAAAAGGACGGGGTCATCCGTACCGTCATTATAGCATATTTTTCCCTGTTGTACAAGAGCGCGGCTTCATTTTTTGCATTTTTAGCAAAGTATACAAAAAAGAAACGGCTCGCTTTTTGGGGAAGCCGTTTCGGTATGGAGTTACACCCCAAAGGTGCGGCAAAAGCGTGTCTCGGGGGCGGTCACGGTCTCATGGGTGAAGACGATCACCCAATCCAGAGTGGTATCGTACACGTAGAGATCCTCGGGGAGGGTCAGCTCAAGGGGGGCCTCCCTCATCAGACGGGGGTATTCCCTCCACTCGTACTCGATGCGGTCGGCCAGCTCCTTCGCATCGGCCATAGCCACGAAATCCCGGACCTCCCGCCCATGACGGATCAGACCGCAGGGCTTGTGGGAGGACTCGGACTCCGACATGAACAGCACGGTCCCCGTTTGGCTCCGCAGAAGGAACAGAGCGGTATCGAAATCCGCGACGGGGAGGTCGGGGGACATCTTCTCCCAGAGGTAGGCC
>JAGBAS010000144.1 GCA_017938885.1 Clostridia bacterium
GCTTTCCTCCATATAAAAACCTTTCCTGATAGTGCTTTATAGTGCTTTTCCCAGCGCAGATCAAAAACTTTTCGTGTGGCTACTCATCCGTCACGCCCTTAGGGCGTGACACCTTCCCTTACAAGGGAAGGCTTTCAACGCGGAGACCCAACAGCCCGAAAAACCCCAATTTGAAAACTTACAAAAAATTTACGCACACCCCGTAATCACCGCCATATTTTTGCGTTATAGTAGGTGAAGCAGCACTCCCATGGAAAGGAGAAGCCCTTATGACCGACGAACAAATTATTGAGCTATATTTTGCCCGTGACGAGCGGGCCATCTCCGAGACCGCCAATGCCCACGGCACCTACTGCTTCGGGGTAGCCATGCGTATTCTCAAGAGCCACATGGACTCCGAGGAGTGCGTCAACGACACCTGGCTCCGCGCCTGGAACACCATCCCTCCCAAGCGCCCCAGCGTCCTGCGTACCTACCTCGCCCACATCATCCGCAATCTGGCCATATCCCGCTACCGCCGTGAGCACGCGGACAAACGCTCCCACGCCCCCGATTCCCCTCTCCACGAGCTGTCCGAGTGTCTCCCCGACCCCGATGCCTCCCCCGCCGAGGCGGTGTCCTCGGGAGAGCTGCGGCAAGCCCTCAATTCCTTCGTGGCGGGACTGGAGGAGACCGACCGCAAGCTCTTCGTGGGCCGCTACTTCCACAGCTACTCCCCCCGTGAGCTTTCAGAGGCCTACGGCATGAAGGAGAACGCCCTGAACCAGCGGCTCTACCGCATTCGCGAGCGGCTCCGCAAGCATCTTGCCGAAAGGGGGTACACCGTATGAGTCAGTATGAAAGCGCCCTACGTCTCTTTGAGGAGCTGGATGGGCTGGACGATACCTTCATCGAAGAAGGTATACTCCCCGATACCGCCGTCTTGACCCCCATCCGTGGCGGTAAGAACCGCCACGGTGACAGCCTTCTCGCCCGCTTTGCCCGCAGCGGCTGGGCGGTGGCCATGCTCTGCGCCGTGGTGTCCCTGTCGGTGCTGGCAGCGGTAGTACGGCTGGGGCTGAAGGATCCCGCAGGCGATCTCAACCCACCCGGTGAAAACCTCCCCAACAACGGCTTTACAGGGGATACCCTGCCCTCCGAGACCGACGAGCTGCCTACCCTTCCCGCCGAGAGCGAACGTGTTCCCGCAGGGACTGCCTCGGTGGATGAGGCAGGTCTGCGCTACGTCAGCAACGGCGATGGTACCTGTACCTGCATGGGCTTTACCGCCGACGAGGAGCAGACCGCCATCCACATCCCCGACTACTCACCCGACGGGGATGTGGTCATCTCGGTCTACAGCTACGCCTTCCGTGACCGCATCGGGCTCACCGAGGTCACTCTCCCCGCCGGGCTCAGGAGCTACGACCGAAACACCTTCCCCATGGAGGCGGATATTTACCATCTCTGCGGAAACATCCTGTATCTGGGCAGCGACGACAATCCCTACTTGGTGGCGGTCTCCACCGCCGACAACCGCCCCGGCGCCACCTCCCTCCATCCTCACACCCGTCTCTTGGCCGACCGAGCCCTGACCTACGACAGCGGCTCCTACTTTGCCCTCAAGTGGAAGAACACCGTCCCCGCCTACACCGACAGCTCTGCCTTTGTCATTCCCTCCACGGTGGCCTACATCGGGGAGTACGCCCTTCTGGACGTGGGTCGGGATATCACCTACAACGGTTACCTGGTGGGCTGGGATGCTCTGACCGCCGAGGCGCATACGGGTCTTGTCCGTACCGTGGACGGCGCTTCCGTGACGGTGACCTGTCTGGACGGCGAGACCCACAGTGAGGTCACGGAGATCCGAAAGGTGCGGACGGATTCCTCTGCGTCGGTGTCCGACGGTGTCCTGTACGGCGGGTATTTCACCTACTGCCGCAGGATCAACGAGGACTACTACGCCTACCTGCGGGATCCCGAGGCTTACACCTCCATTCCCGAGCAATTCGTGACGGTGTCGGCCGTATTCGGGGAGGATTCCCGCGTGCTGACGGCCGAGGAGCTGAATACGGTAAGATTCGCCCCGACGGGGACGGTATCCCCTGCGGTAGCGGACTTTATCGAGGCCTACAACCGCGATTTTACCGCTCTGTACGCAGATCAGTCGGTGGTGATGGTCTATCTCACCGAGGCCAACCTGTACCGTCACACCCTCACCCGGGTATCGGTGTCCGACGGGTGTATCCACGTTGTCCTGGCCCGTTCGGGAGAGGCCGCAGAGGAGATGGTGGGCCATCGCTTTGTCCTCATTCCCGTTGCGGATCTCCCGGGGGAGCCGACGGGATATACGGTGACGGTCGAGGTCACGGGATGATCAACCGCCCCAAAAAAGAACAGATCCGAGCGCGATGGGTGCGCTCGGATCTGTTTTCGTTATGCAATGGGATCTCTGCCGATCCCGTATCGGACTCCGAAGGGGCTTTCTTACTCAGCGTAAGTCGAATCGTAATGGATATTGTTCTTCGCGGTGGCCACGGGACGGTAGGCGTACATGAAGGGCGCATCGCTATAGGTCACGGGCTCGGTGGAGGGCTGGGGGGACATGATACGATGGTCGGAGCCGTGGTCATACCGCAAGGTAGAGTTGCCGTTGTAGTCCGATGCCAGCATGAAGGTATGGAGCGGGAAGCCCTTCGCGTGGGGACGGACGAAGATGATATCGCCGGGCTGAAGATCCTCCATACGGGTGATCTTTTTGAAGCCCATCTCCTCGCACCACTCGGGCAGATTGGAGACCACTCTACCCTGCACCAACGGCTGATCCGTGAAGCCTGCGCGGTATAGGATCCAGTCTACCAGGCGGTCACAGCTGGTACGGAGGGGACGGTGGTTGATACCGGGGTTGGTGGGGGAATCACCGTAGGTGAAGCCCGTCTCACGGGCGTAAACCGTCACATAGTTCCCTTCACGAAGGAGGTTACTTTGCAGTAGGGTATAGGGGGTGTAGACCACCTCACCCTTTTCGTTGGCTACACGGTAACCGTACTGCTTGACTCGGTCGCACCGCTCAATAGCCTTCTCCAAGGAGGACGTAACCCCGCCCTTGACGTTATCCTTCGGAATATGCAGGCGGTCCTCGTACAGGCAAATGTAGTACCCCTTGTCTACGGCGGGCACGGAGCTCTCTCCCCGATCCTCCGCGATGAAGGCCTCAGCCTCGGCACGGTCGGCGCAGAAGGCGATCTTCTCCAGCAGGAACTCGTCGTCCTTCTTCATGTAATTGGTATAGTCCAAGCGGAAGCCGTCATTGAAGCGGACAGCCCAGTCTCTGGTGGTCTGATCGGCTTCAAAGATCACGTACTGCGAGACCCGCTCACCGAAAAACTCGGAGTCTCCTCCATAGATCTCGGTCATGGAACAGCCCGCGCGGGCATTGGTGCGATCCTTGGTGGCGTAGAACAGCTCAAAGGCGCCGCCCCACTCCGCCTGAATTTTGAAGACAATGACGTGCTTTTCCTCCGGCGTGAAGGGCACGTAGGTCTTCCCGTCAGCCGAGGCGGGATATCCCGCCGCCCGATACATACTGCTGACCTGCCAGCTCACCGAGGGATCCGTCGAATCGCTTCGGCCAACCAGTTTCACACCCGCCTCACAGAATTCCGGGTATGCCGAGGAGCCTCGCGCAAACGCGACGTTCCTTACCTCGTCGGGCAATGCCGCCAGATCGATCCGTGTGGGATCGGGAATGAGATACAGAGATTCCGGGGCGGTTTCGGCTTCGGTTTCGGCCTCTGTCTCCGTCTCGGTTTCTGCGGGAGCGGGATCGGTTTCATTCCACTCGCTCTCAAAGGAGGCGGTAGTGCCCTCCGCCTCGTCGCCGCAGTTCTCATCGCAGCCTGCTCCCGTCAGGAGCAGCATAAGGCTTACCATCATATACAAGCATCGTTTCCACATAACCGGGTTTCTCCTCTGTTGCATGATTTGGGAACTTGCGTGCATTCAATATAGCACGAAATTGTCACACTTGTCAAGAATTCCGTGAAACCAGGTGTATTTCCTCCATAATCCCGTTCCTTTTTGCCACAAACTGCGAGAGATTTTCCTTGAGCCGCCGTCGGGGCTATACCAAAAGCCCCTCTCCCCGACAAGCGGGGAAAGGGGGGCTTGGCGGCAGGGCTCAGTCCTCCACGAACACGTTGCGGATGGCCTCCAGGTAGCCGTAGCCGTACTTGGTGTCGGGCTCCAGATAGGAGGTCTCGGTCCACTCGTTCCAGCTGTTGATGGTAATCAGGGGAACGGGGAGATCGTGGCTGTCCACGTATTCCTTGGCCATGCGCAAACCCTTCTCAAACTCCTCAGGGCCGTTGTTGCGCATACCGTAGCCCACAAATCCGCGGAAGCGGGGATTGTTGTCCCAACCGATGGACACGTGGGGATAGAAGGGGACGGTGTAATCGCGGTCCATACGGGCCCACTCGGCGGCGACGTCGGGCAGGATATCGGCGTAGTCGCGGTTGATGTCCACGAAATGCACGAACTGGTAGTTGGTGACGCTGTCAAAGCCCAGGGCAGGGACCACCTCCTTGGTAGAGAGGAACTTACCTCCATCCACGCCGCTCACGTTGTTCATGCGCTCGCCCCAGCCGGTGAGCTGGAGCTCCAGGCCGGGATGGCCCGCCTTGATCGTCTCGGCGCGGAACCACTCCAGGGCGTCCTTGGTGGCCTCTAGGCCGCCCAGGCCCTTTACCAGGTTGTCCACGTCGTAGATCATGAACAGGGGCTTGCCGTTGATCTTGTAGTAGTTGGGGCGGGAGAAGTACTTCTCGATGATGCGGTGGACCACCTTCTCGAACTCCACACGGTCAACTGAGCCCAGCCAGACGTTGGGATCCTGGCCTCTCCAGAGGAGGTCGGACAGGCGGACATCCCAGGTATAGCCCGCGTCATGGTTGGCCCACATGAGATAGAACTTCATCTTTTCGTTGTTGGAAGCCCCCAGGAAGCCCTCGTCCAGGCACTGCTCAAGGAAGGGGCGGCGGTCGTACCAGTACCAGTCGTAGATAAAGACGTTGACGCCGTGCTTGACCGCCTCGTCGATCTGCATCTCCATGACCTTGGGGTCGGCCTCGTCACAGCAGCCCCAAAGAGGCTTGCGGTCCCACTCGTAGTCGGCGGGCTTCAGGGGCATACGGGAGGGCACCGACATGACCGTCTGCCACTCGCCGATGCCGTCGGGCCAGAACTGGCGGGCGCGGAATTCCTTACCCGTGTAGGAGGGCCAGATGTAGGCCGCGATGTCGTACTTTTGCATAGTATTTCTTCCTTTCTTTGGGTTAATATTGTCTGTAGATCAGAGTCTCGTTGCGGAAGGCCTCGGCGTCGGTCTGCCATGCCTGATAGATCTCCTCGGCGGAGGTGTCGGCGGTACGGAGGGTATCATTACCCGTGGACAGGTCGATATGCCACCGCCCGCCGGGGGTCGCAGGCTCGCGGAAGGCGAAGTCTCCGGGGTACAGGGCTTGGAGGGTGCGGATCAGGTGGAGACCCAGCTTCACCGAGCGGATCGCGCGGGGGTCTGTGATATGGATATCCACCCCACGGCAGACCTCCCCCTGGTACTTGGAGAAGGCGGGGATGAAGTGGGTGGGGCTGAAGCGCAGACCGTCCAAGCGGAGGCTGTCCAGCGAGTCGGCCAGCTCCAGAGGATCGATATAGGGAGCGCCCACCGTGGTGAAGGGGGTGGTGGTGCCCCGCCCTTCGGTGGCGTTGGTGCCCGCCAGCATACAGGTGCCGTTGTAGACCAGAATGGACGCGGGGGTGGGCAGATTGGGGCTGGGCCTTACGAAGGGCAGGCCGCAGTCCTGCCAGAGCATGGAGCGCTCCCAGCCCTCCATGGGGATGACGGTGAGATCGCAACCGAGGCCGTAGGCACCGTTGTAGTACCGCGCCAGCTCCCCCAAGGTCAGGCCGTGGCGGATGGGGACGCGGGTGAGACCGATGAAGGAGAAGCAGGCGTCGTCCTGTCGGCAGCCCTCCACCATCTCACCGCCCAGGGGGTTGGGTCGGTCGGCCACGACAAGGGGCACCCCCGCGGCCGCGGCGGCGCGCATGGTGTAGAAGAGGGTGGAGGCGTAGGTGAAGTAGCGGGAGCCTACGTCCTGCATATCGAAGAAGAGGAGATCGACCTCCCGCAGGCTCTCGGCGGCGGGCATATAGGCCTTATCGGCGGCCTCCTCGCCCGCTCCCGCGAAGACCATGTCCTCAAAGAGGGAGTAGGTGGGCAATCCCGACAGGGCATCCACCCCGTGGCTGACCTTCTCCCCGGGGCCAAGGACTCCCCGCACCCCATGCTCGGGGGCAAAGAGAGCGGTGACCCTGTAGCGGGCGGCCATGACCTCCACGGTGCCCCGCCAGCCATAGCGGGGAGAGAGGCCCGAGGCGTTGGTAACGAGGCCGATGCGCCGACCTTTCAGCAGGGCTCTGTAGGGGGCTTCCTCAATGCGGTCAATACCGACGGTTACCATAAAAGCCTCCTTACGTCTCATTCCCGTTCCCGTCCAGATCCACGGGCGGGTCGAGGTGGCCGTCGTACTCTCCCTTGGCGGCGGTGAAGAAGTCCTTGAAGCGGGCCAGATGCTCGCGGGCGTTGTAGCGGGTCTGACCGCGGTAGGCGCGGAGATTGGCGGAGACCCCCACTGCCTCCATCCCCAGCTCGCGGGCGATGTGGAGGGCGCGGTGGAGGTGGTACTCCTGGGTGATGATGATAATCCTCTTGGCGCCGAAGACAGCCTTCGCGCGGTAGAGGCTCTCGTAGGTGGAGTAGCCCTCGTGGTCGAGGAAAACGTCCTCGGAGGGGATGCCCATCTGTACGGCGAGAGACTTCATGACCCCCACCTCGTTGTAGTCTCCCGTATGGTCGCCGCTCATGAGGAGCGGTACGTCACCCAAGACAGCATAGACCTCGGCGGATACGCTGACGCGGTCGTAGAGCATATCGCTGGGGGTACCGTCGTCCCGCACCCCTGCGCCCAAGACGAGAATGCAATCGTAGTCGGTATCGGGGGAGAGGGCTTCGGCGGTGACGATGCGCTCGGCGGTGAGCTTGACCATGGTGGTGGAGACCGTCATGACCAGAGTCAGGGTGAGGGAGGCGCAGAGCAGAAGCAGGACGCCGCACCGCCAGCCCACCCGCCAGAGGGCACGGAAAAAGGAGCGTCTGGCCGCTCGGCCTGCCTTCCATTTGCCGGAAAGACGGGTCAAAGAGCCGCGAAGGCGCAAGGACGCTCTGCCAGGTTGGGGAGAGGTGGTCTTGGGCTTCTTCGGGGTCTTTTTCACGGTATACGCTCCTTTCGGGGTGTGCGGGGATCGATCAGACCTCCCCCTTGGAGGGAGTGTCGCACGTAGGCATGGCGGAGAAGGCTTTCCTTTGGATCTCCCTCTCAGTCACCCGCTGTAAACAGCGGGCGCCAGCTCTCCCTGAGGGAGAGCCGTATAGCGGTATTACTCCTCGTCCTGGGAGACGGGGCACTTGCGCTCGATGGCGTCGGCGGCGGCCTCGAGGTAGGAGTTCTCCATCATCTCGATCCAGCCCTTGTCGCAGAGGGCGGCCAGCTTGTAGTCCATGGGGATCTTGCCCAGGAGGTCATAGCCGAACTTATTGGCGATCTCCTCAATGTGGCTGTCGCCGAATACGCGGATCTCCTTGCCACAGTCGGGGCAGATCACGTAGCTCATGTTCTCCACCAGACCCAGCACGGGGACCTTCATCATGTCAGCCATGTGGGCGGCCTTCTGAACGATCATGGAGACCAGATCCTGGGGGGAGGAGACGATGACCACGCCGTCCAGGGGCAGGGACTGGAAGACGGTCAGGGGGACGTCACCGGTTCCGGGAGGGCAGTCCACGAAGAGGTAGTCGATGTCGTTCCAGATGGTATCGGTCCAGAACTGCTTGACGGTGCCCGCGATGACGGGGCCGCGCCAGATGACGGGCTTGGTCACGTCCTCCAGCATGAGGTTCACCGACATGATATCGATGCCCGTGGTGGTGGAGGGGGGAATCATGCCCAGACCGTCGCCCTCAACGGGCTTGTTCAGACCGAAGGCCTTGGGGATGGAGGGGCCGGTGATATCGGCGTCCAGGATACCCACCTTGTAGCCCCGTCTCTGCATATTGACGGCCAGCATGGAGGTAACCAGGGACTTGCCCACGCCGCCCTTACCGCTGCAAACACCGATAATGTGCTTGACCGAGGACAGGTCGTTGGGCTTTTCGAACATTTCTTCGCGGCTCTTCTGACGGGACGAGCAATTCGCCGAGCAGGTAGAGCAATCATGGGTGCAATTCTCAGACATTTTGTATCTTCCTTTCGCTTGGATAATGATAAACTGTTTCAGGCGTGCCAGATGAAATCCTCGTATACGGGGGTTCCGTCGAGCACGGGCAGGGGGGTAGCGGCGGCCAGCTCCTCCAGCTCCTCGCGGGCGGCAACGAGGGCCTCCCAGTAAGGATCGGTCAAAAAGACGTTGCCGCTCATGAGGTAGATGTTGCGCAGACCGCAGCCAATCTCCCAGCGGATCTTTTCAATGAAGTTGGCAGGGGACAGCGCGCCCACGGGGTAGGTGGTGGTTTCGGAGAAGGCGTTCTCCACGGATCCGATCAGGGCCAGGTGCTTGCGGATGCTCCGCTCGATGGCAGGGCGACCCAAAGGCTCCGAGAAATTCCAGTCGGCAAAGTGGGACTCGCCCACGCGGAACAGGGCCCCCGGGAAGGCCTTCTTGATGCCGGGAATATCCAGACCGTGGCGGCGGTCGCCGTTGTGCATGACCATGATGCCGGGGGTCATGCCCTCGGGAGTGGTCTCGGTGAGGAAACGGATGACCGACTCGCACTGGACCGTCTCCCACGCGTCCCTAACCTCACTGCCGGGGGTACCCAGGCGGACGATATCGGCGCGGCTCATACCGTCGAACCGAGGGTACTGCTTGTAGAAGCGATTCAGACAGCGGTTGCAGTAGCAGCCCTGGAGGTGGGGCCCCCACATACCCATGCGGAGGTCGTCGTCGTGGAAGATCCGGGTGAAGCCGATCTCCTTATGGATCTTCAGAGCTTTGCGGTAGTTGTCAAAGACTACCTCGTCCACGCAGGTGGTGGTGCCCATACGGTTACCGTTCGCGTCGATGCGGTTCCTCCAGCTGGCAGGCAGGGTCGGATCGGGCGTATCTCCATTGCCGTTGAGGGCGTTGGAGCCGTGGCCCAGAGGCACGCAGATGGCCTGGACCTCAAAGCCCTCCGCCTCCAGCATGGCCTTGGCGCGGGCGGCCTCCTCGGGGGTGTTCTGCCATTCGCCGTAGATATAGTTGTCCAGCCAGACGGTTCTGACCCCCGCGGCCTTCATGTAAGGCACCTTCCTTGTAAAGAACTCGGGATCGGTCAGCACGAGGCTCGTGAGAAAATCGTAGTGGAAATTCAAGGTCGTACCGTTCATCGTGACGCTTCCTTTCCGCTTTTTCGGGGGCTTTTTTGCCCTCATTATATTGTAGCACAGTTTCCCTCTTTTTGCAAGGGAAACGCAGAATTTTTCACAGTTTTTTCGCATTTATTTTTCATCAGACAAAAGCCGGATCAAAAGGCACAGGGTGAACGCGAACAGAGATACGGTCTGCCCCACCCGAAGCAGAGCGTAGACCGACAAGAGCCAGAGCCCCCCCAGCGTAATCCCCGTTGTCAGCCGCAAAGCGGTCTCTGCCGCCCTTTCCCCCGCTGTCAAGGACAAAAAGCAGGCCAGGATCCGTCCCCCGTCCATCCCCCGCACGGGAAGCAGGTTGAGCAGTCCCAAGCCGCAGGATACGGCAGAAAACAGGTATATCCCCTCCCTCGCCGCTCCCCAAGGATATGCCGTCAAGGCGGCCAGAAAGCTGGCCAAAGGCCCCCCCGACGCCACCGCCAGCTCTGCGCCGTAGGAGATCATCCCCGAAAGCTCCATCCGCGCGCCGAACAGATCCAGGCGCAGGGCGCGGACGGGAATCCTCCGACGCCACGCCACCAGCATATGCCCCAGCTCGTGAATCAGAGCCGCCAAGGCCACAGCCAGCAGCTCCCCCGCGCTTTGACGCAGCTCGGCCGCCGTCCGATCCCCCCATCGGTACGAAAGCACCCCCATGAGCAACGTGCCGCCTATACATATGCCCGCCGTCGGACTGATCCGGATGCGCATGGCTTTCCCTCCATTCTGTTTCTGCATATAGGGCACCTCTAAAAAACTCCTCGTGCGGCGAGCGGCGAGAAGATTTTTCGACAGTCTAAACATAAGTCCGCGCGTATAGTTGATCCTATACGAAGGATTTTTGTGACGAACGGCGGAAAAGATTCCTCCGATTCGCTGTGCGAGGTTTTTTTAGAGGTACCCTCTATAATATGAAAGAATTTGTGAACCATTCGCAAAAATTTCGGAGTAGGGGTTGACAATCGCACGACTGTATGATATAATGAACTCACAACCGAATCAAGTCCTCATGGACTGACAAAAAGCGAGGCTATGCCCGCATATATTCAAAACAACCATATGGAGGTAGATTATGAATCTCGAGATCAATGATTCCTTGATTCCCGGTACCAAGCTTAAGAAGAGCGACATGGGCAACGTCACGGGCCTGGATTTCCTGTCCAAGGTCTTCTACATCAGCGAGGGCGTGATGCTCTCCCAGATCCGCGAGGTATCCGGTATCGACGGCTCTACCCTGCAAAACTGGACCAAGCGCGGTTGGGTCGCCAACGCCCGCTTGAAGAAGTACAACATCGATCAGGTCGCCCATATTCTCATCATCAATATGCTCCGCTCCTGCATCCAGCTGGATCACATTGCTTTCCTGCTCCACTACATCAACGGCAAGATCGACGACAAGAGCGACGACATCATCCGGGATTCCGTCCTGTATGATTACATCTGCCGCATTCTGGAGACGCTCATGCAGCAGGATGTCTGCTCCATGGCCTCCATCAAGGAGGTCATCCGCGAACAGATCGCCGATTACGAGGAGGCGCTCCCCGGTGCCCGCGACCGTCTGGCCAACGCGCTGGAGATCATCGTGGTCGCCTACTACGCCGCCCTCATCAAACGCCGTTCCGACGAGATGCTGGCCAATCTCATGAGCACCTATTGATTCTATGAAAAAAAACATTGGCATCAATACCCTTTTCTACTTTCTCTATATCTTCGCCTCCTGTGTCATCGTCATGCTCATTGAGGCGTTGTTCACCAATGTTCTGGAGAAGTTCGTAGCGCTTCCCTACCCTGTGCTGACGGTCATCCGCATCGTCATCTACACCGTGGGCGTACCCGTCATTCTGGCGGTGGTGGGACGCAGCGAGGGGTATCGCGAGGGGGGCTGTTCGGTGTGGGCTACTGCCGCCAGCGGCGTTCTGGCCATGCTCCCTCATATTCTGTTCGCCATGCTGTTCAAATTTCAGGCCTTCGTATCGGGTGCGGTACGCTTCACGGCGGGGCTGATCTACAACGGTTGGGCCGTTACCTACGATTCCCTCATCAACGAGACACCCTACCATCTGTTTCTCATCGTATTCGCGGCGTACGGTGTGCTGTATGCGGCGGTCTTGACCATATCCAAGTACCTGGGGGCCCAGAAGCGCATCATGGATCGCGCCGAGCTGCGGATGGGGGAGGATGAAGCCGTCACCGAGGCTTCCAACGGAGAGAATTATTGAGTTGAATTGAAAATGACCGCTTTGGGTTGACCGAGGCGGTCTTTTCTTATGCGTTTTCACACCGCTTTTAGGCGGTGTTTTTGTGTTTCAGTTTAATTATGGATTCCCGATAATTTACACTTTTCACGTGTTCGGTCGTCCCATATGCACAGTCTGCCCGACCGTTTATCGCTTTCGTTCATAGTACAATAATGTGCAAGGAGGTGATTTCTTTGTTTACTGATAAGGAATTTCAAGAAAGGCTGACAGAACTGCGCCTACGCAAGGATGTTTCGGCTCGCGAAATGAGTCGGGATATCGGACAGAGCGATAACTACATTTGCAATATTGAGAATCATCACAATCTCCCCTCCATGTCAACCTTCTTCTACATCTGCGACTACCTCAAGGTCACACCCATGGAGTTCTTCGACCTGGAATCCTCCGACCCCACCCGCCTGACCGAGATCACCGAAAAGCTCAAGCGGCTGAATCCCGAGCAGTTGGCGTTGGTGTCCAAGCTGGTGGATCAGATGAAGTGAGTCCCGATCCTGTCATCCTGAGCGGAACGGAGCAACGCGGAGTGAAGCCGAAGGATCTCCCTCCCGAAACAAGATCCTTCGGCTTCGCGCACTACGCGCGCTTCGCTCAGGATGACGCACGGGAATGGATGAAAGCAACAAAAAAACGACCTCCTTTCAGAGATCGTTCCTTTTGCTATGCATTTTCGTAGCCCCGCCTGTAAGCCGGGTTCTGTTTGCTCTCAAGAAGAGCATGACGACCATCTATCTGCGCGCCCTGTCGCCAGGACGCTTCACGGCTTTCGCCGTGCGCCACCCAGTAAGTGGAATGGGTCGGGCCGACCCGCCCTTTGGCCTTACACGGTGTTGCATCGGATAGAGTTTACAGCAAATCCACGTTACCGTGGAAGTGGGTGAGCTCTTACCTCGCCTTTCCATCCTTACCGCCCATGGAAGCCATGAACGGCGGTCTATTTCTGTTGCCCTTTTCCGGCGGTTGCCCGCGGCTGACGTTATCAGCTATCCTGCCCTATGATGCCCGGACTTTCCTCACGGGAATACCTTTCGGCGTGATCCCGCGCGGCCGTCCGACGGAGCTACCCGCTTATTATAACACGTTTTCCCCTTCTTGTCAATACCTTTTTGGAGGCTGTCATGAACCAGACCGACCCATCCGTATCCTCCCCCGCCCTGCGGCTCGTCCTGGATGCCCTGGAGACCGAGGGCACCCACACCCGCCGTTCCCTGGCCGAGGCGACCCGACTCAGCGACTCCACGGTATCCCGCGCCATCCGTCTGGGGATCCGCCGAGGGCTTCTGATCCGCAAGGAGGGAGCAGACCCCGTCAGCGGCCGTCCCTGCCGGCACATCCTCCCCGCACCCGGCCTTCTGATCCCTCTTTTGAGTCTGTACCCCCATCACGGAAGCCTTCGGGTGCTGAATCCTGGTCTGATCCCGGAGGGCTCGACCTCGGTTGAACTGAACCCTACCTTTACGCCCGAAGAGAATCTGCGCCTGCTCTGCCGACGCGGTCTCCCTCTTTTGCGCGGTATGACTACCCGAACGGGGCTGTCAGTCACATCTCCCATCCTGGTCTCCGACAAAGCCTCCGCCCCTGCGGCCACACTCGCCGCCTGCCTCACCGACGCCGTAGGACTCCCGCCTCTGCTCATGCCGGATCGGGATGACTGTATTGCCCGCGCGCTCTCGGCAGGCGCGCTCCCGCAGAAACGGGATGCCGCTTCCGCGCTCTTCATGCGTGTCGGCAACGGAGACCACGCCTGCATCCTGCTCCGCACCCCACAGGGCGGCTGGACGGTCTCCTCCCTCGGGCACAGGCTGACTCCCGGGCTCCGCCGCACCCTTCCCGCCTCCAACTGCCCCCCGGAGCTCCTGCGCCGTTCGGTGATCGACCTGTTGGCGGAGCTTTGCCGTTTTCTCAGCCCCGACATCATTCTTCTGGAGGATGCGAGAGGAATACTTCCCACGGAGGAGGAATGGAGGAGGCTTCTCCCCGAGGGGAGCCCTGTGGTCATTCTGTCCCCCGGCGAGGGCGGGCTCACCCTGGCTGAGCGCGGTGCCGCATTACTGGGACGGCGCGCCCTATGGGATCGTATTCTGGAGGCAAGCCCGCCAAGCGGGGTAAGCCGAGAGTAATCCCTTGGCGCGTCCACAAAGTCCGTATACTCGGATGCAACGCATACGGGTAATGCCGTAACACGGAAGGAATTGCCATTGAACGGCTCAACGGGGCTTGCAAATCACGGGCTTTTGTGGTATACTGTAGATAACACCGCGAAAGGAGATACGGATATGATCTCGGCTCCCATCCTCACCGCCGCCCAAATGAAGGCCTGTGACAGCTATACCATAGACATCCTGGGCATTCCCTCCCAAGTCCTCATGGAGCGGGCCGCCCGCTCGGCCGCTTCTTTCCTGCTCTCCCGCGCCGACCTCTTTCCCGCTGGCCCCATCCTGCTCCTCTGCGGGAGCGGCAACAACGGCGGGGACGGCTTTGCCATGGCGCGATTCCTATCCGACGGCTCGTTGGGGAACGTGCGCAGGACGACGGTGCTCTACACGGGGCGTTTCACCAAGGAGGGAATCCCCGACGAGACCCGCATGAGCCCCGAGTGCGGACGGCAGTACCGCCTGGCGCGGGATGCCGGGATTCCGGTGCTCCCCCCCGCCGCGCACGCGGAGGTCTTGCCCCACGTTGCGACCGTGGTGGACGCGGTGTTCGGTATTGGGCTGGATCGGCCCGTTGCGGGGGAGATCGCTTCCCTGCTCTCGGCGGTAGGCGGGACGGGGCTTCCCGTCCTGGCTATGGACATCCCTTCAGGGGTGAACGCCGACACGGGGGCTGTTTCGGGCGTGGCTCTGCCCGCTGTGGCAACCGTGACCATGCAAGCCCTCAAGGCAGGGCTTCTGCTCTACCCCGGTGCGGAGCTGTGCGGGGAGATCGCCGTGGCGGAGCTGGGCATTGATCTGACCCCCGCTGACCCGCCCTACGCTCGGTTGGCGGATGAATCCCTGTTGCGCCGGGTTCTGCCTCCCCGCGCCCGCCGTTCTCACAAGGGAGATTACGGTTGGGTCGCTCTGCTGTGCGGCTCCGAGGGAATGAGCGGGGCTGCGGTGCTGGCTACCCGGGCGGCTTTGCGGAGCGGCGCGGGACTTACCCGGGTGCTGACCCCCGCCTGTAATCGGGTGGTATTGCAGACAGCCATTCCCGAGGCCATTGTTTCGGTCTACGGCACCCCGGCCGAGGCGGCGGGATATGCCGAGGCAGACACCTTGGTGCTGGGCTGTGGGCTGGGGGTGTCGGAGCTTTCCCGCGAGGCTCTGCGGAGCGTGCTGAATACCCGCCCGAGGGAGGGATCGGTTCCCGTTGTACTGGATGCCGATGGGTTGAATCATATCGTCCGGGATCCGTCGCTGTGGGATACCGCTCTGCTCTCAGCCTCCGACAGGCAGGTGGTCCTCACCCCCCATCCCGCCGAAATGTCCCGTCTGTGCGGGCGGGCAGTCCCCGCTATTCTGGCCAATCTCCCCGAGACGGCGTTGCATTTCGCCCGCGAGCGGGGAGTGACGGTGGTGCTCAAGGACGCCCACACGGTAGTGGCCTCCCCCGACGGAGATCTGTTCATCTGTACTGCCGGCAACGCAGGTATGGCCAAGGGCGGAAGCGGCGACGCGCTGGCGGGGATCATCGGTGCTTTGCTGGCACAGAACCGCCGCCGCTTGGGGCATGACCTGACCGTAGCCAAGGTCGCCGCCGCAGGGGTGTATCTCCACGCAAGGGCCGGCGATCTCGTCGCCGCTGAGCGGGGGGAGTACGGGATGCTTCCCTCGGATCTCATCGAAACGCTCCCCGCCGTCACCAAAGCCCTGTCCGATTCCGCCACCCACATCAGTCGCGAAAGTCTATAGAAGGAGTCACAGCCATGATCCATCAAGAATTTCCCCGTCCTGATCTGCGCCCCTATCTGGGCAAGACCGTCACCATTGAGATCGACCGCCCCATGGGCTACGTTCATCGTAAGGGTGAAAAGACCCTTATCTACCCCATCAACTACGGCTACGTCCCCAACGTCCTCGGCGGAGACGGCGAAGAGCTGGACGTATTCCTTCTGGGGGTGGATCACCCTGTAGAAGCCTTCACGGGTGTCATCATCGGTATCGTGTACCGCGCCGACGACGTGGAGGACAAGCTCATCATGGCTCCCGAGGGGATGCGCTTCACCGTCGGGGAAATGACCGAGGCCGTCCGTTTTCAGGAAAAATACTACGATTCAAGCATTGTCGGGCTGTCGTAAAGCCCCGTATCCGCGCAAAAAGCCTGCCTTCCGTTGTGAAAGCAGGCTTTTTCTATGGTTGGCGGTTTCGCTTACGAGCCGACCGTTCCGAGGATCTCGCCTTCCACGGTACCGTTGATCTTTCCCGACACGCTTCCGTTGAGATCCCCGCGGACGACACCGTTGAGATCCCCCAGCACGTCGCCGTTGAGATCCCCGTCGATCACGCCGTTGATGCTTCCCGACACGCTTCCGTTAAGGTTCCCGTGAACCGTACCGTCCAGGTTTCCGTCCAGATTGCCGTTGAGATCCCCGCCGATGACCGCTCCGGAGCCGACGTCTCCCAGCACGTTTCCGTTGACGTCGCCGTCCACACGGCCGAGGATGTGGCCGTCCACCGTGCCATTCATGTCTCCCTTGACGTAACCGCAGAGATCACCCAGCAGGGTGGCGTTGAAGTCTCCGTCCAGAGAGCCCGCCAGATGGCCGTCCAGCATCCCGCCGAAGTCTCCGCTGACGTGGCCGCAGAGATTGCCGCCTACAAAGCCTTGGTAGTCCCCCGCTACGTGTCCCGCCAGGTCGCCGTCGATGTTGCCGTTCATGTCACCGAGGATCTCTCCGTACAGATCCCCCATGATCTCGCCGTGGAGATCGCCGCCGATCTGACCGCGCAGATCGCAGTCCAGATTGCCGTTCCAGTCCCCCCGCACAAGACCGTCCATATCTCCGAGCAGGGTCGCCGAGACGTCACCCTCTACCTCTCCGTAGAGTCCTCCCTGCCAGTTGTTGCCGCCGAACCTCCCCCGGGCGCGGGAGCCGATGATGATATCCCCCGTGACACGGCCTCTGAGATCGCCAACAAAGGTGGGAACCACGATATCCCCCTCCACCGTGTCCACCACGGTGCCGTAAATGTCGCGCAGGATGCTCCCCGCGTTCAATGTGCGGATGGTCTTGGTGAAATTATGATCCGCCTGATGATCCTCGTTGCGGCGTATCCGATCCCCGTCGCGGCGGGTACGGTCCTGCTCGCGGCGCTTGCGGTCGCCCTCCCTGCGCTTGCGGTCGGAGGCTCTGCGCTCATACCACGCCTCCCGCTCGGCGGCGGTGGCCAGCCCGAAGCCATGGGGTGTGGGATCGCCCCGCCTCGTGTGGCTGTTCGGAGGAGCCGAGGGACGGGCAGACTGTCCCTGCCCCTGCCATGCCTTCTGCCATTCCCGCGTCGCCTGCTCCGCTCCCGCGCGGGCAGTATTGCGGATATGAGAAAAATCCACGCATTGAATGCCCAAGCTTTCCAGCACCGTCTGCACCTTTTGCAGCTCTGCATCCAGGGAGTCGAAATCGAAGAGGATCTGTCCTCCGCCCCCGCCGGACTCGGCGTACTCCTCTGCATCAGAAGCATAGCATTCGGCATCCGAGGCATAGCTCTCCGCGTCGGACATGAAACTCTCACACTCCCCCCGCAGGCTTTCGCATTCGTCGCGGATGGTCTCGCACCGAGCCTGTACAGCCTCACAGGCAGCCAGCACCGCTTGACAAGCCTCCAGGGAGGGGGATGCTTCGGGCTCCTGCTCGGCGGGCTCCAGGGCCTCCAGCAAAGCCTCGGCCTCGGCCGCAGTAATCTCCCCCGATTCCAGCATTTTCAGTATGTTCAGTCTGTGATCCATATTCTCTTCCTTTCTTTTTAATGCTGATTCACGGTGCCGTAGATCGCCCCGCAGACCTTGCCGCGCAGCTTGCCCGCCACGTCGCCGTTGAGATCGCCCAGGATCTTACCGTTGAGGTCGCCGCCCACAGAGCCGTTGAGATCCCCGCCGATCACGCCGTTGACGCTGCGGGCAACGTCACCGTTGACGTCTCCCGAGACTATACCGTCCAAACTACCGCCCAGGCTTCCGTTAAGGTCGCCGCCGATCTTGCCGGGGAGGGAACCGCCCACGTCACCGTTCACATCCCCGTCTACGGTGCCGGGGAGACTTCCGCCCACCGAGCCGTTGAGGTCGCCGCCGACCCGGCCGCTGAGATTTCCGGCTACGTCGCCGTTCAGGTCTCCATCCACTGTGCCCGCGACGGTGCCGCTCACAGAGCCGTTGAGGTCTCCGTCGATCCGACCGCGCATATCTCCGGCCACGTCGCCGTTGACGTCACCCAGGATATGCCCCAGAATGTGGCCGGTCACGGTACCGTTGAGATCCCCTTCGATCACGGCAAAGGGGCCGATGTTGCCCATAACGTCCCCGTCCACGTCACCGTACACGTGGCCGAGGATATCGCCGTATACGGTGTCCTCGATGTCGCCCATATCACCCATATCACCCATGTCGCCCATATCTTCAAGGTCTTCCAAATCTTCAAGTTCTTCCAAATCTTCAAGATCCTCCGACTTTCCGCTGTCCTCCAAGGCCTCCAGCAGTGCCGCAGCCTCCTCGGGGGTGATAGCCCCCGATTCCAGCATTTTCAGTATTTCCAGTTTGGTTTCCATGCTCACAGTCTCCTTATTTCACTACGATCTCCCCGAAGGAGCAGGTAGCGTTGATATACACCACGGGGGCGTTCTCGTCCTTGGGCTGGCGGTGATGGTTGGTGATCTCCGAGAAGGCACCGCCTCTCGTAACGTCGGCGCGGACGCCGTCGGGCAGTATGATGGATAGCTCACCGAAGGAGCAGTTCGCATCGATGACGGCGCAATCGTTGATACGGGCATCCGTAAGGTCGAATTTCATTTCCCCGAAGGACACCAACAGGGTGGCTGAGGTAAACTCGTCTCCGTCCGGGCGGATGGTGCGCTCGCCGAACTTGACGGCGTAGGTGCTGTCATTGCCCCCGACCTCATAGGCTTCGGTGAACACGATGCCGCTATCCGATATGGCCTCCTGTACCTTGCGGTGTATCCGCCGCCGCCGCGCCCGCTTGAACAGGGGGGACAGAACGATGCGGATACCGATGAGAATGACCAACACCGCCAATCCGATGGCGATCAGGGTATCCACCGGATAGATATCCAGATTGGAGATCCATCCCAGAATTCCCGCCAAAAGGCAGATAGGCCAGAACCAGGAAAAGGGGGATCGGATCAGAAAATATACCGACGGAATCACAAGGAACAGATACCCCCACCCGGGGAAGAACAGGGTAAAGCCCGTCCAGGGCAGAAAATCCAGGAAATTTCCCAGATACCCGACGCCCACCGCGATGACGCAGAGACCGAGGAAGAGATTGGCAAGATACTTGCGGACGGATGCACCGCGAGAAGGATGATACTTCATGATACGTCTCCTTTTTGATTTTCGATCATATAGTGTGGGGCTGCCATTCCCTTACGACAGCTCCTTTAGTTTCTTCGCCGCCTCGTCCGCCGTGATGCGATGCTCCGAGAGCATTTTCAAAATATCCTTTCGGGCTTTCGCGGTGTCGGGATCGGCGCGGCGTCCCTTGCGGGGAGATTCTCCCCGAGCCTCGGGGGCTTCGGGAGCGGCGGAGGAAGAGTCCAGCCCCAGCGATGCGATCAGATTGTCCAAGGCGGCGCGGACGGTGGGATAAGAGACCCCCAGCTCCCGCTCCACGTCCTTGATGCTTCCCCGATTCTTGATGAAGGTCAAAAGGAACAGCTCCTCCTCGGGCGACAGGGAGCAGAAACGGCAGCCCGTGAAGCTCCCCTCCATAGTCGTCCCGCAACCCTCGCAGGACAGGCGGGAGACGGTCAGCTTCTCCCCGCAGATACAGCATTTATGCGGCGCGCGGTACATAGGTATACCTCCGTTTTGGAATTTTGTGGTTGGATGTTGGTTGCATTATAACACAGGAAATTGATTTTGTCAATAGGTTTGATTAATTTTTTTAATTTCGCAATTAATTTTATTAATTTTGCATCACGTTTCATGTTTCATGGACTTACCAAGCCGCCCCGTTCCCCGTCAAGCCGCCGTATGCCGCCGGCCCGATCGCAGACGAACCATTCTCCGGATATTCCGGGCCGCCCCCGTTTCCGTCAAAACCATCAAATTTTCGCCCGGGAAATCATAAAAAATCCCCAAAAAACTTTCCGAAAGCCCTTGACAAATCCCCCGATGTATGGTATAATCTTGGAGTCGCGTGTAAAGCAAATCGCTTTACACCCAAGTACCGAGCAGGAGCGTTCCTATGTTTGAGAAAAATCTGGAGATCGGCTACCTGCTGGATTTCTACGGCGACATCCTTCCCGAAAGACGGCGGGACATCATGGACTTGTATTATAATGATGATCTCTCCCTCTCCGAGATCGCCGAGCAGCTGGGCATTACCCGCCAGGCCGTGCGGGACAGCATCAAGAAGACCGAGCAGGAGCTGTTCTTCTACGAGGAAAAGCTGGGACTCCGCCGCCGCCTCACCGAGGCCGAGGCCCGCGCCGAAGCCGCTCTTTCCCTCTGCCGCGCCGCAGGAGATACGGTTTCCCCCGCCCTCACGGAGGAGCTGGAGGCCATCCGCCGCGCCGTTGCACCGGAATAGACCCTTTCCCTACATCCGTATATACACCCCCACTTCTCCGCCGAAAGGAGGAAAACCAATGTTTCAGAGTCTCAGCGAAAAGCTGGATCAAGCCTTTAAGAAATTCCGCAACAAGGGCACCCTGACCGAGGCCGACGTCAAGGCCGGTATGCGGGAGATCAAGCTCGCCCTTTTGGAGGCCGACGTCAACTTCAAGGTGGTCAAGGACTTCGTCAAGATCGTGTCCGAGCGCGCCGTGGGTGCCGAGGTCATGGAATCCCTGCTCCCCGGTCAGCAGGTGGTCAAGATCGTCAACGAGGAGCTCACCCGTCTCATGGGCGGCTCCCAGGCCAAGTTGGAGATTTCTTCCAAGCCTCCCACAGTTATCATGATGGTAGGTTTGCAAGGCGCGGGTAAGACCACCCACGCCGGCAAGCTGGCCGGTATGTACAAGAAGCAGGGCAAGCGCCCTCTGCTGGTGGCCTGCGACGTCTACCGTCCCGCCGCCATCAAGCAGTTGGAGGTGCTGGGTGCTCAGCTGGATATCCCCGTGTTCCAGATGGGTGACAAGGAAAACCCCGTCAAGATCGCCAAGGAGGGCATCAAGCTCGCCGAGCAAAAGGGCTATGACATGGTGTTCATCGACACCGCGGGCCGCTTGCAGATCGACGAAGAGCTCATGGCCGAGCTGGTCAACATCAAGGAGCAGGTCCATCCCACCGAGATCCTGCTCACAGTGGATGCCATGATCGGTCAGGAATCGGTCAACGTGGCCGAGACCTTTAACAATATGCTGGACATCACCGGCGTCATCCTCACTAAGCTGGACGGCGATACGAGAGGCGGCGCGGCCCTGTCCATCCGCTACGTCACGGGCAAGCCCATCAAGTTCATCGGTGTGGGCGAGAAGCTGGACGCCATCGAGCCCTTCCACCCCGACCGTATGGCCAGCCGTATCCTGGGCATGGGCGACGTCCTGACCCTCATTGACAAAGCTCAGCAGCAGTTCGACGAGAAGAAGGCCGCCGAGCTGGAGCAGAAGATCCGCCAGTCCACCTTCACCCTGGACGATTACCTCGCCCAGTTCGACCAGATCAAGAACATGGGCAACCTGGACCAGCTGGCGGGTATGATCCCCGGCATGAAGCCCGGTGCCCTCAAGGACGCCCAGGTGGACGAGAAGGCCCTGGCACGCCAGCAGGCCATCATTCTGTCCATGACCAAAGCCGAGCGCGAGCGTCCCGAGCAGTTGCTCAACGCCTCCCGCAAGAAGCGAATCGCGGCGGGAAGCGGCACCACGGTTGAGGAGGTCAACCGCCTGCTCAAGCAGTTTGAGCAGATCAAGAAGCTCATGAAGCAGTTCTCCGACATGGGCCGTTCCGGCGGCAAGCGGGGGCGCGGCATGGGAAAAATGAAGCTTCCGTTCTGAGGAACGAAGTCATATAACGTAAGTCAAAATTAAAAACAAAAACATTTATTTTGGAGGAAACAAACCATGGTCAAGATCAGACTCACCAGAACCGGTGCCAAGAAGGCTCCCACCTACCGTATCGTCGTTGCCGACAGCCGCTACCCCCGCGACGGCCGCTTCATCGACCAGATCGGCTACTACAACCCCCAGACCAACCCCGCCGAGGTCAAGATCGACGCTGACAAGGCTAAGGATTGGATGTTCAAGGGTGCTCAGCCCACCGAGACCGTCAAGTCCCTGTTCAAGAAGAACGGCATCATTGACTGATTCCCTAACGGAGTATAGTCATGGCAGAGCTTCAAACGACCTTACACGACATCGCTGCCGCCATCGTGGATACCCCCGATGAGGTCAAGGTCATCCGCGAGGAAGATGATGACACCATCACCCTGACCCTCACGGTGGCCCCCGACGACATGGGCATGGTGATCGGCCGTCACGGTCGCATTGCCAAGGCCATCCGCACGGTCATCAAGGCAGCCTCCGCCGACTGCGGCAAGCGGGTCAACGTGGAGATCCGAGACTGATCCCCCGCCCCGTAACAAGAACAGACCCACCACACCGAAGCAGGTGCGTGGGTCTGTTCTTTTTTATGGCCATGGGTCAGCGATCAATGATTGCGCTGATTCAGAAGCCCATGCTTGATATCCCAGAGCTTCTGAGAGAGATCGACGTAGTAATTGTGGGGGTTGGTGAATCTCCGGACCTCCTCCCACATACCGTCCCGCTCTGCGGCGCAGCGGGCGCGGATCTCGTCCAGGGTGGGGAGGTTGTAGACCAGCTCTCCGTCCTTGAAGACCTGCACCAGCAGCTCTGTTGCGGTGAAATTGGTCAGGATCTTGCGCTTCCAGGTGTTCTGGGGGTCGAAGATCTCCAGGGGCTGGGTATCGTCGATGACCTCGTCATGCAGACAGATCAGATCGGCCTCGGCCTTGCCGGTGTCGCGGCCGCGGAGGCGGTAGACCTTCTTGAAGTGGGGGGTAGTGATCTTGCCCACGTTCTCGGAGATCTTGATCTTGGGGAGGATGGTGCCGTCGGGCTTCTCAATGGCGCAGAGCTTATAGACACCGCCGAAGACGGGATCGCTCTTGGCGGTAATCAAGCGCTCGCCCACGCCGAAGGCATCCACCTCGGCACCCTGGCGGATCAGCTCGCGGATGATGTACTCGTCCAGGGAGTTAGAGACCACGATCTTGCAGTCGAACCAGCCTGCCTCGTCCAGCATTTTGCGCACCTTCTTGGTGAGGTAGGCGATATCGCCCGAGTCCAGACGGACGGCGCACTTGGTGATGCCCTGGGGCTTCAGGATCTCGTTGAAGGCCTGAATGGCGTGGGGCACGCCCGACTCCAGGACGTTGTAGGTGTCCACCAGGAGGGTGGCATTGTGGGGGTAGAGGGTGCAGTAATTGCGGAAGGCGGTGAGCTCGTCGTCGAACATCTGGACCCAGGCGTGGGCCATGGTGCCCGAGGCGGGGACGCCGTAGATCTCGTCGGTGATGGTACAAGCGGTGTTGTTCACGCCACCGATGTAGGCGGCACGGGCACCCAGAATGGCGGCGTCGGCCCCCTGGGCACGGCGGGAGCCGAACTCCGAGATGGCGCGGCCCTTGGCGGCGCGGGCCAGGCGGGAGGCCTTGGTAGCGATGAGGGACTCGTGGTTGATGACCATGAGAACGTAGGTCTCGATGAACTGAGCCTGGATGGTGGGAGCGCGGACGGTCATGAGGGGCTCGCCGGGGAAGACGTAGGTGCCCTCCGGGACAGCCCAGATGTCACCCGTGAAGCGGAAATTGCGGAGATAATCCAAAAATCCCTCGTCAAAGAGGTTCTTGCTCCGCAGGTAGGCGATGTCGTCCTCATCAAAGTGGAGATTCTGAATGTACTCCACGATCTGCTCAAGGCCTGCCACCACGGCAAAGCCGCCCTCGTCGGGGTTCTTGCGGTAGAACACGTCAAAGTAGACGATCTGGTCGGCAAGGCCTGTTTTGAAGTAGCCGTTGGACATGGTCAGCTCGTAGAAATCGCAGAGCATGGTGAGATTGCGGGAAATGTTCTTCATGATCGTATCCGTCCTTTCGTGAAGAGTGACTCGTGGGGTTGCCCGTGGGTCGCAGAAGTGGTTGCCCGCAAGCGGGCGTTGGTTTGGGTCTATTATACTCCTTTTTGCGACCCGTGTCAAGGGAATGGGGAAAATTGTCTTGTCGGGCATGGGAATTTCTCATAATTAACCCATAAGAGCGTGGGTGGTGAAAGGGTTTTTGTGGAGGATTACCCATGGGAGAAACAAAGATACAAGATACGCAACGGGAGAGCCGTCTGCCCGTCCCATGATGTATCTTGTATCTCGTATCTGCCGAGCTTTGCTCGGCGCGTATCTTATGTCTTACGTCAATGCGGAATATCCGCCTCGTAGATATACCGTGTTACCAGCTTTGTCTCGCCCTTTTCGTTGGTGAGGAGGATCTGCACCATGTAGCCGGGGCGGGTCATGAGGGCAACCGAGCGGGCGTTTTGGAGGTAGGTGTCCCACGCCTCTGCGGGCAGGGCCTCACCGCCTCCCATCCAATCCTCCACGGACATAGGTCCGTTTTCGGGGACGTAGAGCTGAACGGTATTGTCGCAGGAGAAGAAGACGTAGCTGAGAGCGTGGCCGCCTACGGGCAGGAAGCGGGGAGTATAGCGTTGGACACGGAGCTCGGTGACCGTGGCATTGGCCGTAAAGTGGGTGTCCAGCCCCCGCTCACGGAGAAAGGCCAGGGTGTTCCGGAACTTCTCGGTGACGTAGTAGGTCTCGTAGGTGCGGTCAAAGGGATGGGTGGACAGCTTCATGCCTTGCCTGGTGCGGATACGGACGATCCCCAGGACGGGATGGTCTCCGTTATACCGCTCCTCCGCCGTCATCAGGGCGGTGTCGGTATCCAGGGCGGCTGTGAGTGCCTTCATTTCCTCCTCGGTGAGGGCAGGCGTATGGAACGTACCGAACAGAGGATCACCGATCTCCACGGCAAGCACGTCCGTGTATCCAACGTTTTCGTGGTAGACCGCCATTTCCTCACGGTAGGCATAGGTGTTCTCTGCCGTCATCGTGACAGTCTCCAGGGCCGCAAGGGACAGGTACGGGTAGTAGCGGGTGACTGTCTTACCATTCTTTAGCTCGTAGGAGATGTAGAAATCTACGGGGACCACGGTGCGGGCATAGTCCTCGGGCATCTCTCCCGTGAATACCTGCCGTCCGTCCGCCAGGATGGCTTCATGGATAGCGATGGCGGCGACCACGTCCTCGGGGTGGGTCAGGACGGGGAGCGAGTCGTAGTGATAGGTGAAGCCGTAGCAGTAGAGAAATTCCAGGGCGATGGTACCGTCGGATATACCGAATGAGCTGTTCTTTTTCGGCATTCCTCGGGAGAAGGCGGAGCGGCCGGAGACATTCTGGAGGGTGGGATTCTGATTGTAGCTCACGGTCACCGATACCACCTCACCGGTCTCGGGCAGGAAATCGGCATACCCGAACCAACCCGTGCCCAGGCAGATCATCGCTGTCAGGCACAGGACGGCAGCTCCGCAGAGGACGGGATAGTGCCGCAGGGTGGCCTTCAGGTCACGGATGAGCAGGAGACGGATGAGGGTAGCGGCGATTGCCAGTACGATCAAAAACAGGGCAGTCAACAGCACCATCCCGAAGCCTCCCTCGGCGGGTGACTTCAGCAGGAACACCGGGGAAGCCGCTCCAAAGGCCATGGACAGGGCTGCGGCGTGGGACAGAACGGGATGGACGTAATGCTTTCCGCTGTGCTCGGCGGGACGGCGGCAGTAGGCAAATCCCGCCAGAAGGGCCAGGGCGGCGGCGATCCCCAGCAGGAGGATCAGGGTCAGGGTGGGCAGGGCGTGCTCCTCCTTGTAGAGCAAAGCATTCTCGGCAACGTATGGGTTGTCGCTTCCGGCGAGAAACATATTTGAAAAGGTAACGTAGTACAGATCGTCGGTGAGCACGGTGAACAGACCCGCGTCCAGGGATCTCGCTAAGAGGTTGGGGATCTCCTCCGCGTAAGGTGCCGTCGAGGAAGCCCCCAGGGGAGAGCCGTGGAGGAAGAAGGCAATGAGATTCTGTATCCCCGCCGCCACCGTATAGGGCGCGGCCAGCACCCCGGCTCCGCAGAGCAGGGCGGGCAGGAAATGCCCGCAGAGCACCGCCACCAGTACGCCGACCGAGTAGGACAGGAGGGTCAGGGTAGTCAGGCTAACCGTAAAGACCATGGTGTAGTGAGCGGCCAGGCCGTAGCAGTCCTCGACAATGGTACTCATTTCACTGTGATAGGTCAGAAGCAGGGCAGCCGCCACCGCTACGGCCACCGACAGGAAGCCAAAGAGGTAACGCAGGGTAAACTGCTTCCAACGCGCCGCGCCAACCGACAGATACAGCCCGCATTCCTTGCGGCTCCAGAGAAAACGGAACAGACAGAAGGCCGCGAACAGGCCGTACAGCACCGCCGCCACGCGGATGAGGGTGGGGTCAAAGGCGTTGGAGAACAGGGCGAAGGTATCGGGCTCGTTCCCCTCCAGGGTCAAAACCCCAATGGTGAGAAATCCGAACAGGAGGAAGCCCACAAAAGCCACCCACCAGTAACGGCGGGCCGTCCACAGGATCTCATGGAGCAGGGGGTGGAACTTACGCTTTACTGCCAAAGAGTCCTTCGATGTCATAGCTCTTTCCTCCCTTCTTCATTTCATACTTGAAGACCTCCTCCAAGGACAGGGGGTAGGTCTCGAACAGGCACAGGCCGCCGTGGACGCGGAGAGCAACCTCCACCGTATCGGCGGGGGTCTCGCTGACAAAGGAGAGCACCTTTCCGCAGGCGTTCAGCTCGCCGTAGGTGATTCCCGCCAGCGCGGTCTCGTCTACCTCACGGTCAAAAGCGGCGCGGATGCGGGTGTAGCGCTCCTTGATGGCCTCGATCTCACAGCTGTAAACGATGTGGGTGCCGTTGAGCATACCAACCGTGTCGCAGATATGCTCGATCTCGTGGAGGTTGTGGGAGGCCATGATGATGGTGGCCCCCGTCTCGGCCATGTACTCCATGAGGAGGTCGCAGACCGTCATACGGATGTTGGGGTCCAGACCGTCAAAGCTCTCGTCCAAAAGGAGGTAGCGGGCGCGGGAGGACAGGCCCAGGATGATGGCCGCCTGCCGCTTCATACCCTTGGAGAAGCCGTTCAGCTTCTTCTTGGGGTCAAGACCGAAAATTTCGGTGAGCTTTTCCATGGTTTCCATGGAAAAACCGGGGTAAAAGCCCCGATAGAAGGCCGCCATGGTAGATAGGCTCGCCTGGGGCAGGACGTAGGGGTCGTCGGGGATGAGGAACAGGTCGCGGCGCACCCGCTCCGAGCCGTAGACCGCCAGCTTGCCGTTCTCGGTGTCAGCGGTGATGTTGCCGCCGTCGGGACGGTAGAGACCGGCTATGAGGTTCAAAAGGGTAGTCTTACCCGCCCCGTTGTAGCCCACAAGGCCATATATGGAGCCGTCGGCGACGGCGACGGTGATATTGTCCAGTACCGTCTTGTCCCCGAAGGCCTTGGTGACATGGTTGATCTCGATCATGGGAGTTTTCCTTTCTGTGAAATGCGAGGAACGTTCAAATTTGGGTTTATCGAACTGTTGGTTTGTGTTTACCCTGAGGTTTTGCCCTCTCACCCGCCTGCGGCGGGAGCTCCCCCAGAGGGGGAGCCTTTCGAGCCAAACCCCAAGAATCTTGTTTCCCGACAAGTGTTTTTCGCCGTTCTAAGGCTCCCCCTTTTGGGGAGCTCCGCGAAGCGGTGAGAGGGCAAATAACGCGGGCAAGCCACAAACACACCGTTTTAGACAGCCCGATAAACCCCCATTTACTTTTCTTCTTCAAAAATTACCGCCAAAATACGCTCGGCGGTCTCCCTCGAAACGCCTGAGGCGCGGGCGACGGCCACCGCTTCCCGCAGGGCGGCTTCAGCCCGATCCAGTACGGCGGGATTGTCCTTGGCGGTATCCGCCACAAAGCAGCCCTTGCCCTGGACCGTGACGATGACGCCGTCGGCCTCCAGCTGAGCAAAGACCTTTTTGATGGTATTGAAGTTGAGAGACAGGTCGGCGGCGAGGGTGCGGAGGGAGGGGAGCTTGTCGCCGGGGGACAGGGCCCCCGAGGTAATGAGCGATAAGAACTGTACCTTGATCTGCTCATATATGGGGGTTCTGCTGTTGTGGTCAATGACGATCATGAGAATTCTCCAACTGTGATACTTGCTATAGCACAGTCATTATAGCACAGACACAGAGCCTTGTCAATAGGTTTTCTAAAAAAATACCCCGAATTGCGCAAACGGCAGTTCGGGATATCATATGTGAAGGATCAGCGGATCCGTCTGGCCTCGGTATAGAAGCGTTTATCCTCGGCGTGACCCATGGAGAAGGTCTTTCGAGGCAGGGCACCGTCCGAAATGACGGTGGAGAACAGCTCCTCCTTGGCCATGCCGGCAAAGAGAAAGGCGATGGCATCGGAGCGGCCGGCGAGGGTCTTGGCGGTCTCCTCGCCGTGGATGTAATCAATGTAGGCACCTGCGGGGGCAGTCTTCATGTATCCATCCAGGAAATCCTGCACCGTGCCTACGGGCAGAGCCACGGCAGGCGCGGGGATGGTCAAGGTACCGCAACGGTCACCGCTGACCCACTCCACGGTCTGGGGGGATGCTTCCCCGTTGAGCTCGGCGATATAGGCCTGGAAGACCTTTAGGATGCAGTCGGGCTCGATACCAAAGACCACGCGGTAGATGGGCTCGAAGCGCAGGGACTCGTCGTAGAGATTCACCACCTCGCAAAGGGCGTAGCGGGCGGGATGCTGCATTGCGGCCTCGTCTCCGATGGCGGCGCGGACCTCCTCAAAGCAGGTCTTGGCGGCGGCCAGAGAATGGTTGCCGTCACCCACCGCGAAGAGCAGGGGGGCAAGCCCTTCCTTTCCGTACCGCTCGGCCATGGCCTCGGGGGTGATGAGAGCCGCCAAGGCGGCATCTACCTGCTCCATGAGGGCAGGGGTGAGCAGATAGCCCTTCAGGTGTCCGTCGTTCATCATGAGGTCGAAGTCGTAGGCCACGGGCAGGGTGTCCTTCACGGCGGCCAAGGGCTCCACCACCGTTTTTTGACGGTCATCAATGAGCATCATAACGTGGGGCAGCTCGATGGGGGCTTCCCTGCGGACGGTGGTGCGGGCAGGGATGCGCTCGGCCACAGTGGCCTCGGTGGCGCGGATCAGGCTGTCGGCACCCTTCTTGTAATCGTAGGTCATGAGATCCACCGCACCCACGATGCCCCAGCGGGTCTCGCCGCTCCCCAGGGTGCGCTCCACCAGGATCATGGTGTGGGGATGCTCCACCAGCACGTGTTTCAGGTAGTCATTCATGTCGGACAGCACCCGGGGCTTGCGGGTCTCGGTCTCGGCCAGGTAGACCTCGGGGATGATGAGGCGGAGGGTGGAGGGATGATCGGCGGCGTAGGCGTCGGCGCTCTCCCAGTATGCGGGCTGGGAGGTGTACTGGTCGCAGGCCACGCAGGACCATGCGGTGCCGCTGTATTTGGTAAAGTCGGGCAACAGGATAGTGGCGGGCTTAAAGGGGATAGACATGAAAGCTCCTTTCGGCGGCGGTCGCCATGTTTCGTTGGGTCTATTATATACGAAAAACCATGAAAATGCAAGAGAAAACCGTGAATTTCTCTCTTCCTTCGCAAATTTCTCCGAAAAATTCCGCGATAATACATTTTGTTCACAGAATATCCTGTGTATGTTAAAATTTGCGTGATATAATAATATGAATTGCTATGTCCGTCATCGCCGTATAAAGCTGTTATGAAAGGCGGTTTCCGCATATGTTCCACGGCCCCCCTCCCGGCGCACGCTTTCAGTACGCCAAGGTCACGCCCCCCAAGAATATCGCCGACGTTCCACGCTATCTGGGCGAGCTTCTCGGCGGGTTCTTTGTCCGCATGGGCTACATATTCAAGCTGGTCTGGAAAACAGGCCCCTGGATTCTCTTCGCCATGCTGTTTTTCGCTATATTCCAGGGTGTTATGCCGGTCATCAGTGCCCGCATTTCCCAGTCGGTATTGAATACCATGCAGGAGTCAGCCCTCAAGGGCGACTTCGTCGGAAATGCTTTCGTCGATTTCGTCGGCCACGTGGTCTTTTTCATGCTCGTCTTCATGTTCATCTTCAACATCATCAACAGCGTGGTGAACACCCTGAAGAACACGGTCACCCGCATCGCCGGCGAGCTGGTGGTGCGTACCGTCAAGCTGGAGATCATGAACAAGGCCAAGGAGCTGGATCTCTGCGCCTTTGATCTTCCCGCCTTTTACGAGAAGCTGGAAAACGCCAACCGCGAGGCAGGCATGCGCCCCATTCAGATCCTGTCCTCCACCTTCTCGGTGGTCAGCACCATCATCACCTTTATTTCCTTCGTGGTCATCCTCGCCACCAAGCTCTGGTGGGCGGCTCTGGTCATGGTGGTAGTATCGGTGCCATCGGCCATCATCAATTTCTACTACCGCCGCAAGAATTTCCAATACATGCGCCGCCGCTCCAAGGATCGCCGCCAGATGAACTACTACTCCGACCTCATGGTCAACAAGGACATGGTCAAGGAAATCCGTATGTTCGATCTGTCCGACACCTTCATCGGCCGCTACCGCCAGACCTTCGACCGCTACTACGCCGGTATCCGTGCCCTCATCCTCAAGGAGAACATGTGGCACGTCATCATTACGGTGGTGTCCTCGGTGGTCAACTGTGCCTTCTACCTCTGGTTCGCCTACCTGGTGGTCAAGGGTGAGGACATGATCGGTGACTACTCCATGTACACCGGTGCCCTGGGTCAGATCGCGGGTCAGGTAGGCGCGCTGATCTCCATATCCGCCACCATCTACGAAGGCACCCTGTTCATCGACAACCTGACCTCCTTTTTGAAGGAAGAACCCACCATAGTCCCCGTGCCCGCAGAGGGTCGCGAGGAGGAGGGCCCCCTGAAGGTGAACCACGGCCGGGCCCATACCATCGAATTCCGCCACGTCAGCTTCATCTACCCCGGCACCGAGCGAAAGGTACTGGATGATATCAATCTTCTGATCCGCCCCGGGGAGACCCTGGTGCTGGTCGGCCTCAACGGTGCGGGCAAGACCACCCTCTTAAAGCTTCTGACTCGCCTCTACGACCCCACCGAGGGTGTGATCCTCCTGGACGGCGAGGACATCCGCGCCTACGACGTGAAGGATCTCTACAGTATGTACGGCATCATCTTCCAGGACTTCGGCAAGTACGCCGTCAGCGTCAGCGAGAACATCCACTTCGGCGATATCCGTAAGGAGCTGAAGGAGGAGGAGATCCGCAAGGCCGCCGAGGAAGCCGACGCTACCGACTACATAGGCCACCTGCCCGGCGGCTTCGACACCCCCCTCATGCGCATCTTCGAGGAGGAGGGCATCGAGCTCTCCATCGGTCAGTGGCAAAAGCTGGCCATCGCCCGCGCCTTCTACAGCGACTCCGACGTCCTGATCCTGGACGAGCCTACCGCCTCTCTGGATCCCATGGCCGAGCAGGAGATCTTCAACCAGTTCGACCGCCTCCGCGCCGACAAGACCACCATCTTCGTCTCCCACCGTCTGTCGAGTGCCACCGTGGCCTCCAAGATCGCGGTGCTGGAATACGGTAAGCTCATTGAGGAAGGCGATCACCGCCAGCTCATGGCCAAGCGGGGCCGCTACTACGAGCTCTTCTCCACCCAGGCCAAGCGCTACGTCACTGAGGGAGAAGCCGTGCTGGAGGACGTCCCCGACGATATCCGTCCTGCCCGTCACGGCGGTATGCCGCCCCCCCACGGCCATCCCCATCCCATGGGAGCCGGCAAACGCGGAGATTCATAAACTGTAACCAAAACCAATCCATAGAAAACCAACCCAAAAGGAGACCATACCATGTCTGTCAAAGTTGTTAAGTTCGGCGGCAGTTCTCTGGCCGATGCCGAGCATTTCCGCCAGGTAGCCGCCATCGTCAAGGCCGATCCCGAGCGCCGTTACGTCGTCCCCTCCGCCCCCGGTAAGCGGGAGAAGAGCGACACCAAGGTCACGGATATGCTCTATCGCTGCTACGACCTCATCAAGTCCCGCTCCTCTATGGAGTCCATCGACGCCTGCTACAACGAGATCCGCGCCCGTTATACCAGCATCATTGCCGATCTGGGTCTGGACTACGATATCAACGGCGAGCTGGATTACGTCAAGAACGCCATGCTCCACGCCGCAGGCCGAGGCTACGCCGCCTCAAGAGGTGAGTACCTCAACGCTCTGATCCTGGCCAAGTACCTGGGCTTCGACTTCATCGACGCCGAGAACGTCATCTTCTTCAAGGATAACGGCACCTTGGACGAGGAAAAGACCAACGCCGAGCTCTCGGCCGAGCTGGATAAGCACAAGTACGCCGTTATTCCCGGCTTCTACGGCGGCACCCCCAACGGGACCGTCAAGACCTTCTCCCGCGGCGGCTCGGACATCACCGGCTCCATCGTGGCCAAGGCCGCCAAGGCTGACCTCTATGAGAACTGGACCGACGTGTCCGGCTTCATGATGGCCGACCCCCGCATCATTGACAACCCCTGCATCATCAAGGAGATCACCTACCGTGAGCTCCGCGAGCTGTCCTACATGGGCGCGACGGTGCTCCACGAGGACGCCGTATTCCCCGTCCGCTCCGCCGGTATTCCCATCAACATCCGCAACACCAACCGCCCCGAGGACGAGGGCACCATGATCGTCTCCCACTCCCTGGGCTACGACTCCGAGCACGTCATCACGGGTATCGCGGGCAAGAAGGGCTTTTCGGTGCTGACCATTGAGAAGGACAGCATGAACACCGAGGTGGGCTTTGGCCGCAAGGTGCTGGAGGTCTTTGAGGACAACGAGATCTCCTTTGAGCATCTCCCCTCGGGCATCGACACCATGAGCGTGGTGGTGGCCTCCTCCACCCTGGACGACCGCCGCGAGAAGGTCATGAACGCCATCGTCCGCGCCGTCCGTCCCGACAGCGTCTTCATCGAGGACGGTCTGGCTCTCGTCGCCGTAGTGGGTCGCGGTATGGTCAAGGCCAAGGGTACCTCCGCCCGCGTCTGCGACGCCCTGGCCCGCGCTGACATCAACATCCGCATCATCGACCAGGGCTCCTCCGAGCTGAACATCATCGTGGGTGTGGACGAGGACGAGTACGAGGATGCTCTCCGTGCCATCTATTCCGAGTTCGTCAAGGCGTAAAGAACGAGGGGCTCTGCCCCTGCCCCCCGCTTAAGAACCCTTTTGAAAACCTCCTCGCTGCGCTCGGGGCAAATTCGCTTGCGGCGAAGTTTGCGAGGGTTCTTAAGAATCTCCTCAAACTTTACCAAAAAGGGATCGAAACATGAAACAAAACATGATCACATGGTTGAAGCCTCACCTGATCGCCCTCCCCGCCGAGGCCAAGGCTCTTTGCCTGAACCTCTATGAAGGAGAGGAGGACGGTGAGTATGATGCCCAGCTGGTGGCTTGCGCCACCTATGACCGCGAGGACCCCGACTGGGCTTGCCCCGACAACGAGCTGTACACCACAGGCGAGGAGCTGTTCGGCTTCACCGCCGAGGACTGGGAGGCCGCCCTGGATCTCATGCTGGGGACCCTGGGAGAGGCCGTCGCGGAGGGCATCCTCCCCGAGGCTATCGAGTACGTAGCCGCAGGCTTTGTGGACGGAGACCTGGAAGAGGTCTTCTGTCGGGAGTAAGCCTCCGAAACCGACAAAAAAGGGAGAGCGATCCCCGCGCGGGAAACCGTTCTCCTTTTTTGGTCTGTTATAGCGCTTACGCCATCTGATCGGGCAGCTTCTTACCGCCCAGCAGGTGGAAGTGGAGGTGCTTGACGCTCTGGCAGCCGTCCTCGCCGCAGTTGGTGATGACGCGGTAGCCGTTTGTCAGCCCTTCGGCGGCGGCGATCCCCGGGATCACCTCAAAAATACGGGCTACATAGCCGCTGTTCTCGGAAGTCACCTCGTCGGCCGAGGCCATGTGTGCCTTGGGCACGATGAGGATGTGGGTGGGAGCCATGGGGGCGATGTCGCGGAAGGCGTACACCAGCTCGTCCTCGTACACCTTGGCAGAGGGGATATCCCCCGCGATGATCTTGCAGAATAAGCAGTCCATAATAGAAATTCCTTTCGGGTTGGTTTCGTTGCTCTTATTGTACACCGAAATCTATGAATTGTCAAGAACTTTTGTAAATAAATTGGGGGTTATCGGTCTGTTGGGTTTCCTCGTGAGCCTTCCCTTGTGAGGGAAGGGGGACCGCGAAGCGGTGGATGAGTAGCCGATAAATGGACATTTCCCGAAGGGAAATGATCTGCTTTCCTCCATATAAAAACC
>JAGBAS010000145.1 GCA_017938885.1 Clostridia bacterium
CCCAAGGGCGACGGCACCGGCGGCTCGGGCACCACCATCAAGGGTGAGTTCAAGCTCAACGGCGTCCAGAACGACCTGTCTCACGTGGCCGGCGTCATCTCCATGGCCCGCCGCTCCTCTCCCCTCGACAGTGCCACCAGCCAGTTCTTCATTTGTAACGATGACTCCGCCGCGAATTCTCTGGACGGCAAGTACGCCGGCTTCGGCTACGTAGTGGCCGGTCTGGACGTGGTCCTCACCGTCTCCGAGGTGGAGGTCAAGGCCAACGCCTCCGGCGACGAGAACAGCGTGCCTGTGGAGCCCGTGGTCATCGAGAAGATCTGCTTCGTGACCAAGAACTGACCAAGGATAACAAGAAAGACCGTTGCATCGCAACGGTCTTTCTTGTTATCGTGAAATGCGCTACGCGCGTGAAATATGCGCTGGCGCGCATGTGAAATGCTCGCAAGCGCGCGTGAAATTCGCCCTTTGGGCGAGTGAAGGAAAGAGACCCTGCGGGTTTCTAATTTGGATCTGACAATGGAGAGATCCGAAGGATCTCCTCCTCAACTCGTCCGCATGGACGAATCTCACACGCGCATTGCGCGTATTTCACAGCATCGCTTGCGGTGCTATTTCACACGCCGCAGGCGTATTTCACTTCTTCAGGCTGTCCGCATACGCCGTCGCCAGTGCGTCGCACCGCTCGTTGTAGGGATGCCCCGCGTGGCCTCTTACCCAGACGAACTCCACCTTGTGGCGGTCTACCTGGGTCAGGAGCTGATCCCACAGCTCGGGGTTGAGGGCGGGGGTCTTGTCTCCCTTGATCCAGCCCTTTGCCTTCCAGGACCGCGCCCAGCCCTTGGTGATGCCGTCGATGACGTACTTGGAGTCGGAGGTCAGCGTCACCTCGCAGGGCTCCTTGAGAGCGGCCAGGGCGGTGATGACGGCGGTGAGCTCCATGCGGTTGTTGGTGGTCTCGGGATGGCCCCCCGACAGCTCCTTCTCATGGCCGTTGTAGACCAGGATCGCGCCCCAGCCCCCGGGGCCCGGGTTGCCTCGGCAGGCACCGTCGGTATAGATGTCTACGTGCTTCATGTATATACCTCCGTATGGGTGATTCCTGCTCTTATTATACCATAACTCGGCGCGGCGGTCAAGGGGCCGAGGTGCTTTTTTTGACTTGACAGCCATCGGTGAATGTGCTATAATGAAAAAAGCAAGAACGCCCACGACCCGTATCGGAGGCTTTGGAAAGGAGATCCGTTCATGCGTAACTTCCTCGGCAAAGTATGTCCCATTCTGACCGCAACCCTTCTCTTTGGATTGCTGGCGGTCCTGGCTGCCTGTCAGCCCGCTCCCGCTGATCCTCCCACAGTCCCTACGGAAGGAGAGACAACGCTTATGACACCCGACGAAAGCACCTGCACCCCCGAGACCGAAAAGCCTACCTCACCTGCCGAGCCTCGGCCCGCCGAGACTCAGCCCGCCGAGGCTACCTATACCTGGAGCAACCCCATCCGCTACGAGCGAAAGACCCCCGCCCTCCGCGATCCCTTCATCCTCAAGGTGGGGGATGCCTGGTACATGACGGGCACCCTGCCTCCCTACGGTCTGGAATCCGAGGCGAACCGCACCAAGGGCGTGCCCCTGTACAAGAGCTACGACATGACCGAGTGGGCGTTTGTGGACTACATCGTCAAGACCCCCGCTGAGTCCGAGAGCAAGTGGTACAGCGAGCGGTTCTGGGCGGCGGAGCTGTTCTCCCACAACGGTAAGTTCTACGTTACGGTCAACTGCTGCGCGGTGGACGGCTCCAATCACGGCTTTCTGTTCGCGGTGGCCGACGACGTCGAGGGGCCCTATACCGTCATGAACCCCGATGCCCCGTTGGCCCTGGGTAACGATGCCCACCTCTTCGTGGACACCGACGGTCAGACCTACGTGTTCGCCTCCAACATTATGTACGCCAAAATCGACCTGGATACCCTGACCCTACTGTCGGGCTGGCAGACCCCCGTTACCCCCGTCAAGGGCTCGGACGCCTGGAACGGCGAACGCCCCGGGGTGGGCTTTGAGGGTCCCTTCGTGCTGACCGCGGGCGGGAAATACTATATGTTCTACTCCACTTGGTCGCGGGGCTACGAGGTCGGTCTGGCCTCCGCCGATGCGGTGACGGGAACGTGGACCATGTACCCCGACCCCATGTACGGCGGCATGGCGCAGGATCGCTGTGACTACTACGGAGGCATCTACGAGGAGGGCTACTACGAGAACCAGGACAAGTACCGCGAGTGCGGTCACAATTCGGTCTTCGAGGGCCCCGACGGTGCGTGGTGGATCGCCGCCCACGCCTACGTCCACGGGAACGGCACCCCCATGCTCATCATAGACCGCCTGGTTTTGGACGGCGAACGGGGCATTCTTTGTCTGGACACGGCCACGGGCAAGACCATCAACGGTCCCACCTACGGTGAACGGTCGGTCACCTACGATCCCGCCAACAACGAGGCCGCGCCCCTCCGCGCCCTGGACGTCTGGAAGTATGCCGACGTGGGAGCCGTCTGCGAGCTACCCGACGAGGTGGATCTCCTCCTGGAGAACGGCTTCCGCAGATCCGTCCGGGTGGTCTGGGCCAAGACTCCCGACACCTCCGCCGCCGGGGACTTTACGGTCAGCGGTACCGCCGCCTACGGAGATCGGGAATTCCCCGTCACCGCCCGCATCCATGTGCGGGACGTCTCGGGGGCTTCCTGCGATTTCGAGGACATGAAGGCGGGAGACACTGCATTCGGCGAGAGCCTGACCAACGCTTTTTCGGTAAATTTCCAAATGTACGAGCCCATTGGCCGAGGCCCCGCCGTGATCGTTGAGGAGAACGGCAACCGCTTCCTGCGCAACACCGCTTATCTGCTCATGGAAATGACCCTCCCCGTCAAGAACGGCTACGCCCTGTCCCTGGATTGGCGGTGTCTGGACGGAGCCACGGCGGGCGGTATCGCCGAACGGCTGGGCGGTCTTGTCCTCCGCGGCGGGGATCAGACCCGATTTTCCCATTACGAGGAGGAAGCCAAGGTGGCCGAGAAGTGCATCGGCGCCAGCGGCATGCTGGTCATGCCCGCCGAGAATGGCTTCCGCGTGGTGGTCAAGACCTTTGACGCGGCAAGCAATGCCGTCACCCATACCGAGACCTTCATCAGCTACTCAAACGGCTATGGCTTTACCACCCTTTCGGTGACCGACCGAGACGGCCGCATCACGGTTTACGCAGGGGAGACGCTGCTCTTCACCGCCGAGCTGGGCGACGTGGGCAGCTACGACGGCGCGACCCACGACTACTACCGCTCGGTCACGGTCAAGGGCGCCGACGGCGTGACCTTGATCCAAGTGGACAACGGCTTTTTGACGGTGAGGCCCGCCCTCCATATCGTGTCCCGAGGCTGGACGGCCTTTGATCTGGATAATCTGAAGGTCGAGCTGAACTGAATCGGATGAGCTTCCGACACCCTCACCCTGCACACGGTGAGGGTGTTTTTTCGCGCTGTCGGAGGTGTTTTGAAATTTTTTTCGGCATTTTGTGTAAACTTGCCGAATCCCCTTGATTTTTGACCAAAAATGCGTTATAATATAAACCGAATGTAAACGAACACACCCAAATCCATATACAGGGAGGTTACCCATGAGCCAAGAGACCGTAACCGTCGAGACCCCCGTGACTGAGACTGCAACGCCCGAGACCCCCGCCGCTGAGCCCCGCCTGCCCCGTCCTGCCCCCCGCAAGAAGCGCATGGGTGACCGTAAAGACGGCCGCATGGTGCGCACCGCCCAGCCCATGAACAAGATGATGGCCTTCATCATGAAGGACCGCGCCGACGCTATGAATTACTTTGCCGACGAGATGGACGTTACCGAGACCGACGTCTTCTGCAAGCAGATGATCGCCGACGGCTACGAGGGCTTCAGCTTCCTGCACATCATGCTGGCGGCCTACGTTCGCGTCATCTCCCAGAAGCCCGCCCTCAACCGCTTTATCAGCGGTCAGCGCATCTACGCCCGCAACAACATTGAGGTCAATATGACCATCAAAAAGGACCTGCGGGAGGACTCCCCCGACACCTGCATTTCGGTGATCTTCGAGCCCGACGATACCATCATCGACGTCTACGAGAAGTTCAACGCCGCTGTCATGAAGGAGAAGGAAAAGGAGGATCTGGATTCGGGCTTCGACAAGACCGCCGGCACCCTGGCCTCCCTCCCCCGTCCCATCCTCCGTGCCGCCATCCGCATCCTGTTCTGGCTGGATTACCACGGCTGGATCCCCAAGTCGCTGACCGATCTCTCTCCCTTCCACGGCAGTATGATTATCACCTCCATGGGCTCCCTGGGCATCAAGCCCATCTACCATCATATCTATAATTTCGGCAACCTCCCCGTGTTCATCTCCTACGGCATCAAGCGCACCGCCTACAAGCAGAAGCGGGACGGCTCGGTGGAGCAGAGACGCATGATGGACATCAAGGTGGTCACCGACGAGCGCATCTGCGACGGCTTCTATTACGCCTCAGCCTTCAAAATGATCCGCCGTCTGGTGGAGCATCCGACGGTGCTTCTGAAGCGGCCCGAGCAGATTTTCGAGGATATTGACTGATTGAATTTTTTGCCCCGACCCGTTGACTTTTTCCGAAATCGTGTTATAATAAAAGCGAGGATGCCTGTTGCGGTCTCCTCGCTTTTGCGTTCGGGAAATTGGGGTTTATCGAACTGTTTGTTTGTGCCTTGTCCGCGTTATTTGCCCTCTCACCGCTTCGCGCCCGAGCTTGCGAGGAGGCACCCCCAAAGGGGGAGCCTTAGAACGGTGGAAAAAACTTGTGAGGAAACGGGATTTTTGTGGGTTTGTCACGAAAGGCTCCCCCTCTGGGGGAGCTCCCGCCGTAGGCGGGTGAGAGGGCA
>JAGBAS010000002.1 GCA_017938885.1 Clostridia bacterium
GAGGCACCCACCGAGGAACCTACCGAGGAGCCTACCGAGGCACCCACCGAGGCACCCACCGAGGAACCTACCGAGGAGCCTACCGAGGAACCTACCGAGGAGCTTACCGAGGAACCTACCGAGGAACCTGAAACCGAACCGGAAGAGCCCAAGTATTCTAAAGGTTTGGTATATACTTCTAACGGCGACGGCACCTGTTACGTTAGTGGTATCGGAAGCTGTACGGATTTGGATGTGGTGATTCCTGCGGTTTCACCGATAGGGGATTATGTAACCGGCATTGGTAAAGAGGCATTTTGTCTCTTAGAATCTATTCATAGTGTTATTATTCCGGTCGGAGTGTTGAGTATTGGTGGTAGTGCATTCCATGGTTGCACAAATCTTACAAGTATAGTGATTCCTGATAGTGTGACGAGCATAGGTAGTGGTGCGTTCAATGATTGCATTAGTTTGAGAAATATCGACATCCCTGATAGCGTTGTGAGCATTGGCGCTTGGGCTTTTTTTAACTGTACTAGTTTGGTGAGCATCGTTATTCCCGATGGTGTAACACTAATCGACGATTTGCTTTTCCGCCAGTGTAGTAATTTGACTAATGTAGTACTTTCCGAGAACATAACAAGTATTGGTTGGGAGGCTTTTGCTTTTTGCGAAAACCTTGAAAGCATAGTCATTCCTAACGGTGTGACCAGCATCGGTAAAGGTGCATTTAGCAATTGTTTTAGCATCACATACATTGAAATTCCCGATAGTGTGATATATATCGGAAATAATTCATTTTCAGATACGGGAATTACGAGCATCATCATTCCTGATGGCATAACTAGAATTGAGCAATACACGTTCATGTACTGTGCTAATCTTAAGGATGTCACTATTCCAAATAGTGTTACATATATTGGTGATGATGTATTTATAGGGTGTAAAAGCCTAGATGAAGTGTTCTTTGCTGGAACTTCTGAACAATGGGAAACTATTTCTATCGGAAAAAACAATAGAAAACTTCTCAACGCCACCATCCACTTCTTAGGCGAAGCCCCCCCCGAAGACAACGGCCTTGAATTCACCTCCAACGGCGACGGCACCTGCTACGTCAGCGGTATCGGAAACTGTACAGATTCGGATGTGGTAATTCCCGATGTTTCACCCGAAGGGGATCAAGTTGTCGGTATCGGGGAAAGTGCATTTGAACGGTGTGAAAACCTTATGAGCATTACTATTCCTGCCGGTGTGATAGACATCGGAGCGTATGCATTCTCTGGCTGTGAAAGTCTTACAAGTATTGCCATTCCAATGGGTGTGACAAGTATAAAAGAAAGTACATTCCTAAGCTGTCGCAACCTTACGGAGATCGTTCTTCCCCGTGGAGTGACGAGTATTGGAGACAATGCGTTTTGTGGTTGTTTTGCCCTCACAAGCATTGACATTCCAAGTAGAGTGACAAGTATTGGGAGTTGTGCATTTGAGGATTGTTGGAGTCTCACAAGTATCACGATACCGGAGGGAGTAACGATTGTCGAAGATTGTGCGTTTCTGATGTGTCAAGGCATCGAATATGTTACGATTCCTTCCGGTGTGACAATCATTGGAGAGAGTGCATTCCAGGGGTGTCATAATCTCACAAGTATCACGATACCGGAGGGAGTAACGACTATCGAAGCTTATTCGTTTGCTATGTGTGCTAACATCAACCGTATTACGATTCCTTCCAGTGTGACAAGTATTGGACACCATGCATTCAGTGGTTGTTGCCCGGCCGCACACATATACTTTAATGGAACTGAATCTCAATGGAAGTCGATCATCATAGGTGCCGGAAATTGGAATTTTCAATATGCTACTCTTCATTACGGCGCGCAGGAAGAAACACCGGATAATGAATTGGAATACACCTCCAACGGCGACGGCACCTGCTACGTCAGCGGGATCGGAAACTATACGGATACAAATGTGGTGATTCCTTCCGTATCTCCCGCCGGAGACAGGGTAACGGGTATTGGCGATTATGCGTTTGAATTCTCTCCTATTGAACGGGTCGAGATTCCACAAGGGGTGACGGAAATCGGAGAAGGAGCATTCGACGGATCTGATTTGAAGGAGGTTGTGCTCCCCGAGGGACTCAAGCATATTGGTGCTTACGCATTTTGCGAATGCTTCGACCTTGTGATTGAAAGCTTACCCCGGAGTCTTGTCAGTATCGGAGACGTAGCATTTAATGACGTGACGTTTGCTTCAACCTTGGTGCTGTACGAAAACCTAAGAAGTGTTGGCATAGATGCATTCTCGGAGATTACATCCATTCATACAATTCGGATTGAAAACGGCATGGAAACGATCGGTTTGTATGCGTTTTCCGAGTGCGAAAATCTGCGCAGCGTTACCATTCCGCAGAGCGTGAAGCGCATTGAAGAAGGCGCGTTCTCTCTGACAAACTTGAAAGAAGTTATCTATATGGGTACCAAGGACGAGTGGGCGCAAATCGTTATTGGCGATGACAATGACGAACTCCGCAATGCCACAGTTCGTTGCTTGGGTCAAACGGAGCCCGGCATCAATGAGCTCCAATACAAAACATACGGAAACGGCACCTGTAGTGTAGCCGGAATCGGGAACTGTACGGATTCTGTCATTGTGATCCCCGACATATCTCCTGCCGGAGATCGTGTTATCGGAATCGAGAGCAGTGCGTTTGAGGGTATTGAAACCATTATATCCGTTACGATTCCGGAGGGGGTTGAATGGATCGGAAGATATGCATTCGCAGGGTGTGTGAACCTCACACGCATCGACATTCCCGGTACGGTGGAAGAGATTGATTCCTATGCATTCAGCGGCTGTCAAAGTCTGTCGGGTATTACCCTTCCGGAAGGTATAACCTGTATCGAAGAAGGCTTGTTCTATCAGTGCGAAAGCTTAACGAGCGTGACTATTCCGCTCGGAGTTACGGCGGTCGAGGATTACGCATTCAGTCAGTGTGCGGACCTTGTATTCATTACACTTCCCGAAAGCGTGACGAGCATCGGACAGCGGGCGTTCGAGGACTGCGAATGCCTTACAAGCTGTATCATTCCTTTCGGTGTAACCAGTATCGGTGCCGGTGCGTTCGAGGACTGTTCCTCCTTGACACGGATCGAAATTCCTTGTAGTGTTACGAGCATCGGTGAATGGGCGTTCTACTGGTGTTGGAATCTTACCGACGTGTATTTCTACGGTGCTTACGAACAATGGGTACTCATTGAAGGCATCGATGACATTTTTGATTCTGACGACATAACGATTCATTTCATGATTGACGGACTTACGTTCACGTCAAACGGTGACGGTACCTGCTATGTGAGCTCTTATATGGGTCATTCGTTGAATCCAAACCTTATCATCCCGTCGGTGTCTCCCACCGGAGACCGTGTAACGGGTATTGGTCCCGAAGCCTTCTGGGGATGCTCCCAACTGAACAGTGTTGTCATTCCCGTAGGTGTAACAGATATAGGAGAACGCGCTTTTTCCATGTGCAAAAACCTGGCAAGCATTACGGTTCCCGAGGGTGTTACAAGCATAGGCCCTTCTGCTTTCTCGGGATGTGAGAGCCTTAAGAGCGTGTTTCTTCCCGCAAGCCTGACGGCCATCTCACAGCGTATGTTCTATATGTGTAAGAGTCTCACAAGAGTCCACGTGCCTAATGGCGTGACGACCATTGAAGATTACGCGTTTGAGGGCTGTGAGCTCCTAACGAGTATCTTTATTCCCAACACGGTGACGTGGATCAGTCCATATGCATTCCACGATTGCGGAAATCTCCTGTTTGTGGATTATATCGGCACCAAAAAGATGTGGAAGGAGATTCATATCGGTATCTACAATCATGCGCTGAAGGACGCTATCATTCGGTGCTCCGACGGTGATATCATTCCCGAAAGCTAAATAAATCCCCCCAGAGGATGCCCCACCCCGGAGCATCCTCTATTTTCTATTCTCCAAAAGAAAATTTCGGTTTACTCTTGCAGAAAATGCGACTTTGTGATATAATAAAATAGATTATAGCCATTTTGGTTCAAATCCGCTTAATCCGGTTCGTGTATCATATATCCGTACCATAGAAACATAGGAGATCAACCATGAAACATCCCACCGTCACCCGCCTTCTCTGCACCTTACTGGCCTTGTGTCTGCTTTGCGGCTGTCTCGTCGCCTGCTCCAAGGAGAGCGAGATCCCCGAGGGCTACCAGTACGCTACCTGCAACGGGGAATACTTCCTACTGTTCGTCCCTACCCAATGGACGGTGAACACCGAGAGCGGCATCTCGGGAGGGTGCTACTCCCTTTTGGAGGGGACGGCGGTCTCCATGACCGAGGTACCCTTCGATAAGCCCTCCGCCGAGGGGGAGGCCGACACCACCGCCACCCTGGACGACTTCTTTACCGCCCATATGACCGAGATCAGCACCCTTAAGGACTACAAGGCCGAAAAGGAGTTCGACGCCACCCTGGGCAGCTACAAGGCCAAGGACATCACCTATTCGGCGGTCATCGGGGAGGACACCTACCGCTACCGCCAGGTGCTGACCAAGGTAGCGGGGCGGTTCTACCTCTTCACCTACTCCTCCAAGGCAGATTCCTTCGACCGCTGGCTGGATACCGTGGACGAGATTTTGGAGAACGTGGTCTTTACCGCCTACCCCTTCGCAGGCAGTGAGGATACCAAAAAGCTCCCCGAGGTCGAGACCCCCGCAGGCATGAAGCTGGTGACGGGTAACGACGTGGCTTACCGCTTCTTCGCCCCCGAGTCCTGGATGATCGGTGACGCCGAGGCCGCCGCTCTGGTCTACGCCTCCGAGTCCGACCGCTCCAACGTCACGGTCATGGGCTACGCCGCCCCCGACGGCTACAGCGTGGCCAACTACTGGGAGGACACCGAGAAGTACTACAAGGACACCTTGAAGGACTACACCCTCATCGGTGAGCCCGCCCAGTCCGAGATGGGAGGCAAGAAGGCCACCGTCTACGAGTACACCTACTCCCTGGGCGGCGTGACCTATAAGTGCCGACAGTCCATCTGCGTCTTCGGCTACATGATCGTGGTCATGACCTACACCGCCCTGCCCGAGAACTACGACGCCCACCTGGATGATGTTGAGAAGATGCAGGGGGAGCTGACCTTCAGACGGTAAAAAAGAGATACAAAGATACAAGATACACGCCGAGCGAGCTCGGCAGATACAAGATACAGAACGGTTGGACCGAGCAAATATCGTGTATCTTGTATCTTGTAACTGTTTTATTACAAGGAACGAGAAATACCATGTCTACTACCATCTACCTCGACAACTCCGCCACCACCCCCCTTTGCCCCGAGGCTCTGACCGCCATGATGCAGGCCATGGGGCACTATGGCAACCCCTCCTCCCTCCACAGCCTGGGGCAGGAGGCCCATACCCTGCTCAACCGCGCCCGCGCACAAGTGGGGGCGGCTTTAGGCGTGAAGGCGGTCAAGCCAAACGAACTCATTTTCACCTCCTGCGGCACCGAGGCCTCAGCTCTGGCCATCAACGGCACCGTCTACGCCAAGCCCCGCCGTTTCGGTAAGCGCATCATCACCACCGATTGCGAACACCCCTCGGTGGAGGAAGCCATGAAGAAATTGGAGGCTGACGGCCTCGAAGTGGTGCGGATTCCCACAAAAAACGGTGTTTTGGATATCGAAGCCGCCATTGCCGCCCTGGACGAGCCCACCCTCCTGGTCTCCATGATGATGGTCAATAACGAGACGGGCGCCCACTTCGACGTGGCCCGCGTCTTCGCCGCTGCCAAGGCAAAGGACAGCCGCACCGTCACCCATTGCGACGCGGTCCAGGGCTTTCTGAAGGTCCCCTTCACCCCTGCCGGTATTCATGCTGACCTGGTCACGATCAGTGCCCATAAGATCCACGGCCCCAAGGGCGTGGGGGCGCTCTATATCCACCCCGATATCATCAAGACCAAGCGCATCACCGCCTTTTTGACGGGCGGCGGACAGGAGAGCGGCCTGCGGTCGGGCACCGAGAACGTCATCGGCATCTGCGGCTTCGGCGCGGCGGCACAGGCGGGTTATGCTACCAGAATGGCGGACTTTGCCAAGATGACCGCCCTCCGCAACCGTCTGGAGGGGAAGCTCCGTGACATGGGCGTGCAGATGAATATCCCTGCGGGAAGCCGCGCTCCCCATATCCTCAACCTCACCCTCCCCTCCATCAAGTCCCAGACCATGCTCAACTACCTCTCGGCCCAGGGCATCTGCATCTCCAGCGGCTCGGCTTGCTCCTCCCATTCGGTGAAGATCAGCCCCTCCCTGGCCGCCTTCGGCCTGTCGGCTCATGAGGCCGACTGCTCCCTCCGCGTCAGCCTCTCGGCGCAGAACACCGAGGACGAGGTGGATGCTTTGTGCGAGGCATTAGGGAAGGGGATTGAGAATTTGGTACGAATTCGAAGATAAAGCAAAGTATCCCGACCGGAATCCATTCGATCGGGATACTTTTACGTCAAGGCCTTTGTATCACTGTGCCCGCTCAGCCGCCAGTTTGGCCTTATAGGCCTCGTACTCCTCCACGGTCCCCTTGAAGGTGAACATCTGATGGTCCCCGAGCAGGTAGCGGTCGCCCATGCCCGACAGGACGCGGTAGTCGCGGCGGGCGATATAGCCCTCGGCGGTGAGGTTGACCTCGTCGTACTGCCAGGTGTTGCCGATGTGGATGGGCATCATCTCACCCTCGGCGGCCACGGCGCGGTAGGCGGTCAGCACGCAGTCGGAGGAGATGTGTCGGCCCCAATCACAGGTGAAGCGTACTACCCCCACCCCGGGGGCGAACCAGAACCGCTTGGTCCCCATCTCGGTGTTGCGGAAGAAGTAGTCGGTGTCGCGGGGGGCATCGGTGTCCCCGGCCTCTACGGTGAGGCAGACCGTGGACTCGAACACTCCCGCAGGGGTCTCCACCCGCCCGCCGTCGGTGACGGCCAGCTTGATGATGGCGTTCTTCCAGCTGTGGGGATGCTCCTCGGTGTAGCCCGCCACCCAGCGGTCATCCCAGAGGGTGTCGGTGAGGCTTTGCAGGTAACGGAAGGGCTTGACCCCGAAGATGCGGTTCTCCTCGCCGCGGGAGCCCCAGACGCCGGTATCACAGGAGAATACGTCGCATTCGTCATAGGTCATACAGCCGTGGCTCTGGCGGAGAGTCAGGGTCGAGATGTTGGCCGAGGAGGGACAGAAGCGCCAATGGGCTTGATCGTACTGTGCCTTCTCCTCCAGATAAGTAAGGACGGACAGGGCGCAGTCCACGCTCTCGCGGTCGGAGTTGGCGATGACGATGGCGCGGAGGGTATCGGCGGCCTCGGAAAATTTCTTCGCGTCGCAGAGGTCGGATGCTTTCGAGAAGAGCAGGGTGGCATCCGAGGTGCGCATCTCCCAATCGGGCTCCAGGGCGATGTAGTCCAGGCAGGAGAGAGAGACCATATCCCTGTCCCCGTTCCCCTTACCCATCTGTTCAATGGTGTACTCGGTCACCTCCACCATGACGTCGGGCTTTTCGGGATTCTCATACCGCCACGTGTTGCCCACGCAGAGGGGGAGCAGACCCTCGCCGCCTTTGATCTCGCAGGAGACCAGAGCCTTGGCTTTGAGGGGGGCATTACTGACGGTCGCCTGCACAAGACCCACGCCCTCCTTGTACCATGCGGAGTAGACCGTGCCGTCAGTGTCCTCCTTGTCGATGTGTACGCAGTTCTCGAACACACCCGCGGGGGTGGTGACGGTCTCGGTGGTGGAGACCACGCGGCGGATACCGTTGGGGTGGCCGTCATCCGCGGTCATGATCTCCTCAGCCCCCTCGGTCAGATCGGCCGTGCGGGGGAAGAAGTAGCGGTCTCCGACACAGCCGCTGAAGTAGAACAGGGGATTGTGGAAGCGGTACAGCTCACTGCCACCCGAGAAGCCGGGCTCGCTCCAATAGTAGAGGTTTCCTTCGGTGATCCACCAGCTCTCGCCCGTGATGGAGAAGTAGGTCATGGGACGCTTTTCCCGCAGGTGAGGCAAGGCCTTGAGGGCGGCGACGGTATTGCCGTACATGGCGTTGACGGATGAGATATGGCGGTAGTGCTCCATAGCCTTGTCGTACAGAGCCTCCACGCGGTCATAGTCGGGATCGTCAGTGCGTAACAGATGGGATGCCTGCCAGAATGTGAGGTAGCCCAGACCGCCGTGACGGTCGTTGTCCTCGGGATACTCCAGCAGGGCGGGGATGGCGGTGTTTTCCAGGTAGTCCGCCTTTTCCTGATCGGAGCCCAGCTTCCAGGCGAGATTTACGTAGAGACAGGCGGCGTCGTTGGATTTTCCATACTTTTTATAGGTGGAAAAAGCCTCGTCGCTGTACGCCTCCGGATCGTTGCGGGCGGCAATACCGGCACTCCGCAGAGAGTATTTCTCCACGTCCTCTCGGTCAGACAGATTGGCGATCAGCTCCTTGATGCTCTTATAGGCGGAGTCAAAGCCTGCGTTCGAGCCGTAGAGCTTGCGGTAGTTGGCCAGCTCCTGCACCTTCTTTTCCAGTGCCTCGGCAAAGGAATCGGGCAGGGTATTCATAGTGGTTTCGGTCATGCTGTATTCCTTTCTCAATTTCTCCCGCGCCGTGTGGATGCGGCCCTTGACGGTGCCCAGCGGGGTATTGGTGCGGCGGGCGATCTCCTCCATGGTGTAGTCCTCCCAGAAGTAGAGGATCGCCGTTTCCCGCAGGGCGGGGGATAGGGCCTCCAATCGCTTGCGCCACTCCCTCATGGTCTCGCTGTCGCGGTAGTAGGCGTCGGGCGTATCGTGGTCGGGTGTGTCGGGAAGCTCCTCGCAGAGCTCGGTCTTACGCGCCTTGACCACCTGCCGCAGGGCCTTGTATTTGAGGATTTGGGTCAGCCACGCGCCGATCTTTTGGTGGTCGCGCAGCTCGGACAGGTGCAGATATCCGTCGATCAGGGTCTCCTGCACCAGATCCTCCGCCGCGTCGGGATGGGTACACAGGCAGAGGGCGGTGCGGTGGAGCTTATCCATATAGGCGGTGACGATGACGGTATAGGCCTCGGGATCACCGTTCAAAGTGTCGCGGATGGCGCGCAGAATGCGGTCTTTGTCAGTCGTGCTCATGGAGCCTCCTTTTTGGGTGGTGATATCAACTGCAGTTTCACCCCCATAGAGACGCGGGGGAGGAGAAAGGTTCGGTTTTTTGGAATTTTTTGCGATATTTGAAAAAATGGGATTCCAATTGGGGTTTATCGAACCGTTTGCAGGAACAAATCGGTGCGTTTTGGTTGGCGGGCGCACACATAGGTGCGCCCCTACCGAGCATCAAAAAGCCGAAAAGTTATTAGCCTAAATAAAAAAATCAGGGTAGGGGCGCACCTGTGTGTGCGCCCGTTACATAGCGGTTTCATTGTGCATATCCGGTGACAAACGTACCGATAAACCCAAATTTGAAAATCCACTGCATGGTTACGTTACGATCTGTTTTATTATCGGAGAGTTTTTATTTGGCATCGTACAGGTCACATCTTCCCCATCCTCTCCCTCTCCTCCCAATCCGGCAGCACCCTGGCCACCTCCCGCCAGAACCGATTCGAGTGGTTCGCCTCCAGAAAGTGGCACAGCTCATGCACCACCACGTACTCGATAAAGGCCACGGGATACTCACAGAGCCGCGACGAGAAATTCAGATACCCCTTGGCCGCCGAGCAGCTCCCGTGGCGGGTCTTCATGACCTTGACCCGAATGGCCTTGGGGTAGGGAACGCCATGGGAAGCAAAGAGGGGGTAATACCGATCCACCAGGGCCGTCACCAGCTTGCGGGTCTCCGCGATCTCAAAGGTCTCAATGGCGGCGGCCCGCATCTCGGGATCGGTTGGGTCAAACAGCGTGATCGTCAGACGGCGGTTCACCATGTCAGCCTCCACGCGGGCGGGCAGTCCGTGCTGCCACACCACCTCCAGCTTGCCTCCCAGATAGGGCAGGGAATCCCCCACCGCCTCGGCCAGCGGGTGGGCTTCCGCTCGCTTCTCCATGCGGGACAGAGCGGCCAGCACCCAGTCCTCACGGTCGCAGAGAAAGGCCTCGGCCTCGGCCACCGTGGTGCGCTTGGGGATGGACAGATGCACCGTCCCGTCGCGGCGCACGCGGAGGTTGATGTGCTTCACCGTCTTGCGCTCCAGCTCAAAGGTCAGGGTACGGCGGGACTTGGGAAGGGGGATCGTGCGGACTTGGATGGGGGACATGGGGAAGCTCCTTTCGGTAGATGGGTATAGTGTAGCACGGGGACAGGGGAATGTCAAGGAGAAAGTTACGGAATATTCATACTTTTTTGACGGGGAGCCATGGCAATATCCGGTTTTTGTGCTATAATATAGGGGAATGAACATCGGAGAGGAGTAAGACACCATGAAAAAAAGATTTTTTGGATTCTGGATCGCGGTTGGCCTTATTACGTTGACCGTGGGCATGGCCTCCTGTGAGCTTGGCATAGATAAGACAGATCCGGAAACGGCGGAGACGGGGACTGCCGAGCCCTCTGTCCCTGTGACGGAGGCGCATACCGAAGAGGCTTCGACGGTCGGGGATGAATCCGAGGCTATCGAGTGTACACACGTATACGGCGAGTGGGAATCTTTAGCGGAAGCAAGCTGTACCAAGCGCGGAGTGAATATCCGTCTTTGTACACTCTGTTCCCACCAAGATCTGGAGGTGATCCCCGCTACGGGGCACACCGAGGTCACCGACCCGGGCAAGGAGGCTCTTTGTACGGCTGTCGGCTATACCGAGGGCAAGCACTGCTCGGTTTGCGGAGAGGTCACGTTGAAGCAGACGGTCATTCCCGCTACGGGACATACCGAGGAGCTCCTTTCGCGTGTGGAACCCACCTGCACAGCCCACGGCTTGGCCGAGGGTGTCGCCTGCTCGCTCTGCGGAGAGATCCTGTCGGGACGGGAGGATCTTGCTCCCACGGGTCATACGGAGGTCATCGATCCCCGCGTGGAGCCTACCTGCACCGAAAGCGGCCTCAGCGAGGGGCGGCATTGCGGTGTTTGCGGCTTTGTTCTGTATAGTCAAGTGGTTCGTCCCGCTACGGGACACACCGAGACGGCTCTGGCGCGTGTGGAACCCACCTGTAGCGAGCCCGGCCTGACCGAGGGCGTGGGCTGTTCGGCCTGCGGAACGGTCATGTCGGGACGGGAGCCCATCGCGGCTCTGGGACACATCGTGGTTACCGATCCCCGCGTGGAGCCTACCTGCACCGAGGACGGCCTCAGCGAGGGTAAGCATTGTCGCGTGTGCGGTAAGATCGTGATTGCCCAACGAGTCCTGTCTGCCTTAGGGCACGAGGAGGAGATCATTCCCACCGTACCGGCCACCTGTACCGAGGGCGGTATGACGGCAGGTATCTGTTGCGGACGTTGCGGAGCGGTGTCGGTGGAGCCTGTTCCCACCGAGCCTCTGGGACACAACTACGACGGCTTCGGTGTTTGTATCCGCTGTGACCGCACCAACGCCAGCGATGGCCTGGCGTTCATGTCCAATGGGGATGGTACCTGTACTCTGATCGGTATGGGCTCCTGCACCGATACCCACGTTGTTATTCCTTCTGTCTCTCCCGAGGGGGATACCGTGACTGCTCTGAGCTATGATCTCTACCTTGGCAACGGTCTGCAAAGCGTGACGATTCCCAATACGGTCGTTGCGGTCGGCGGTTTCTTTGGTGGAGTCAAATCCTCTGTGGAGATCTGTTTCCTGGGAACCCGCGCGGAGCTTCATGCCGTGACGCACATGTATGATTTGATGAGTACGGAGTATCACTACGTGACCTGCGCCGACGGCGAGGTCTTCGTCTACGGCGGTGCCATCGAGGATCCCCGCTTTGTCTTTACCTCCAATGGCGACGGTACCTGCTGTGTCAGCGGTATCGGCACGGCTGCGATCGGTGTGATCCCCCTGTATTCTCCTGAGGGAGAACGGGTGGTAGCCGTGGGGGAGGCCGCGCTCAAGGGGCAGTACCTGGAGATCCTGGCTATCCCCACGGGTGTGACCCGTATTGAAGACGAGGCCTTCCGTGAAACCGAGTTCTGGCAGGTCTACGTGGCGGATACCGTGACCTTCATCGGTGATTACGCATTTGCCTACACGAATACGATGGGGATGGCCAATCAGATCTGCGAGGCGGTGAGCCGCCTTTCGGGACTCACTCATCTGGGTAAGGGCGCGCTGGGAACCAAAGGAACTTCCGAACGTCTGACGCTGACCCTTCCCGAAGGGGTTACCTCGGTGCCGGATTGCCTCTTTGCGGGCGGTATGTGGACGGACGTGCATCTGATCCTGCACAGAAACGTGACCTATCTGGGTGCTTGTCTGTTCGACGGATGGAACACGCATGCGCGCATTGATTTTGAGGGGACGGTTGCGGAGTGGAATGCCATGGAAAAGCACGTTGACTGGAATTCCCAAATGTATCCCATCACCATTACCTGCATCGATGGGGAGATCATTACGGAGGATCTCAATACCCGGTTGGATTGATCCACTGATGTACCAGAGACGGTTATGCCGGCGCGTAGCCGTCTCTTTTGCGGAATGAACGGGTTTGTTCATGATGTATTCACATGAAGAACGTATAATAGAAAACGATATGGGAGGGGCTCGTTGCCCGCTGTAGCCGATCGCAGCATGCTCAGAATTGGATTTGACCATCCTGCAATCGTGTAGTTACCCTCTCGGAAAGGAGGCCGCAGAGCCATGAAGCATTTCCGCAAAATATTCTCCCGTATGGTATTGGTCAGTCTGGGTATCGCCATACAGCTGGCGTGGCTGTTCTACATTCTGTTCTTTCTGTCGGCCTACTACCTGCCCATTGCCTTGTTTTTCAACCTCATCAGTCTGGCGGCGGTGATCTACATCATCAACCGCCCGGGCAATCCCCAGGTCAAGATGGCCTGGATCGTTCCCATCCTGGTATTCCCTTTGTTTGGCGGGATCATTTTCTTCATTTCGGGCGGCAAGGGACCCAAAAAGAAGCTGCTCCGCGCGCTGGAGAAGAGCGGAGAGCTGTTGAAGCCGTATCGGAAAAGCAACCTGAACCTGGATCTGGCGAATCCTGCCACCGTCCCCGCCCGTCGGGAGGATCGCTACTTGACGGGACAGTGCCACTACCTGGACAGCCGAGGCTTTCCCGTCTATCGGGACACCTCCGCCGATTACTATGCCGACTGCCGCGTGGGCTGGGAACGGCTTTTGGAGGATCTTCGCTCAGCCGAACGCTTCATCTTTATGGAGTATTTCATCATCCGTCCGGGCGTCATGTGGGATCCCGTACTGGCTGTCCTTAAGGAAAAGGCCGCCGCAGGCTTGGACGTCCGTCTCATCTACGACGACGTGGGCTCCATCAATTACGTGCCCCGCGATTACTTCAGGCAGTTGGAGTCTTTCGGTATCAAATGCTTCGCCTTCAATCGCTATAAGCCGGTTTACGCCGTGGTCATGAATCATCGAGACCACAGAAAGATCACGGTCATCGACGGTTGCATGGCGTATACGGGCGGCGTTAATTTCGCCGACGAGTACATCGGTGCGGAGACACGCTTTGGTGAATGGAAGGACAATATCCTGCGCCTGGAGGGGGAAGCCGTGCGGAGTATGACGCTTCTTTTCCTGGAAATGTGGAACGCCGAGCGGAGCACCGATACCGCCGAGGCGGTGGCGGGCTTTATGCCGGATCCCGCCCGCGCGGGCCGCGTTCACTGCGGCGGTTTGGTTCAGCCCTACGGGGATTCCCCCGTGGACAGTGAGATCCTGGCCGAGAACGTCTACCTCAACGTCATCAACCAGGCGACGGATTACGTCTATATATACACCCCCTACGTGGTCATCGACTACGAAATGACCCGCGCACTTTCCCTGGCGGCGCGGCGCGGCGTGGACGTGCGGCTGGCGGTGCCCGCGATCCCCGATAAAAAGATCGTCTATCACCTGGGCAAATCCTATTTCCCCGAGCTCATCGAAAACGGGGTCAAGGTGTATCGCTTCACCCCCGGTTTCATCCACTCCAAGGTGTTTCTGGCCGACGACCGACAGGCTGTGGTGGGCTCCATCAACCTGGATTACCGCTCGCTGACCCTGCATTTTGAAAACGCTTGTATGTTCGTGGATCATCCCGTCCTGCCCTCCATCAAGGCGGATTTTGAGGAGACCTTCCCCCGCTGTGAGACCGTCAGCGTGAAGAAACGGCGGTTCAACGTGCTCTACGACCTGTATCTGGGCTTGCTTCGGCTGTTCGCGCCCTTGCTTTGATCCCGCATTTCCCATGATTTCATCATTCTATTCTGTGAGGTACAACCATGATCCGTCATTCCTTCGACAAGCAATTTGACCTTCCCGCAGGCTCGGTAACCCTGTCGGGCATCGCCGACAAGAAGATCCGCATCATCACCGAGGGTACCCTCAAGGTCATTGATATGTACGCTCTGGCCGACTATTTTCGCCATACCATGGATATGTTCGCCACGGGCGAATTCTGGGGCAAGCTCATGCGGGCCTCCTGTCTCATCTGCTCCTATACGAACGACCCCGCCCTCCGCGCCATCGTGGACGAGGCGGCCCGGGATATGCTCTCCCTACAGCGAGAGGACGGCTGTCTTTCCACCTGCCCCGTGAGTACCCAGCCAAACGGCTCCAACGGCTCGGATCTGTGGGAGCGTAAATACGCCCTCATGGGTCTTTTAGCCTACTACGAGCTGACGGGCAGTGCCGAGGCTCTGGAGGCCTGCGTGAAATTGGTGCGCTACACCAACAGCCAAGTCGGACTCCCCCCAAAAACGCCCATCACCAAGACGGGCTGGGCTTTCGCGGGGATCGAATCCGCCTCCATCCTGGAGCCCGTTCTGCGGGTCTGGCACATCACGAAGGAGCCCGCCGCCCTGGAGTTGGGTACCTACATCGTAAAGAGCGGCTGCTGTGACCGCGAGAATATCTTTGAGGCTATCCGACAGGGGAAGTCTCCTATGGAGATCGGCGGCAACGGCGTGGCCGAGCAGAGTATTGCCAAGGCCTACGAGATGATGTCCTGCTTTGAGGGGCTTTGCGAGTACCATCGCGCCACCAGGGATGCCGAAGCCTTGGAGACGGTCAAGCTCTTCTGGAACAAGGTTGTGGAGGAGGAGATCACTCTTCTGGGCTCGGGCGGTGCCGACGCCCCCTTCAATCTGGGACCCGGCACGGGAGAGCAATGGAACCGCACCCGATTCGAGCAGACCAACCCCGATATCGATCTCATGATGGAGACCTGCGTGACCGTCTACTGGATGCGCCTGTGCCACCAAATGCTGCGCTTGACGGGGGAGGTCAAGTACGCCGACGAGCTCGAACGGAGCCTCTACAACGCCATCTTCGGCGCTCTGAAGCCCGACGGCCGCTTCTTCGAGTATTTCCCCCGCTTCAACGGCGTTCGCAACCCTAAGGTCAATTATTCCTTCAACATCAAGGGCTTCGATCTTTCCTGCTGTACCGCCAACGGCCCCTCGGGGCTGGGGATGGCCCCCTACCTCGCCTTTGCGGGCACGCCCGACGGCGTGGCGGTGAACCTCTACGAGAACGGAACCGTCCGCGTGCCCTTCGGTGACGCAACCGTCACTCTGGCTATGGAGTCCGACTACCCCATGATGGGGAAGGCCACCCTCAGGGTGCTGTCGGTGGAGGGAAGCATCCCAGCCGATAAGCCCTTCGTCATCTCCCTGCGCGTGCCCGCCTTTGCCGCCGACTTTACGGTCATGGATGCCCGCAACCCCCGCAGTATGGTCACCGCCGAGGCGGGCACCTACCTCCGTCTGTGTGGAAATGTCACCGAGGGCGATGAGTGGCTGATCTGCTTCGATATTCCCCTTGTGAAGCACCCGGCTCCCCATGGCTCCAACCGCGCGGGAGACGGCTTCGCAGCCTTCACCTACGGTTCTATCCTTCTCGCCCGGGATGCCCGGGACGGCGTGGCACCCCTTGCCCCCATCCCGGACGGCGAGATCGGGGATTGGCGGGTCACTCCCTCCGAGCGGGGCGGCTTCCTCACGGTTTACGTGACGGTGGGGGATACCGAGCTGAAGCTGATCGATTATATGTCGGCGGGCAGCGATTGGAGCAACACCGAGTTTGCCTCCTGGCTTCCGACCATGCGCTGATAACCGCCCTCCCTTTGTGCGTTTTGCTCAAAAAAGGGAGGGCATTTTTTCGCTTCCGGCTACTTGCATCTGCTTCTGAAATATGGTATACTGTCACTATGAGAGGCCGTAAGGCACCGATCCTCACTCTGAAAGGAGTCATCTATGAAGAAAATCAAGAAGCTTCTGTCGCTTGCACTGGCTGTTCTGTTAGCCGCCGCTACCCTATCGTCTCTGTTGGGGGTGTTTGCCGAGGATGGCAACATCAAGGCCGACAAGCCCCAAAAGGTCAACGCTTACGCGGCCAACGCCGAGGGACGGGGGCCCCAGCAGGTCTCCGAGGGATCGGTTTACGGCCACCGTATGAGCTACGGTGCTCCCTTCAACGGCGTGGAGGTCTCCATGCCCACCTGGAGCACCGCCGACTCGGCCGCTACCCTGTCCATCTACAAGTGGACGGGCAGCTTCGAGGATACCGTGAAGTCCACCCCCATCGCACGAAAGGTCTTTGACCCTGCCAAGGACAACGCATTCAATGCCTTGAGCTTCGACGAGCAGCCGGCGGGCGAGTATCTGGTCACCATTTCCGACGTGCGGGGCCAGGTCGGTGTTTGGAAGGCTCCCGCTACCGTGGGCAAGGGCTTCGCCTACATGGACGGCGGCGAGACTGCCGTGGACTGGGAGATGAAGGTCAGCTTCACCAAGACACCCATCGAGCCCTTCCTCCCCTGTGAGAGTGCCAACGCCGTAGACGGTAACCATACCCTTCCTCCCGAGCCCGAGATCCCTGCGGACAGCCTGCTGAATACCCACAAGGTCATGCCCGACACCTGGGTCTTTACCGACGGTTTGGGCCGCGTCTCTGTGACCAACGCCGAGGTGGGTGATCCCAAGGCGGATAAGACCCTGGCCATGTTCTACTGGACCTGGCACACCAAGGCCATGGCCGCCGCCGGCTACACCGACACCACCAAGCTCCTGGAGAAGTATCCGGAGGCTAAGAACGACTACAACCACGCCGCCTGGGCGGGCACGGGTCACTACTGTTTCTGGAACGAGCCCATCTACGGCTTCTACACCACCGAGGATCCCTGGGTGCTCCGCCGCCACGCCGAGCTGTTGGCCAATGCGGGTGTGGACGTCATTTTCACCGACAACACCAACGGCAACATGACCTGGCGCGCCTCCTACATGGCTCTCTACGAGACCTGGGATGACGCCCAGAAGAACGGTGCGGTCAACGTCCCCAAGGTTTCCTTCCTCCTGCCCTTCGGTGCCAACGACGGCTCCAAGGATCAGCTGGAAAACATTTATTTGGATGTCTACCGCCCCGGTAAGTTCCAAAATCTCTGGTTCTACTGGGACGAAAAGCCCATGCTCATGGCCCACAGCGGCAACCTGAGCAAGAGCAACAACTTGGGCAAGGAGATCCTCGCCAACTTCACCTTCCGAGGCGGTCAACCCGGCTACCGCGTGGACTCCACCGCCGCCAAGCAGTGGGGCTGGCTGTCGGTCTTCCCCCAGGCCCTCTACTCTACTCGTGGTCAGAAGGGCGTGGAGAAGGGTGAGATCGAGCAAATGACCGTAGGCGTGGCGATCAACCACAACTACGTCCACAAGGAGATTACCGCTATGAACGGCGTCAACGTCATGGGCCGCTCCTACACCACCGACTACGAGAACCGCTACGACGTAGAGGGTGCCGAGGCCTCCAAGTGGGGCTACCAGTTCTCCCAGCAGTTCGACTACGCCCTGGAGGTGTCTCCTCCCGTCCTCTTCGTCACGGGCTGGAACGAGTGGCACGCCTGGCGTCAGCCTAACCCTTGGGGCGGCGCCAACTCCCAGGTCAACAACGCCCTGGTGGACCAGTTCAGCGACGAGTTCTCCCGCGATCTGGAGCCCTCCAAGGGTGCCTTGCAGGATCACTACTACTACCTCTTCGTCAACTACGCCCGTAAGTATAAGGGCGCAAGCCCCATCCCCACCCCCAGCCTCCCTGCCACCATCGACCTGACTGCCGGCACCGACCAGTGGAAGACCGTGGAGCCCTACTACGCCGCCTACATCGGCAACACCTTTGACCGCGACTGCACCGGTTACGGCGATACCAAATACACTGAGACCTCGGGCAGAAACGATATCATCGGCGCCCAGGTGGCCCGCGACGGCGAGTTCGTCTACTTCCTGGTGGAGTGCAAGGACAACATCACGCCCTATACCGATTCCCTGTGGATGAACCTCTACCTGGACACAGACCAGTCTAAGCAGGGCTGGAACACCTTTGAGTACGTTCTGAACAAGACCGCCGCTGGCGAGAAGACCCTGGTCCTGGAGAAGTTCACCGCCGACAACGACTATTCCAAGACCGAGAAGGTAGCCGACGTGGAATACAAGCTGGACGGCCGCTACATGACTGTCAAGATCGCCAAGTCCGACCTGGGGCTCTCCGGCAACGACTACACCATCAACTTCGCCTGGACGGATAATGTCCACGACGAGGGCGACTACGGGAAGTTCAGCGGCGATATCCTGGACTTCTACCTGTCGGGCGACGTAGCCCCCGGCGGCCGCTTCAAGTACAGCTTCATCTCCACGGCGGAGAACAGCGGTGAGCCCGTCGAGACCGAGCCCGTCACTGATCCCGAGGAAACCCCCACCGAGCAGCCCACCGAGGCGCCCACCGATACCCCCGCCACCGAGGCTCCCACCGAGACCGAGGCCCCCAAGGGCGGCTGTAAGGCCTCTATCCTCAGCATCACCGCCCTCTTTACCGCTATGGCCGCCGCCATCGCTCTGAAGAAAAAGGACAACTGATCTCATATCCCATCCCCCGCCCTATGGCGGGGGATCTTTTGTGAAAGCAGACAAAATAGGAAAGCTCCCTTTGTTCACTTCTCTAAAAATGCGGGGGCCTTCTTGACCGACGGCACAAAGCTATGCTATAATGAAACCATCACCCCGAAAGGAGTCCCCCCTATGAGATCAACTTTTCGTATCATCACCCTCCTCCTCGCCGCTTGCCTGCTTCTGGGCAGTCTCTGCGCCATCCCCGCGCTGGCGGCCGACGGGACGGTGGTGGACGCTCACAATGGCGGCGGCATGGGTCCCAAGCAGATCACCTCGGACTACTGCATCCGCGTCAACCTGGGCGCGCCCTTCACCAAACTGACGGCGGTCATGCCCACCTGGGCCCAGACCGATGCCGAAGCCTCCCTCGCTCTCTATAAATGGAACGTGGATTACAACACCACCCTCGCCTCCGAGCCCATCGCCTACAAGCTGTTCTCCCCCCTGGTGGACTGCGCTACCAACGAGCTGACCTTTGATGCCCAGCCCGCAGGGGAGTACCTGTTCCGCATCGCCGATATCAAGGGCACTGTGGGTGTCATGCAGAAGGACATGACGGTCTCCCAAGGCTACTGCTACGAGAGCGGCAAGGAATCCCGCGCCGACTGGTGGATGACCGTCACCTTCACCGAACAGCCCGAGACTCCCTTCCTGCCTGTCAGCAGTATGCTGGACGGCATCGACGGCAAGCACACGCCCCCCGAGGAGTGGGTCCCCGCCGAGGATCACCTCCTGAACACCCATAAGGTCATGCCCGATACCTGGGTCTTCACCGACGGCCTGGGCCGCGTGTCCCTCACCAACGCCGAGGTGGGCGATCCCAAGGAGGACAAGACCGTGGCCATGTTCTACTGGACGTGGCACGGAGATCTGGGCGGCTCCACGCCCATCAACCTCACCGAGTTCATGCTCAAATACCCCGAGGCCAAGAACGACTATAACCACGCCGCCTGGCCCGACGGTGTAGCCTACTTCTGGAACGAGCCCGTCTTCGGCTACTACAAGACCACCGACGAGTGGGTACTGCGTAAGCACGCCGAGCTGCTGGCCAACGCGGGGGTGGATACCATCTTCACCGACAACACCAACGGCGGCTTTACCTGGAAGGAGAGCTACGACGTCCTCTACCCCACCTGGGAAAAGGCCCAGAGCGAGGGGGCGGTGGATGCCCCCAAGGTCTCCTTCACCCTCCCCTTCTACCCCTTCAACGAGAGCTGGGATCAGATCGTCAGCCTCTACATGGATATCTACCGCCCGGGGAAGTACCACAGCCTCTGGTTCTACTGGGAGGGCAAGCCCCTGCTCATGGGCTGTGACGACCACAGCGCCCAGCAGAGCGATAACCTGCGGAAGGAGACCTACCGCTTTTTCACCTGGCGCCGCCCCTTCATCGGCGGTGACAAGACCAGCAGTGAGTACCGCAGGACCGGCCAGTGGGGCTGGCTCTCGGCTTACCCCCAGGTCACCTTCCCCGGCACCCGCGACAACGTCAAGAATAAGAAGATCGAGCAGACCACCGTGGGCATCGCACAGAACCGCAACTATATAACGGGTGAAGGCACCGCCATGAACGGTGAGAACGTCACGGGCCGCTCCTACTCCACCGCCTTCCCCGACCGCTATAGCAAGGAAGGCGCCGAGGCCTCCAAGTGGGGTTACTTCTTCGCCGAGCAGTTCGACTACGCCCTGGAGACCGATCCCCAGCTCATTTTCGTCACGGGCTGGAACGAGTGGACGGCGGGCCGCCATCAGGAATGGGGCGGGGTGGAGAACGCCTTTCCCGACCAGTTCATCGACGAGTTCTCCCGGGACATCGAGCCTACCAAGGGGGCGTTGCAGGACCACTACTACTACCAGCTGGTCAACTATATCCGCAAGTTCAAGGGCGCCAACCCCATCCCTGCTCCCAGCCAAAACACCACCATCGATCTGTCCGCTGGCGCCGACCAATGGACCGCCGTGGAGCCCTACTACGCCGCCTACATCGGAAACACCGCCCACCGTAACGCAGAAGGCTACGGCGATATCACCTACACCGAAACCTCGGGCCGCAACGACATCATCGGCGCGAAGGTCGCCCGCGACGCCGACTTTGTCTGGTTCCTCGTGGAATGCAACGAGGCGATCACCCCCTATACCGACTCGTTGTGGATGAACCTATATATCGATACCGATCAGGAGAATCAGGGCTGGAACACCTTCGACTTCGTGGTGAACAAGACCGCCGCCTCCGCTGATACCCTGGTTCTGGAGAGGTTCACCGCCGAGAACGACTATTCCAAGACCGAGAAGGTCGCCGACGTGGAGTATAAGCTGGACGGCAAGTACCTCACGGTCAAGATCCCCAAGTCTGCTCTGGGTCTCACGGGGAACGACTACACCATTAACTTCGCCTGGACCGACAACGTCCACGACGAGGGGGATTACAGCCAGTTCAGCGGCGATATCCTGGATTTCTACACAGCGGGCGACGTCGCCCCCGGCGGCCGCTTCAAGTACAGCTTCATTTCCACAGCGGAGAACAGCGGTGAGCCCGTCGAGACGGAGCCCGTCACCCATCCGGAGACCGCCCCCGCCGAGACTCAGCCCACCGAAACCCCCGCCGCACCCGCCGAAAGCGAACCCTCCGGAGGCGGCTGTCAGTCGGTCGTTATGAGCCTGGCCGCCCTGCTTGCAGCAACCGCTGCGACGGTCGCGCTCAAAAAGAAGGATTGATCCTTGCATACAGGAAAGGCCGTTCCCCGTCGGAACGGCCTTTTGGTATGAATCGGTTCATTATGATGGGAGCTTGTGTAACAAATACGCCAAAAACCATTGACATGAGTTTCCGTCTATGGTATACTATATATAATTCCATGCAAAGGAGTTTTAGTTATGAAGATGCATCATCTGCAACGCTGTGTGTCAGTCCTGTTGGCTGTTGTCCTGTTGGCGGCCGTTGCCGCAGGATTCATCCTGCCCGCCTCCGCCGCCGAGGTGTCCGTCCAGAACGGCACGGGCAATCGCGGGGCTGTGAGCGTCAGCACCAGCTACGCCTACCGCGCCAAGGTCAACGGCGAGTTCACCGCCTTCTCCTTCGCCATGCCCACCTGGACCCAGCCCGATTCCGCCTGTACTCTGGCTCTGTACAAGTGGACGGGAGACCCCGAGGACTCTCTGAAGGCCGAGCCCATCGCTACCCAGCGGTTCGATCCCATGAAGGACAACGCCACCAACAAGATCACCTTCGATCCCCAGCCCGCAGGTGAATACCTCTTCGCGGTCATCGAGCCTCGCGGCTCGGTAGGTGTTTGGACCGACGAGAACGCCACCGGCAATCTGGGTTTCCTCTACTCGGACGGTCAGGAGAAGAACTCCCTGCCCGAGCTGAAGATCACCTTCACCGAGGATCTGGCCGAGCCCTTCGGCAAGTGTGAGACCATCGTCGAGCCCGTGGACGGCAACCACAAGGCCCCCGCCGAGTACGTCATCCCCGAGGACAGCCTCATCTACACCCACGAGGTCATGCCCGACACCTGGGTCTTCACCGACGGCCTGGGCCGCGTGTCCCTGACCAACGCCGAGGTGGGCGATCCCCGCGCTGACAAGACCGTCTCCATGTTCTTCTGGACCTGGCACAACGGCCGTCCCACCTGCATCAACGTCAACGACGCCGCCGAGAAATACCCCGAGGCCGTCCGCGACTACGACCACCCTGTCTGGACCCCCGCCGGCTTCCAGGGCTCCTGGAACGAGCCCATCTACGGCCACTATGAGTCCAGCGATCAGTGGGTGCTCCGCCGTCAGGCTGAGCTTCTGGCTAATGCAGGCGTGGATGCTATCCTTACCGACAACACCAACGGTGCCATCACCCACAAGCCCGGCTATACAGCCCTGTTTGAGGCCTGGGGAAAGGCCATGGATGACGGTGTTCTGCCCCCCAAGGTGTCCTTTATGCTCCCCTTCGGCGGCGGTGCCGATACCAACACCCAGGTGCGGGATATGTACATGGACTTCTACCGCGAGGGTGAGAACCACAGACTGTGGTTCTACTGGGAGGGCAAGCCCGTTCTCATGGGCCGTCAGAATGCCATCACCACCACCGATAATATGGGCAAGGAGATCGCAAACTTCTTTACCTGGCGCGGCGGTCAGTCGGGTTACATCTGCAACAATCCCGCCCTTGGCGAGTGGGGCTGGCTCTCCACCTACCCCCAGGCTGTCTATTACGCCAACCGTACCGACCGCAAGGACAAGATCCCCGAGCAGATCACTGTCGGCGTGGCCATGAACCACAACTACAAGCTGGGTATGCTCTCGGCCATGAGCGGCGATTATGTCATGGGCCGTTCCTACACCCACGACTATCAGGATCGCTATGACAAGGAAGGGAAGGAGGCCTCCAAGTGGGGCTACAATTTCGCAGAACAGTTCAACTATGCCCTGGAGATCGATCCTAAGATCATCTTCATCACGGGCTGGAACGAGTGGGCCATGGCCCGTATCAATCCCTGGCCTGAGGGCTGGGAATCTGAGGTCCCCAACGCCTTCTGCGACCAGTTCAACGACGAGTTCTCCCGCGACCTGGAGCCTACCAAGGGCGCTTTGAAGGATCACTACTACTACCAGATGGTCAATTTCGTCCGTCAGTACAAGGGCGTCCGTCCCATTCCTACGCCGTCTCTCCAGACGACCATCGACATTACCAAGGACAATACTCAGTGGAGCGAGGTCGGCCCCTACTACGCCGCCTACATCGGCAACACCGGTGACCGCGAGGGCGAGGGCTGGGGCGAGCTCCAATACCACGAGTATTCCGGCCGTAACGACATCATCGGTGCCCGCGTGGCCCGAGATGCCGACAACCTCTACTTCTACGTGGAGTGCAACGAGGATATCACGCCTTACACCGATCCTCTGTGGATGGTGCTCTACATCGACTCCGACCAGCAGAATCAGGGCTGGGAGACCTTCGACTACGTGCTGAACAAGACCTCCCCCACCGCCGACAAGGCAACCCTGGAAAAGTTCACCGGTAACGGCTACGAGACCGAGAAGGTGGGCGAGGTGGAGTACACCGTGAGCGGCAAGTATATGCAGGTCAAGGTGCCCAAGACCATGCTGAACCTGTCGGGTTACGACTTTACCGTCAATTTCGCCTGGACCGATAACGTCCACGACGAGGACGATGCAGGCGAGCGAGGCGACGCTGATTACAAGTACACCAAGTTCTCGGGCGATATCATGGACTTCTACATCTCGGGCGACGTGGCTCCCTCGGGACGCTTTAAGTTCAGCTACGTTTCCACCAACGAGAACGCCACCGGCGAGCCCGACGAGACTCAGCCCACCGAGACTGAGCCCGTGACCGATCCCGCGACCGATCCCACCGAGGCTCCTACCGATGCGCCTGCCACCGAAGCTCCCGCTGAGAGCGAGACCGATTCGTCTGCGGGCGGCTGTAAGTCGGCTCTTCTGAGCCTGACAGCTCTGCTGGCAGCCGTGGCTGCGGCCGTCGCGCTGAAGAAAGAGCATTGAATCTGCTTTGTGCACCCTGCTGTTCGGCAGGGTGCATTTTTTTGCAGAATGCCGAAATTGCAAGGATATGATTGACTTTTCTTCGGCTTTTCAGTATAATGAAGATATTCCCGTAAAAGGAGCACATGATATGATGAAACGGCATACCTACAAACGCCTGTTGGCTCTTTTTTTGAGTCTGCTTATGATCCTGACCTCGCTTTCAGCCCTGCTGACCGTCTCGGTGGTCTCGGTCTCTGCCGCCGTCAAGAAGGAGCACTCTGTCCAGAACGGCACCGGCACCCGCGAGCCCATCCGTGCGGGAGAGAGCTACGCCTACCGCGCAAACGTGAAATATGCCTTCAATGCCTTCGGCTTCAATATGCCCACGTGGAATCAGACCGATTCCTCCTGTACCGTTTCGGTCTACAAGTGGCAGGGAAGCTTTGAGTCTACCGTGGCCGGTCAGCCCATCGCCTCCAAGCGGTTCGATCCAATGGTGGACGGCAACTGCAACTGGGTGACCTTCGACCCCCAGCCTGCGGGCGAGTACCTGTTCCACATCTCCGATGCCAGCTACGACGCGGGGGTATGGACCAACACCGTTCCCGAGGGCTCCAAGGGATTTCTGTACCTGAACGGCAAGGAGCAGAGAGGTGAGCCCGAGCTACAGCTTCGCTTTACCGAGGCCGTGGAGGATCCCTACGGCGACTGCGAGCCCTCCCAGGACGCTCACGTCGTCGTCTCTCCCTATAACAGCATGACCGACGAAGGCATCCACGACCTTAATCAGAGCGTCGGTATGCGTCTGACCACCACGGTTCCCGTCCGGGGAATGGAGGTTAAGTTCGGCACCTACTACATGACCGATCTGGAGGTTTCGATGTCGGTTTTCGCCTGGAAGGGCACCTATGAGGAGACCGTCAAGGCCGCTCCCGTCGCTACGTCGAGGGTCACGCTGGTGGACAATAAGTACGCCGGTGTCGAATTCCCCAAGATCCCCGCAGGCGATTACCTGTTCATGGTCCACGACATGACAGCCACCCCCGCGCTCTACATATACAAGCAGACCACGGGCCTGGAGGGCTTGATCTACCTGGACGGCTATACCTATGAGGGGGCCGTCGGCTACCCCGCCATGCGCATCATCTGCGCCGCCGAGACCGACGACTATTTCACCCCCTGTACCGCCACCGACGATCTCCCCGACGGCACCCATACGCCCCCCGAGCCCTACGTCATCCCCTCCGACAGCCTCATCTATACCCACCCCGTCATGCCCGATACCTGGGTATTCACCGACGGATTGGGCCGCGTCTCCCTCACCAACGCCGAGGTAGGCGATCTCAAGGAGGACAAGACCCTGGCCATGTTCTACTGGACCTGGCACATCAGCGGCTCCACAAGCAGTCCCGTCTACAATATGCAGGAGCTCTCCGCCAAGTACCCCGAGGCCATGCGGGACTATGACAATCCCTTGTGGGCTGAAATGGGCTCCTTCATCGCCTTCTGGAATGAGCCTGTCTACGGCTTTTACCGCTCGGATGACGGGTGGGTGCAGCGCCGACAGGGTGAGCTGCTGGCCAACGCAGGCGTGGACGTCATCTTCACCGATAATACCAATGGCACCAATACCTGGCGCAACGCCTATACCTCCCTCATGAACACCTGGTCGGATGCCATGGCCGACGGTGTCAAGACGCCTAAGGTCTCCTTCATGCTCCCCTTCTGGGATCGGAGCAATACCAATACCCAGGTGCAGTCCCTGTACCTTGACATTTTCCGCGCCGGCAAATGGCCGGAGCTGTGGTTCTACTGGGACAAGAAGCCCATGCTCATGGGCATCAAGGACAGCTTTGACCCCAATGCTTCCCTGACCGACAAGGAGATCGCCTCCTTCTTTACCTTCCGTGCTCCTCAGCCCTCTTACCTGATCGAAAAGACTGATTACGCTAACTGGGGCTGGCTCTCCATGTACCCCCAGGAGGTCTACTACAAGAATCAGAAGGAAGAGAAGGCGGGCATCGTGGAGCAGATCACGGTGGGTATCGCCCAGAACCACGACTACAAGCATCATCTCCTGGCCGCCATGAGCGGAAACAACATTACGGGCCGCTCCTACACCACCGATTACGAGAACCGCTTTGACGTGGAGGGAGCCGAGGCCTCCAAGTGGGGCTACAACTTTGCCCAGCAGTGGAGCTACGCCCTGGAGGTCAACCCCAGAGTGGTCTTCGTCACCGGCTGGAACGAATGGAAGGCCGGACGCTACGAGCTGTGGCCTGAGGAGCCCGAGAACCCCGCCGCTGTGGAGAACGCCTTCCCCGACACCTACATCGACGAGTTCTCCCGCGACATCGAGCCCACCAAGGGCGCGCTTCAGGACCATTACTACTACCAGTTGGTCAATTTCGTCCGTCAGTACAAGGGTGCCCGTCCCATTCCCGTCCCTACCGCTCAGGCGACCATTGATCTGAACGGCTCCATCGACCAGTGGAATCAAGTCGGTCCCTACTACGCCGCCTACATCGGCAACACCGACGACCGCGATGCCGTGGGCTACGGGAATATCCACTACACCGAGACCTCGGGCAGAAACGACATCATAGGTGCCAAGATCGCCCGAGACGGGGAGTACGTCTACTTCATGGTGGAGTGTGCCGAGAATATTACCCCCTACACCGATGCCCTGTGGATGAACCTCTACATCGACACCGATCAGGAGAAGCAAGGCTGGAATACCTTTGAGTTCGTGGTGAACAAGACCGCTGCTTCCGAGAAGACCCTGGTTCTGGAGAAGTTCACCGACGACAACGACTACGCCAAGACCGAGAAGGTGGCTGACGTGGAATACAAGGTGGACGGCAAATACATGACCGTGAAGATCGCCAAGTCCGATCTCGGCCTGTCGGGTGATGACTACACCGTCAACTTTGCCTGGACGGATAACGTCCATGACGAGGGCGACTACGAAAGATTCAGCGGCGATATTCTGGACTTCTACATTTCGGGCGACGTCGCCCCCGGCGGCCGCTTCAAGTTCAGCTATATCTCCACCGCCGCCAACTCCGCAATGGGTGAGACCGACGAGACTACCCCCTCCGAGTCCACCCCCGTGGAGACCCCCGCCGAAACCGAGCCTGACACCCAGCCCCGGAAGAAGGGCTGTAAGTCCACCCTGGGCATGGGCGTGGCCTTCACCCTCACCGCTATGGCCGCCGCCGTGGCTCTGAAGAAGTCCAAGGAGGACTGAACCGTGGCCACGCTATCCAAAAAGAGTCGTAAGATCATACTCATCGCGCTGGCCGCCCTGCTCCTGACCGCATTGACGGCGGTGTGCGGATCCTACGCGATCCATACCGTGACCTATGACATGGCCATGGATCGCTACCTCTCCCCCTACGCCGAGGCGGCAGAGGCCTACCTCGCTGAAAACCAAGCCTTCGCAGAGGAATATGGCGAGGTCTCCCTCGACGTATCGAGCTTCTCCTACGGCTATCTTGAGCCGAAGAAGTACTCCCGCCTGTCCCTCTGTCCTAAGGCCCCCGCCACCGCTGAGGAGTTTGAGGCGGAACTGGCCTACCTTACCATTGAGGTGCGCTTCTCGGGTATCCGCTCGGTGGACGTCTTCTTTGAAAAGACCCCCGAGGGACACCTGGAGATCACGGGATGGGAGTCCGATGACGAGTAAACCCCGATACCGCTCTCACGCGAGGGCGGTGCGGGATTCAGTGAAGGGATAAAAGAAGAGTGAAAAGTGAGGACGAAGACCTTCGGTGTTCTCCATTTGATCGAATGGGCAAATCCGAAGGGGCTGTGCCACCGCTTTTCACTCTTTTTCCTGGTTTTACACGGTTTCCTGTAACCATCCTCACCCAAATCCGGTCATATAGGATGAAGACCAAAACGGGGCGTCCCCAAGGATCCCCCCGAAAGGAGGTTCTATGCTCACCATGCCTAACTCCGCCACCCGCGACGGCTACCTGCCCGACGAGGCCATTATCGCTCTGTACTTCGGCCGTTCCGAGGAGGCCATCGCCGCCTGTCAGGCCAAGTACGGCAAGACCTGCCACACCATCGCCTACAATATCCTCCATTCCGACGAGGACGCCGAGGAGTGCGTGTCGGATACCTGGCTCCGCGCCTGGAATGCCATCCCCCCCGAAAAGCCCGCCCGCCTGGGTGCCTGGCTCTCCACCGTGACCCGCCGCCTGGCCCTCACTCGCTATGAAACCAAGACCGCCGCCAAGCGCTACGGCGGCATCCAGGCCTCCCTGGAGGAGCTGGCCGAGTGCGTGGCCGACGGCGGTCTCACCATCGCCGACGAGGTAGCTTTAGCGGGTGCCATCAACAGCTTCCTGGCCTCCCTCCCCGCCCGCACCCGTATGATCTTCATGCGGAAATACTGGTACATGGACAGTATCGCCGATATCGCGGATAAGTTTGGTATGACCCAGTCGGCGGTGAAGGTCACTCTTCACCGTACCCGGGAGAAATTCCGCAAGCATCTGGATAAGGAGGGCATCACGGTATGAAGGCCATAGACTTACTGAAATATCTGGATAAGGCCGATCCCAAGTATGTGGAGGAAGCCTCTGACTTCAACCTGCTCCTGTACCGCAAGCGGAGAAAGCGCACCCGCGTAGCCCTGGCCGCTTGCCTTGCCCTGGTGGTGCTGGCGGGGGTGTTCCTCACGGGGCCTGCTCTTACCGCCTGGGAGACCCGCAACACCGTGACCTCCTGGCCCACCGCTGTCATTCGTCTCCCCGGTACCCATAACAGCGGGGAAAGCTCTCCCCTTTACGTCTCGGCCGAGATGCCTGCCCAAAAGCGTTTTTCCGTGAAAGCCCCCTTCACCCTCTCGGTGGGTCTGGGTCAAGCGTCTGACTATGAGTATGCCACCCTGTCGGTGGAGGCCTATGGCTTCGAGATCACCGACAAGGAGGGCAACACCGTCACCGACCGCTATGTTCGTACCCTGTCCGATTTCGACAGCGACGACTATGGGATGCTGTATCGGGGCAACAAGAACAATGGCCGCGTTACGGGCTGCTCCTATCTGGAGGACTTCACCTTCCGCTTTCTGGGCACCGAAAAGGCTACGGGATGGGGCGTCATTCAGTTCAAGCTGACCGGTCGCGACCAAAGCGGCACGGCGGGGGATTCGGTGGCGGTGTACTATATCCTGCAAAACGGCGTGCTGAAGCTCACCGACAAGAACCCCGTGCGGGACGGCAGTCAGAACGGCAACTTGGGCGCCGTGTTGGAAGAGACCGAAACGGCACCGAACCAAGCCAAGACCGTAGAGCTGTCCCATGAGGGCTACAACATGACCGTGTCGGTCACAGACCCCTTCCTCGTCCGCGGGGAAGCCTGGCAGGAGAAGATCGACATCAGGGGGCTCCCCCTGCTTTCAGACTTCATGGTCGCGCTGTACCCCAAGGACACGGCCGAAGGACGCAGCATCCGTCTCATGCTGCCCAGTACCTTCTCCTCTGTACACGACTTTACGGTCCCGGCGGATGCTCTCCTCGGCTCCTACGATCTGGTCGTGACCTGGTACGGCAACTATGCGGGCAGCGAAGAGGCACGCCCGGAGTGGATCTTCGAGGACTTCGTGACGGTGACCGAGCCGGGTACTGTCACCCTGTCCAAGGAGGATATTTCGGTGCGGGTGGAAATGCCCTCGGGCGCGCTGACTCCCGGGCAATTCCTGGGAGACAGATTCCAAATCACCGCCTTCCATATCCCCACCCAGAAGGACTATCCCACCGACCAATTCACCGCCGAACTGATCTACGCCGAGTCTCTGCGTCAGGAGGATTTCTCCTTCGTCATCAAAAAGCCTGTTGAGTTGGATGTGAACGGCGGCTTTGTGCTGGCTCTTTCCTCCCGCGTTCCCCACGATGCCCCCATCGGCTCCTACGATCTCCGCATTGCTGACGGGGAAACAGGCTTTGTGTGGACCTTTGAGAATCTCGCGCTGGTCCTGCCCGCCGATATTCCCGCCTACGAGGACTTTGTCTTTGAGCCCGACCCCGCCGCCGAGCCTTTGATCCGGGGAGCCAACCTCCCCGGCGGCTGGGATCCCTTCTTCCTGACCCTTGACGGCGAGGATATGACCTACCAGTGCCGCGCCGTACTGGAATACCGCGCTGAGCAGGGCGGCGATCGCTACTCCATCATCCTGATGGAGTCCATGCTCAGCTCCTACCTTCCCCCCGATTTCGTCTCGGTGGATGCGCCCGTCGGTATGTACGATCTTGTCGTCACCCACGGGCTGTACGGCTACACCTGGCGGGCTGAGAACTTTATTGAGATCTTGGAAAACCCCGAGGCGGAGCGCTTCGGACTCTACCACGATATGGGCAAGAAGCTCACGGTCAGCCGTTCCTCGGGGGAGACCTACATCTTCATCGCCAAGCTGGAGAACCGAGGGGATCCTTTTACCGTCACCGCCGACGATGATCCGTTCATGCCCGAGGCCATGCTGACCATGTCGGGGTTCAGCGGAGCCGTCCCCCTAATTCCTCTCCAACACGATCTCATATACCAAGTGGACGATACGTGGACGGTGCAGACAGGATACATCATGTCCCTGCCATACACCATCCTCGTCGCCCCCGACACCCCCCTCGGCCTCTACGATCTGATCCTGTCCTACGGGGACTGTGTCGTGATCTTTGAGGATGTGGTGGAGGTCGTGCCGTAAATCAGCTCCGAAGGAGCATCCGATTTCAGATTTGTGACTGTTGCACAAATGATGCCCCCGAAATTCTACATTCCATCATACAAAAGTTCAAAAACACATCTTGAAATAATCGCAAAAATATAGTATAATATTCTTGTTGTTCGGATATTGTACCGTGTTTTTGCGATTTTTGCGTTACCGCTACATGATTTGAACGAAAATTTTACACCTAAAAAGAAAGGTGTCTGCCCCCGTCCCGGGGAGAGCTCGGGGTGCGGCGGGGAGACAAAGGTGAATCAAAATGGCTGATTTCAACACCAAGCAACTCCGTAATCTGGCGCTTCTGGGCCACGGCGGCTCGGGTAAGACCTCCCTGGCCGAGGCTATGCTGTACATCGCAGGCGCTACTGACCGTCTGGGCTCCATCGCGGGCTCTAACACCGTCTGCGACTACGACGCAGAGGAGAAGGCAAGAGGCTTTACTCTGTCCGCTACCCCCGCGTTCATGACCTGGAAGGACACTAAGATCAATGTGCTGGACACCCCCGGCTTCCTGGATTTCCAGGGTGAAGTCAAGCAGGCTGTCCGCGTGGCAGACGCCGCCGTCATCTGCGTGGACGGTAAGGCAGGCGTTGAGGTCGGTACCGAGCTGGCATGGGACGCAGCCTGCACCGCCGGTATTCCCAAGGCTTTCTTTATCAATAAGTGCGACGATCCCGAGACCAAGTTCGCCCGCGTGTTCCACCAGATCCACGCTACCTTCGGCGTGTCCATCTGCCCCGTGTTCATCCCCGTGGAGACGGGTAAGGACGTCACCATGATCGACCTGATCGATATGCAGGCCTTCAAGTACGACGAGAAGGGCAAGAGAACCGGCGTTCCCATGAAGATCAACTGGGAGCAGACCGCTCACGACTACAAGGACGCCCTGAACGAGGCTCTGGCCGGTACCTCCGACGATCTCATGGAGAAGTACTTCGAGGGTGAGTCCTTCACCAAGGAGGAGGCCGTTGAGGCCCTCCATAACGGTATCATCGAGGGTACCATCGTTCCCGTGTACTGCGGCTCCGCCACCAATATGTGGGGCGTCGTGGCTATGCTGGACGCCATCGCAGGCTCCTTCCCCCGTCCTACCGCCCGCAAGGTGGAGAAGGATCTGGGCGGCAAGCCCGTGGCCATCGACGTGGAGGGCGATCCCGCCATCTTCGTCTACAAGACCATCGCCGATCCCTTCGTGGGTAAGATGTCCTTCTTCAAGGTCATGTCCGGCGTGCTGAAGAGAGATCAGACTCTCCGCAACGTCCGCACCGGCGCCACCGAGAAGATGGCTCACATCTACATCATGAGAGGTAAGGATCAGGTCGAGGTTGAGGAGCTGGCCTGCGGTGATCTGGGTATGATCGCCAAGCTCTCCGACACCAACACCAACGACACCCTCCGCGCTTCCGGCGACACCGTCTACGCGCCCGTGAAGTACGCTACCCCCTATATGTGCAAGGGCATCACCCCCGAGACTGCCAAGGACGAGTCCAAGATCTCCCAGGCCATCGCCAAGATGCTGGAGGAGGATATGACTCTCCGTTACGAGAACAACCCCGAGACCAAGCAGATGTGCATCTACGGTATCGGCGATATGCACCTGGCTGTCCTCTGCTCCAAGCTGAAGACCCGCTTCGGTACTTCTGTTAAGCTGGACGATCCCAAGATCCCCTACCGCGAGAAGATCACCAAGCCCTGCGACGTGGAAGGTAAGCACAAGAAGCAGAACGGCGGTTCCGGTCAGTACGGTCACGTCAAGATCCGCTTCGCTCCCGGCGAGGAGGAGGGTCTGACCTTCGTGGACGCCACCGTTGGCGGCTCCGTGCCCAAGAACTTCATCCCTCACGTCCAGAAGGGTCTGGAGGACGTCATGGCCAAGGGCGCCGCCGGCTTCCCCTTGGTCCAGCTGAAGGCTGAGCTGTACGACGGTAGCTACCACGCCGTTGACTCGGATGAAATGTCCTTCAAGATGGCCGCGAATCTGGCCTACAAGAAGTGCCTGGAGCTGTCCGCTCCCGTGCTTCTGGAGCCCGTGGGCGATCTGACCGTCACCGTGCCCGACGCCCTGGTGGGCGACGTCATGGGCGACCTGAACAAGCGCCGCGGCAGCGTCATGGGTATGCACCCCTACGAGGGCAAGGTGGGCTACACCACCATCCAGGCCACCGCTCCCAAGTCCGAGCTGGCTGACTACCCCATCTCTCTCCGCGCTATGTCCCAGGGCCGCGGCTGGTTCGACTATGAGGTCACCGGCTACGACGTGGTGCCCAAGAACATTCAGGATAAGATCGTGGCTGCACAGCAGTAAATTGATCCATTACGGGAAGCCTCCTTCGGGGGGCTTCTCTATTCTGGCTGTTAGTAATTTTCCTGATAACTGTGTACAAAAGGAATAATATGAAAAAAATATACGCGATTCTTGCTGCCTTGTCGATATCATTGTTTTTGATCGCTTGTGACGAGATAATAGAAGTAAACTCTACAGATAAAATAGAGCCTATTACGGAGAATGATTCACCGCTTTCTACGGTAGATCCAACAACCTCAGATCAGGTGCATGATGAAGATATTGTTACGGAGAATGACTTATCCGAAACTACACCAGAACTTGATATTTTTAATCAAACGGACAGCGGATATTTTGTTTTTGAAGAGAGAAATGACGGGTGTTATGTTATAGGAGTAACAGATGATGCACCTCCAAATATCGTAATTCCTGATGAAATCGAAGGACATCCTGTAATAGGTATTGGGAGTTGGGCTTTGGCATACAATACCAAAATTATGGGTGTTACAATATCAAATACCGTATCCTATATTGGTGAATGCGCATTTGAACAATGCGATAATTTGGAAAATGTGTATATAGGGAATGGTGTTACTACTATTGATAAAGGTGCATTTCGTTGTTGCACAAGTTTATCGAGCATATATATTCCTAGTAACGTTATTAACATCAATGAATCTGCTTTCGAAGGCTGCTCAAAATTGACCCATGCTACCATACATTTTGGCGTACAACAAATAGGTGATGGGGCATTTTGTGCAACTGCACTTACGACCGTAGATATTCCAAATAGTGTTCAGATGATAGGATATGGGGCTTTTCAGAGTTGTACATATCTTGAATCAGTGACAATAGGAACGGGAATAACTACAATAAGTGGTGCTTTGTTTCATGAATGTGCGAACCTGAACAGTATTGTGTATCGTGGAACAAAAGACGACTGGTTGTGCCTTTCGTTTGAGGGCTTTTGGAACGAATGCGTTCCAACTACCAAAGTTGTTTGCTCGGATGGATTGATATATTTTTCTGGAAACGCGGAAGAGACAATAGAACCTGTTGACACAGAATTTCTTACAACGGATAATTCATCGATGGAACCGCTGGTTACTGAACCGATTGCGACCGAACCAGCTGAAACAGAACCATCTATAGAACCTTCTGAGGATGTGCTGATTATTTGTGACACACAAACGATTAACAATAGAACTATTGATACGGATGTATATATCACATCTACAGGTGTAATGATACTGAACAATGTAACTATTAATGGGAATATTTACTGTTACGGGCAATTAAAAGCGATTAATTGTATAGCCGATAAAGTTTATGCATACGCATATGGATCTCTAATGAGCTGTGGAGCGTATGATGGAACGCATGGGCACGTAAGTGGTGGTATTAAGTGCATTGAAATAGTAATTCTTGATGATGCACTTGATTATGCGTTTGAAAAATGGGGTAGGCGATAAATTTTGTAGAAACGCAGAGTTGTTGAGCAGAAAGAATATTGTTTAGTGGTTTAATTAAAGTATAAAAATTATGAATCCCCCGCGCGAAGCGACAAACTTTGCGCGGGGGGTGTGTTATACTGGGGGCAGAAAGAACATGAGAGGGGTGCAAATTGCCGTTTGTCGGTCTGCTTCATTTCTCCGTAGGGGAGGCGTTTCGCCTCCCGCAAATCTGTAAAGTCTGAATACATCAGGCTCCGCGGGAATGAGGTGGGAGGGGAGACCCCTCCCCTACAGATCGGAACGCGCTACCCCCAATTTACAAGAAAGGACAAGCCATGCCCCAAAAACAAGACCTCCTCCCCCGTGAGCGCGCCGAATTCGTCTGCGACACCGCGGGGAGCATCCTCTCCATCCGCATTCGCGGGGAGATCGACCACCACACCGCCGCCGCCATCCGTCAGGGCATCGACGCCACCCTCTTTGAAAAACACCCCAAAACCCTCATCCTCGACCTCTCCGCCGTGGGCTTCATGGACTCCTCGGGGCTGGGGCTCATCATGGGGCGGTATTCGGTCATGAAGGAGCTGGGCGGGGATATGACGGTCTGGAACCCCTCCCCCGAGACCCGCGCCATCCTCACCCTGGCGGGCATGGAGCGGCTGGTCAAGATCGCCTACCCCCAAGGGGAGGAACCGACCGCCCGAGGGGAAGCCTCATCCGGTGGTCACTCCTCGCCGAGCATCACCCTGAGAAAGCCCGCCCGTCAGCGCGTGAGTGCGGCTCCGCCTGCCACGGGGACAAGCCCCCGTACACCGCGCAAACGCAAGAAAAACGGCTTGGTCTACGAGACCGACCCGAGAAAGGAGAAGAACGCATGAGCCGCACCCGTCGAACCACCCAATTTTCGGGGGAGGTGCTGAACCGCATCCAGATCAAGCTTCCCGCTCTGTCGGTCAACGAGGGCATGGCGCGGGCGGCGGTGGCGGCTTTTATCGCCCAGCTGGACCCCGGAGTCACCGAGATCGCCGACATCAAGTGCGCCGTCTCCGAGGCGGTCACCAACGCCATCGTCCACGGCTACCGCGATACCCCCGATACGGGGAGCATTGCTATTACTGTCTCCATTCTGTCGGGCCGCACCGTCAAGATCGAGATCAAGGACAAGGGCTGCGGCATCCCTGACGTGGGGAAAGCCCGCCAGCCCCTTTACACCACCGATGCCGCAGGTGAGCGGAGCGGCATGGGCTTTACCGTCATGGAGAGCTTCACCGACGCCCTGAAGGTCGCCTCCAAGGTGGGGAAGGGAACCACGGTGACCATGTGGAAGAAGCTGAGCGAAAGAGGACGGATTTAGTACATAGGAGTTCAAATTGCAGTTTGTCGGAGAGCGAGGAGAACGGCCTCCGGCGGCTTAAACCCTTCTTGAAAGAAGGGTTTAAGAATCCCAAGAACTTTCAAAAAGAATGAATTATCCA
>JAGBAS010000014.1 GCA_017938885.1 Clostridia bacterium
CATCTCCTTGGCCTCCAGGGGAAAAGACAGAAGGATCTGCTTGGGGATGAATTCGCGGACGCGGTAATGCTCGCAGATGAAGGCCCCCAGGGTCTCCTCATCCAGGATCCGCTCGCCCCCCGCCAGGAATTCCTCCTTATCCACAACGGCACCGCCGCGAATGTAGAATACCGACATACAGGCGGCCACCTCATCGGAGAAAAAGCCTATAACGTCCTGCTCGGTATCGGGGGCGGCTACCACGGTCTGCTTCTGACGCAGACGCTCCAGGGCGTTCAGCGTATCCCGACAGCGGGCGGCGGCTTCAAATCGTTCGGCTTCGGCGTGGTCGAACATTTTCTCGGTCAATCTGCGCTTGACCTCTCCTGTGTTGCCCCGCAAAATATCGGCGGCCATGGATATGGTCGCGGCGTACTCTTCCTCGCTGACCTTTCCCGTACAAGGACCGCAACAACGCCCCATCTGGTAGTACAGACAGGGGCGTTCCTTACCAATGTCACGGGGAAACCGACGGTTGCAGGTGGGGAGGGAGAGCACCGTCCGTAGGGTATCCAATACCGAAAAGACGGTGGAGACCCCCGAATAGGGGCCGAAATACTTGGCCTTATCCTTTTCTCGCTTGCGGGTCATAACGAGGCGGGGATAGGCCTCGTCGGTGATCTTGATATAGGGGTAGGACTTGGCATCCTTGAGGCGGATATTGTACTTGGGACTGTACTGCTTGATGAGGGTGTTTTCCAGAGTCAGGGCCTCGATCTCGGTGTCGCAGAGGAAATACTCGAAATCTGCGACCGAGGCCACCATGCGGGCGGTCTTGATATTCTTCTCGCTGTTCTGGAAATACTGGGAAACGCGGTTCTTGAGCTTGCGGGACTTGCCCACGTATATGACCCGCCCCTCTCTGTCCTTCATAATGTAGACACCGGGGGTCAGGGGCAAGGAGTTGGCCTTATCCAAAAGGGCTTGGCGCATTTCTTCTCTCGTGGCCATGGCGGCTCCTTTCACAGCGGACGCAGGCAGTCCCTACAAAAGCGGAAAGCCCGTTGAAATTTACGCCTTTGCAAAATCCATCCCATCCAGCTCGTCCTTGGTATAGGTATACCGGGTATTGCAGAAGCGGCAGACAATTTCCAGCTCTTCAGGCTTGCCCTCAGCCACCTGCTCAGCCAGCAGGTCGCTCACCTGCTTTCTGCCCAGCGATTGCATAACGGCATCCATCTTACCCTTAGAGCAGTTGCACTTGTAGTCCACCTCCAGCTCGTCGAAGATGTCGTAGGGAATATCCCGCAGAGCCACGTCCATGATGGCCCTGTTGTCCATGCCCTTGTCGATCATGGAGGACAGATGCGCCAGATCGGCGGCGTTGCGCTCTAAAAGATCGATGGTCTCCTCGTCGGCAAAGGGCAGAAGCTGAACCAGAATACCGCCGGCGGCACGGCAGGAGTGATCGGTGTCCACCAGCACGCCTAAGGCGCAGAGGGTGGGGACCTGCTCGCTCTCGGCGTAGTAGGTGGTGATGTCCTCGGCGATCTCGCCGCTGGTCAAGGAAACCGAGCCGCTCTCGGGGATCTCACCGCCCAAGTCCTTGACCACATTGATGACACCGCTCCCCACCAGACCGCCCACGTCCAGCTTGCCATTGGACTTCAGGGGCAGATCGGCAGTAGGATTCTGGATGTAGCCCCGGACGTTGCCGATCCAGTCGCTGACGGCCAGAATTCTGCCTGCGGGGCCGTCGCCCTCGAAGGACACGGTGATGGAATCGGTCTCCTCGCCCAGCATACACCCCATCATGGAGGTGACGGTGAGGACTCGGCCCAGAGCCGCCGTGGCGGTGGGGGAGGGCTTGTGGTACTGAATGGCCCGGTTGACCATATCGGTGGAACGAATGACGTGTACCCGCGCGCTGCCGTCCTGGGTCATGGCGCGGAGAATGGTGTTCTTGCTCATGGTGTTTCGCTTTCTATAGTATGTTTTTATCGGATTGCTTAATTGATATCAATGGCGTTTTTCTGCATGGCTTTTCGGAAATTCGCGGCGATGGTCTCGCTTTCAAAATCTGCCAAGAACAGCCGATCACGTAATTTTCGCGTTGCCGTACACATAGCGAAAATGAGACCGCAACCACCGCAGATCAGCACTGCAAAGACAAGGACGAGACAGAACCCCACAAGTCCTGTCCAGATCGCCGCTAAAACCAAAAGCAGGGTAAATATCGACGCAAAGATCAGGAGAAGGATGCGGCTGACCCGCTCTCCGATGGAAGCGCTACGGGACGCGGACTTGAATGTTTGGGTATATTCTTCTTTTTCAGCAAATCCATGCTCCATGAAATGCAGGGTTGCTCCCTGTGCTTTGGGAAAGAGGCGGGAGTAGACCAGCCCGGGTTGGGGATAGGCCCTGTGGCGTTCAATGGTAAAGACCGTGTCGGGGGTGACCTCAAAGCGGTATCGAGTATCCAGTGCTAAGCGGAAGTAGGGCTTTTGCATGGCCGAAAGTGCTTCTGCCAAAACCGAGGGAGAGGAGAGCTCTCCGGCGATCGCCTGCTCGGACATAGCTTCGCTGGGATGCGTATGGGAAAGGGTGAAATCCGCGATCCCATCGCAGGGAAATTCAAGGGTCTGCCCCACCGCGATGTCGTATGAACGACCGTCCATGCGGAGGATCACGGGAGATGGTGAGTTGTTTAAAAAAATCATGGCGTTTTCCTTTGTGGCGAATGTCAAGATCGAGTTGTCTCCACCCGTTTGATGGCGTAGACGTGATGGATCTGCATGGGATAGCTCTCGGCGATCTCCCCGCTATACACGATCTCCACGGTGTCCCCCGCAGCAAGCCCCAGATCCTCTCGGGTCACCCCGTCGGGAAAGGATACTACGCAAGGACCGATCTCGGTCTCCACCAAAAGGTAAGCATCGTAGATCTCGGTTACCGTACCCATAAGGGTAGCGCGGTTGCCCATGCCCTCACAGCCCACAACGCAGAAAATGGTGAGCAGGCAGAGACAGATGATCCAAATTCTCTTCATAGGAGTCTCCTCTGTAAGGGTATGCGCGGCATTACCGCACATCCGCGCAGAGATACCAATCCCCCCGCTTCCTCGTCCTCGCCACCACATACCATCTCTCGGTGGTCTCGGTCACAGGCGAGAAATCAAAGTCAGCATACATCCCGCAAAGATCGAACCCCGCCTCGTCCAGGGCGGCAGTCAGCTCCGCCTCGTCAAAGCACCGCTCGGTCTGCTCCTCGTCGGAGCGGGTATAGGTACCGTCCTCCCCCTCGGCAAAGAGGGACAGGTAGAACCGGCACAGCCGGCTCTCGGGATCGTATTCATTCTGCCAGCCGCAGAAGACCGCGCGGCCGTCCCCGTCCTCATCCTCCAGGATATACGCATTGTTTCCGTAGGTGTGGGCAAACTTGTAGGGGCTGTTGACGTCAAAGACCAGAAGCCCCCCGGGGGCAAGGTAGAGGTGGATACACCTCAGGCACGCCAAAAGATCCCCGTCACCGCAGAGATAGTTCAGACTGTCGAGACAGCACACCGTGGCGTCCACGGTGCCGTACAGCTCGAAGTCCCGCATATCCTGTTGCAGGAAAAGGGGAGCGGGGTGCTTTGCAAGTTCTTCCATGGCGGCATCCGTATCGAATCCGTCCGGGTCAAGCCCCAACTTCTCACAGGCCTCCTCAAACAGGCGGTCGGTGCGGTCGTTGTTCTTGTCACTTGCCTCGGAAAGCATTTCGGCGCTGCCGTCGATGCCGATCATATCGTACCCGCGGTCGGCCAGCGGGAAGGTCATGCGCCCCGTGCCGCAGGCCAGATCCAAGACGATCTCGGGCCTCGCGGGGAGAAACTTACCGAAGCAGGCCTCGATAAAGTCACTCCACCGCTCGTAGTCCACGTCGGCGTTGAATCGGTCGTAGGCAGAGGCGATGGCGCGGTATCCGTCGTACATAGGTGTCCTCGAAAAATGGTAAGCAGGGAAAGGGGATCAGGAGCGGCGGCGGTCGGTCACCCCGGGGTGGCGGTTGGCCTCCAGGCTGTCCAGGGCCTTGTTGTAGCCGTCGCTGCCGTACTTCAGGCAACGGTTGACACGGCTAATGGTGGCGGTGCTGAGCCCCGTCTGGGCGGCGATGTCAGCGTAGACGGCGTTGGCCCGCAGCATACGGGCGGCCTGCATACGGCGGGACATCTCCTGTAGCTCGGAAACGGTACACAGGTCCTCAAAAAAGCTGTAGCAATCCTCAACAGTCTCGAGCGTCAGGATGGCTTCAAACAGAAAATCCAGCTTTTCGTCCTTGATCTTGCTTGCCATGGTGAAACTCCTTTCGGGACGAAGGGGAAACCTTCGTCTTCTTTGGAACTATTATACCACAAATTTCCCCCGATGTAAAGGGGATTGCATAAATTCCACAAAAAAATTCGTGGTTTCTGCCATGTTGCCCGCCTTGGGATTTCACCGCGATATGGCAGAATATCGCTGATATTACAGAGATTGCTGATACCACTGTTCTCGGAGCCGGAGCGCGCGGATACCGCTCCGCCGCACAAAAAGCCCCCGCCTTGCGGCGGGGGTGGCAGATCAGTTAAAGATTTTCCACAGCTTCTCGAAATCAGGAAGCACCATACCCGGCTCCGAAGCGGCAATACAGCTTCGAACCCACTCCATAAACTCCACGCGGCTGGCGGCCTGCGCTTGGCTGCGGGGCTTGAGATCCTCGTACATCTTGGCGTAGAAGTCGATAAGCTTCTGGGCGGTGGTCTCGCGGCATCTCACTACGTCGGCAATGCCTTCGGCTACCGATTTCGCGGAGCCTCCGCAGGGGGTACCCTCGTTTTCAAGATGTCCCAGCTCGGAGATGGCGAGGTGGATGTGGTCTACCTGGCTGGTAAGCAGCTCGATCTGCTTCAGAGCGTACTCATAGGTATACTTCTCTGCGGCAGTTTCGGTTGCGGTCGTTTCGGTATTCTCGGTATTGTTGATCTGTTCGTTCATGGTATGATCCTCCAAAATCATAGTTTGATTTGGCAGACACGCCAGAATGATGACGGTTTGGCTTTCGTCTGCGAAGCGTGCCCTGCCGTGTTTCACGAGCCCTCGGGCCCGTTTGGTGTAGGTCGCTTCATACTCGTTGCCGGCTTCATCCAGAACCCGCACTCGCTTTGGGGATGTGGATGCTTCGGTCTCAAGTATTCCGTATTTTTGCAATGGGTGTCTCCCCCCGTTCAGTTTTTTCGCCGGCAAGGTATGCCGATCCTTTTGTTCCGTTTTGCCCGTTTTTTGTGATGGGTGCCGTCCCCGGGGATGGTAAGTCCTCATCGAAAATTATACCGCAAAGGGTAGGATTTGTCAATACCCTTTGCGGTTTTTCTCTTATGATGGATTACTGTTTGCTCGGCTCCCCGCCCGTAGAGGTGAACACGATGCTTCCCTCCTTATCGGTGCGGTGGATCTCCAGCTTCATAGCCTCGTAGCGAGCCAGGATCTCCTGCTTGGGATGGTCGTAGGTATTGCCCTCACCCACCGATATGACGGCATGAACGGGGGTGACAGCGTCCAGGAAGGCTTGGCTCGACGAGGTATCCGAGCCGTGGTGGCCAGCCTTGAGAATATCGCAGTCCAGCGTACCCTTGAATTGGTAGCGGTTCAGCATCTCGGCCTCGGAATCCACCTCGGCATCCCCCGTGAACAGGACGGAGGTATCCCCATAGTCGGCGCGGATGACCACGCTGTAATTGTTGGTCTCGGTATAGGAGGTGCTGATGGGTGCGAGAATGGTACAGGTCAGCTCGCCCACCTTGAAGGTCTTATCGGGAACGGCTTCCATAACGTCGCATTTTTCCGCCTCGATGGCATCCATCATACGCTCGAAGGTCTTGGAGGTAGCGGTGGCGTCGGGCAGAACCACACATTTGACGTTGTAGGTATTCAGCACCATATCCGCACCGCCGATGTGATCCTCGTGGGGATGGGTGAAGACGGCGTACTCGATGTCGGTGACACCCAGGCTGTCCAGGTAGGCCTTCAGCTCGTCCTCGGAGGAGTTGGTGCCCGCGTCGATGAGGATATCCCCCTTTTCGGTGCGGATGAGAGCGGCATCGCCCTGGCCCACGTCGATGAAGTGGAACTGCACCTCACCGCCGCTGACGGGGGCGGAAGTATGATTTCCCAGCATATCGGGGACAAAGATCACCCCAAGAGCGGCCAGCGCCGTAATGAGGAGGGTGAGCATGACCCCTACGAGGGTCTTCGGCTGTTTTCTTCTTGGTTTTGCCATGAATCGCTCCTTTCGGTCAGAGGGTGATCTCGATATAGGCGGCGCGGTTGCCGACGGGGAAGGCGGCGGTCAGGCAACCGTCGTTCAGAGAGCAGCCGAAGCCCGCGAGATCGGGGTAGGTACGGATAATGGCGGCGTTGTCGGTGATATAGGGGGTAAGGTCAATGGTGGCTTGGGTCTCCTCGGTGCGGGTCTGCCAGACCGCCAGCAAAAGCTTCCCTTCTTTCTCGTTCAGCAGTCCCAGGGAGGTATGGCCGCCATCGCTCATGCGGGAGAGGCCCGTGGGATAGACGGGAATCGCCCCCGCGAGGGTAGCGCGGTTCTCCTTATAGATGGAAATAGCGTCGGAAATGAGCTTCTTGTTGAGCTCGTCGGCGTAGCAGATACGCCCCGACAGGTACATAGCCCCCATCATGCCGCTGACCATGTTGTAGGCGGTCTGCCATCCGTCAGCGCAGGAGGCAACGGTGTTCTTGACGCTCTCGCCCGTCAAGGGGAACACGTCCCCCTGCTCCCCCATTTGGTGGAAGTCCACGGGGTAGGGGTAGGCCCAGACGCCCGCCCGCTCGGGGGGCATGACCGCCAGCATACCCTGGAGGATGGAAGGATAGCGGTCGTAGTACTCCTGGTCGCTGGTGGACTGGATGTGGAAGTGGGACAGGGTGCTGTGGTCGCACCGCATGGCACCCGAGCCGCAGTTCTCGATCATAAGACCGGGGTGGGTAGAAATAACCTCGTCTATGAAGCGGTAGAATGCCTCGGTGTGTCCCCGCAGAGCCTCGGCCATGGACGCATCCTCCCCGTTCAGGGGGTCGATACCGATGCCCGTGGAGTGGTTATAGTCATTCTTGATGAAGCGGACGCCCATACCGTAGAGGTGATCGAAGACCTGCATAAGGTGGTCGCGCACCACAGGCTGACGGAAGTCCACGAAGCACTGGCCTTTGCCGATGGGGTGGCCGTGGCGGGTCAGCAGGGCTTCGGGGTGAGCCTGCGCGAAATCCGAGGCTGCGTCCGCCGTCTCGATCTCCAGCCAGACACCGGGAAGCATCCCACGTTTCTTGATCTCGGCCAGAATTCCTTGGAGTCCTCCCTCGCCGAATAGCTCGTCGCAGGGCTGCCAGTCGCCGTTGTGCTTGTACCATTCGCCCCTTTTTCCGAACCAGCCCGCGTCGATGCAGAAGACCTCACAGCCCGCCTCATGAGCGGCCTCGATGAGGGGCATGAGACGGTCGAGGGAGGGCTGAGCCCAGAGGCAGTTCATGTAGTCGTTGAAGCACACGGGGACGTGACCCGTGGGGAAATCGGTATGGTAGGTGGCGCGCTTGTAGGCGGTTATTTCGGCCACGGCCTCCTCGAAGCCGCCCTTGACACAGCCGTACAGGGCAGGCGGGGCGGTGTAGGTCTCACCGGGCTTCAGCTCCTTGTACCAGCCGCCGTTCTTCTCAAAGGCGGCGGTGAGCAGGACACAGAGAGCGGAGTTCTCCCTGTAGCCCTTGGCGCTGACCTCGATGTACCAGTTGCTTCCCGTCAGAATCTCGAAATAGTGGGTCTCCCCCGTCTCGGTGTCCTCAATGAAGATGAGGGGATAGTGGCGAGAGGTGGTCCAGCTTCCCTGAGAGTAGAGGCGGAAGGCGGTCTGGTGGCCGTGGTTGTAGGTGGGGTAGAGGCCCAGCTCCTCGGCGGTGGCTTTGCGCCATTGACCCTCGCCCTGCCAGACCGAGTGACAGTAGTGGATGATAAAGCGGTCCTCGTACCAGCGGCGGCCCTCGGCGCCGATGCCCGTGACAAAGGCGGAGGACTGGCAATCCACCAGCAGGGACTCTGCCCCGTCGTTGCGGAGGGTGGTGGTGAGGCGGGTCACGCCGATGCCGTCGAAGGTCTCGCGGGACTCGGTGACGGTGGCGTTATGGCCGTTCAGCTTCCAGACCGTTTCGCCACGGTGTCCATCGCCCGAAATAAGCTCGGCACGGTCATTGGCTACGTCGTCATTGTGGTAGGGTGTGCAGGATTCGGCGTTGAAGTTGAGATAAAATGCAGGGATGGGCATTCCGTTCTCCTTTCCGATGTAAGATCGATAGCCGCTTGCAAAATGCTTCAAATTTGGGTGAACATTTTGCAATCGCCCGGATGTAAGATCGACAAACGGCGCGGGCTCTGTACCCGCTCGGGTAGCTTGCTCGCGCCGTTCTGTTCAAGACTATGTTCGTTGCCCGGGCTTCGATCACTCGGCAAAGCCCGAGTTGATGAGGGCGGTGAGGCCGTCCAGAGCGGCATCCTCGTCCTGGCCGTCCGCGATGAGGGTGACGGTCATACCCTTGGCGATACCCAGAGAGAGCACGCCCAGAAGGCTCTTGGCGTTAACCTTTCGGTCATCCTTCTCCACCCACAGGGTGCACTTGTAGCAGTTGGCTTTCTGAATAAAGAAGGTAGCAGGTCTTGCGTGCAGACCGCTGGCATTGGTAATGACAACTTCGCGACTTTTCATGACTCATTCTCCTGTTCAAAATATAGACGCGGCCCGCGTCGGGTGCCGACGAGTAGAGGGACGGCACCATGAGACCGGCATAGGGTCGGAGGCCGTCGCGCAATACGACGATTCTACACCTGTAGTATACCAAAAATCGCGTAAGAAATCAAGTGTCAATATTTAGGATTTTTCATAATCCCAAAGGCTTTTTTTTATCATTTTATACAAGTGGCCGTGAAAAACTCAAGAATGCTCCCGAATGGAGGTGATACGGACGGTCAGAAGGGCCCGATCGGTGCGCACCTCCAACACGCTGCCGGGAACCAGGATCCTGCCGCTGTCCCCCACGTGGAGACCGCCGTCCTCCCGAAGCGTTGCGTTCGTGCAGATCATACAGCCCGATCCCGTGACACGATGATCCCCCGTGCTGTCCGTGGACGCGGAGGGGGTCAGCGCGACGGTATACTCCCCCGTGGCCGTATCCCGGTAAACACCGATATAGCCCAGACGGACGTCGTTTTCGTACAGGTAGACGGCGTCGAAGCCGCGCACCTCGGCTAAAACCTCCTCGTGAGTCTCCTGTACCTCAAAGTAAACACGGTACATGGCGGACGTGGCATCCCCTTCCCTGCGTGCGGCGTAGACCACACGGTAAACAAGGCCGGCCACGGCCACCAGCACAAGCAGAAGGATCACGGTATCCACCGCAGACCAACGGAGCTTTTGCTTTGCGGTATTCAATTTTTTCATAGCTCCCTCCTTATCCCGAGATATCGGGTTGGAGACCGTCGGGGGTTGCGAACACCGTCCCCGCCTCGGTCTCTCCGACGGCTTCGTCGCTCTTTTCGTGCATGGAGATCACGGTTCCCTCGGCGATCAGACCGTCTGCGCGGAAGACCCCCTCCATGCCGGCCAGGAGCATGGTCATGCCCATACGGTAGCCCTTCCCCTCGCGGTAATGGGCAGTAGCCTCCACCGTCAGGTACAGATTCAGGGTATTATTCCCATCCTCACCGGATACGAGCACCGTGCGGACGTCGGTCACGGTACCCAGACAGTCTGCGTCCGTGCGGTCGGAGCTCCAAAGCGGGCGATCCGTCATGGTGGGACGGCTATCCTGGCCGTATTTGACCATGGCGGGATCCAGGCCGATCATCTCGACGCAGAAAACCACATCACGGGTCTCCCAGGTCGGCGCATACAGCTCGCGAATCGCGCGATACGCGAAAACGCCCCCGATCACAAGTCCGACCACGATCACAAGCAGGATCAGATCGATCAAAAGTGCGCGCCCGTCGATACGGCTCCTGCGCGTACCCCGCTCTCCTCCGGAGAGCTTTCTTCCCTCCGCTTCAGCCCGTTGAGGGCGGGGAGAGGCAGTAACGTCAGTCAGACTGGAGGCCTTTCCCTCCTGCTTTTTCGGTTCCAGAGAAGCCATCTGATAACTCCCTTCCATGGTAAAATTCGTTGGATTCGGTCATACGGCAAGCATACGAGTCTCCGCTGTCTGTCCCTGCGTGCCGTCACGAAGGGTACCGACGGACTATCCGTTGCTCCGGGTCTGGTAATCGACTCCCTCGGGCGTGTTCACACGGCTCGCGGCCAGCACGTCGCTCTCATCGAACAGGATATTGACGTAGGCACCTGAAATGGCAATGACCAGAATCAGATTGAAAAATACGCGCGGAGACGTCAAAAAGCTCCGCACAGTTCCGAAGATCAGAGCACCGACCATGCCCGTGATCCCGCCCAGGATCAATGCCCGATCCTTGAACTCGGTGGCGTGCCGCAGACCGGTCAGGCACTTTTGGAAAAACAGGAACAGCAGAACGGCCAACAGTAACGTGCCTCCCCATCCAAAGCTCAGAAGAGCCTCAAAGTACAGACTGCCGCTGTCGGTCACGGCTCCCAGGTCGGGGGCCGCGTAGGCGGGATAGACCGCGCGGAAGGCAGCCTCGCCCATACCGATGCCGCCGGGATGGTCCAGGGTCATCCGCCACAGACTGTCCGCCAGCAACTCCTTGAAATGGCGGCTCCGTGAGAGGGTGGTCTGTACTGCCTCCGAGATGGGGTAAAGATAGGTGAGCCACCAAGCACCGCACGCGGCGGCGGGGAGCAATACGGCTCCCAGGGTCAGTCCTCTATGATCCAGCAGGAGCAAGAACAGCACCGTCACCGCCAGAATACAGAACAGGGCACTGACCGAATCGGACATCAGAACCAGGCAGAGATCCAGCCCCAAGAAGGCCAAAGCCAATACGCGGCGGAAAAGCCGCTTGGTATGGCAGAGAAAGGCGTACAGCCAGGGGAAAACCAGCACCAGATAGAACTCGGAATGCTCCTGCCACAGGCCGCTCAGCTGCTCGATCCCGCGGCTCACACCGGTCACGAGGGCATCTCCCGCGCGAGAGCCCTCCAGCCAGCCCAGCTCTTCCACGGGAATCAGACGCAGATATGCGAGTGCCGTCACCACGACCACCGAGATTCCAACCCCCACCAGACAACGGCGGATGTAGGCACGGGTAGTCATCAAATTGACGATCAGAAAATAGTCCGACAGGCAAATAAACAGGATCAGGGCGGTCATACGGCTCTCGGCTGTCACGGCTGCCCCCGTAAAGCCCGAAGCCAGAATCAGCAGGCCGAACAGGAGGAGCACGGTATCCAGAAGCCCGAAGCGGATGGTGCGGTGCATGAACAAGAGCTTGACACCGTAGCTCATCCAGGTGAGAAGGATCACAGTACACAGCAAAAGGAGCAGGTCCCGATACAGCCATATAGCCGGAAGAAGGACGGTTGACAGCACCACACCGGCCTCGGGATAGGTGAAGATCAGGCCCAGAAGACCGCATACAAGCAGGAGTATCGGAAGGATCAGCGGATGGGTATACAGCGCGCCAACGGCCATGGGCAGAGACAGGAGCACCGTCACGTAGGGCAACGCAACGGGCATCCGTTGCTTTTGGGGTGCCAGACGATCCTCGGGGATACCGAGAAAGGAGGCAAAGAGGGCATGGGACAGCTTTCCTGCCCCCAGGGTCTCGGCCAGTGATTTTTTGGTAAAGAGCAACGGGAGGGACAGCACCGCCACAAGCCCCGAAAGGACGGCGTGCTCCATATCCGGAACGGGAAGAGGCACACTCCGAAGATGCGGCAGAATGAAATAGAACGCAACTCCGCACAGCCCAAAGCTGAGCAGAAGCAGGCCGTATACAGCTATAGGCAGGCAGAACAGCGCGTGCGACAGAGCGCGCACCCCCTTGAATAGGAGAGAGGACTCAACCGACGATAAAAGACCCAGCCGGGCAGGGGACATGGGGGTACAGCGATGGCGGCCCGTATAGCGGCGGCTCTTGGCGAAGGCTCCGTCGGCTTTGCGGTATCCCGTCATGATACGGCCCAGCCATGAGCTCCCCAACAGAGCGTAGAGCTTTGCCGTACCGCGATCCAGCCACGGCCACAGAATGCCCTTTCGTTTCGCTTTTGCCATGATCTCCCTCCTTTCATAGGTCATTCGGGTATACTCGGGTGAGCGTCAGGTCTTTGCAGACGGCTCCTCTGCCTCTGAAGGCAGAAGATCGGGACGTTGCGCACGGGTCAGCTCCAGAGCCGCCTCCTTCCGCCACTCGTCAATCTTTTTATGGTCTCCCGACAGAAGAACGGGAGGCACCTTCATGCCGTGGTAATCTACGGGTCTTGTATACTGAGGGTATTCCAGAAGCCCCGAGGAGATGCTCTCGTTCTCGTAGCACTCGGGAGCGGCCAGGACGCCTTCGGTCAGACGAGTGACGCAGTCCACCAGGATACAGGCGGGGATCTCTCCCCCCGTCAGCACGTAATCCCCGATGGAGATCTCCTCGTCCACGAGCTCC
>JAGBAS010000015.1 GCA_017938885.1 Clostridia bacterium
AAGGCTTTCAACGCGGAAACCCAACTCACCGACAAACCCAAATTCGAATAATCGGCTGTAACCTTCCGGCCCAATATCACCGATCCACCATACCCACCTGATCTGCCAGCAGGACCGGCTCGCCGTCGTTGTTGCGGATGTAGTAGTAGCTCACCCCGCCGTGGACGTCGGGGGTGCCGTTTACGTAGGTGTAGTGGCGCTCCATGCCCTCGCGGATGGGCATATAGCCCTCGCCCTCGCCCTCGTAGGCGGTGAGGTCATAGACGCGGAAGTCCTCGTAGGAGGTGATATAGGTCACGATGCGGACAAGACCGATGCCGGGGGCGAAGTAGTAGTCCTTGTCCGAGGACATATACGCCCAGCCGGGGCCGTCCTTGTGGTTGGTGCGGACGCGGAGGTGGAGGCAGTTTTCAAAGGTGCCGAGAGTGGTCTCCACGGTCACGCCGCGCTTAACCTTGGCGTAGCCGATGAACTCTTCTCCGTCGTTTCCCGTAGCGGTACGGTGATGCTCAAATTCTTTCTCCGTATCCGCATAGGTCAGCCACGCGTCATCCCGGATCGCGCCGAGGTTATTCTGTAGGATCTCGTAGACGAAGTTGTGGAGCAGAGGCTGGGCCCGTCCGTCCCTCATATCCTTGCCCTCGAAGGAGTACCGGCGGTCATCGTGGAAGGTGACGCGGCTCCCCTCCTCCTTGATGGCGGCTTGGACGAAGAAGTTCCAGCATCCCTTCCGGGGATAGGCCGCGTCGGCGTCGGGATCGCCGTGGTAGATGCGCCCCATGACGCTCTTGGAGACCTTGACCATGAGCTTTTCCCACGGGGTCACCGCCAGAGCCTCGGCGCGATCATGGTAGGCGGACACGTCCACCGGCACGTCGCCCTCGATGTAGTTGTAGCGGGCATAGAGCATATTGTCCGCCCAGGACTGCTCGTTGAAGGGGTCGCCCTTGATATAGAAGCAGTAGGACAGGTAGGCCTTGTCCCCTACCACCGCCGTGACCTCCACGCGGTTGACCTGCTCGAACTCCACCCCCTCGGTGGTGTACTCCCATACGTTCCCCGCGCACAGAGGGATGATCCCCAGACCGCCCGCCAGGGTGTAGGACTTCAGCAGAGTCTTACCGAACACCTCCCCCTCGGCCTGCTTCCAGCCAAAGGCCACTAGACCGATGTTGCGCTTGTACCACGCCACGAAGATGGGGGCGGGTAAATACTTTCTGTCGGGGGAATTATGGATGTGCATCTCCACGCAGCCGCGGAACTCTCCGCAGGGAGTGAGCACGGTGGCGTCCCTGGACACGCAGGTCAGGGTGATCTTGCCCTCGCTGTCGGTGACCGTGTCCCCTGCCTTCATGGCCTCGTCGAAGATCAGGTGATCCGTGCGGGAGGCGTAGTACAGAGGGGCGTAGACGTTGTAGACATAGCCGGGCAGATCCAGCGTTCCCCGGCTGAAGCCGGGCTGCTGGCTGTAGTAGAGCTTGTCCCCCTCTATCACCAGCTCCTCGGCGGTGGTGCTCATCTGGAAGGGGGTGTTGTCGCGGAGGGCGTCTCCCAGCCCGTCCATGACCCCCAAAGAGGACTTGGCCAGGGCGGTATACAGAGGATTCTCCGCACCCGTCTCCATAGCCAACCCAAATTCCTTGCGGGCGCTGTCATAGTCCTTGGCGTTGTAGTAGTCGAAGCCCAGCCAGTAGTGCTGGTAGGCTACGCCCTCGGTGGCGCCGTACTTCTCCAGCTCGGGGATGACGGTGTTGTACACGTACTCCACCTTCTCCTTGCCCGAATACTTGTCGGTGTCAAAGCCGATGCACATGGCCAGCACCTCTTTGTTGTTTCCCTTGGTAGCCGCCTCCTTGAGCCTTTGTCGCATCTCGTCGGTTTTGCCGTCGGACAGATACCAGTAGCCCAGCTTCAAAACGTCGGCCATGGCGTAAAATTTTTTCTCGGAGTCGGGAAGCTCCTCTACCTTAGATAAAACTTCTTTGTAGTCCTCCTCGAATCCCACCTTGCTGTTCTTTCTCCGCCACTCCAAAAATTCCTCCACCCGGCGCATGACGGCCTCCACCAGGGTTTCGTTCGGCTTGCTCTGATCCATATAGCCCAGCTCCTTTCTGATCATGTCGCGGCCTGCGGACAGACGGCTCTTCACCGTCCCCTCCGCGAGACGCATACGTTTGGCGATGTCGCTGACAGAAAGGCCCTCAAAGTAGTGCAGACGGATGATGGTGCCGATCTTCTCGGAGAGCTTGTCCACGCAATGGAGCAGAAGCTCCTTTTCGGCTTGGTCGTTGTAGTAGCCCGTGATATCCTCGGCGGTGCCGTCCACGAAGTTCTCTATCTCGTCAAAGGGAACGTAGTCGCGGTAGCGCTTGGCCAGATTGACGGCGCGGTACTTGGCGATGCGGCAGACCCACCCGCTGAACTTGGCGGGATCCTTCAGGGTGTCCAGCCTCTGCCAGGCGCAGAGAAAAGCATCCTGCACCGCGTCCTCGGCGGTGTAGGTATTGCGGGTGACGGTATGGGCCACCAGGAGGGCGGCCTTGCGGTGGCGGATGACCAGCTCCTCAAAGGCGGCCTCGTCCCGCATGAGGGTCAGGGCCACCAGGGTCTCGTCGGTCTGTTCACGGTATTTGACGGTTGGCTTCATGAGGTTCCTTTCTGTGCTTGTGTGTTTCGAGCGCTCTGTCTATATGACAACCGAAAGGGGTGGGAGGTTCGGTTTGGGATGGAAAAAATTTTGAGGATTTTGGGATTATTTCAAATTTGGGTTTGTCGGTGGGTTTATCTGTGAGCCTTCCCCAGCGGGGAAGGGGGACCACCGCAGGTGGTGGATGAGGAGAGCGGGTTTGGTCTTTCATACGGGTGTATACGTAAAACCATTGATACGCCAAGAGAAATTATACCCGATACCAAACCGTAATTCACTCTCCTTATCCACCGCTCCGCGGTCCCCCGCATCCGCTTGCGGATGGCACCGCATGGGGAAGGCAAGTGACGAGGAAACCCACCGCTAAACCCCAATTTGAAATTCTACCCATACGCTCCCATTATACCACATTCCCCTCGAATCGCGCGAAAAGCGGGATAATCGGTCGTGTTTTGGGATGATCGGTCACAAAGCTCGACAAAAAGGGGCAAAAACACCGACGGCTGGGATAAACCGTCGGTGTTCTTTCATTTGATCTTACAAACCATCACCAAAGCATCCTCGGTGGGCTTGGCATAGAAGCCCTTCCGTCTGCCAGCCTCGGCAAAGCCCGCTTTCTTGTACAGTTCAATGGCGGCGGTGTTGGAGACCCGCACCTCCAGAGATACCGATTCCAGCTTGGCGTCCTTGGCGTGGCGGAGCAGAGCGCGGGTGATGGCGGCACCGTAGCCCTTGCGTCTGTGATCGGGGTGGACGGCGATATTGGTGATCTGCCCCTCGTCCACCGTGATGAGCATACCGCCGTAAGCGGCCACGAAAGGCTCGCTACCCGGGGCGGCGGGGATCGTGAGCAGGTAGCCCACGCCAATGCCGTCGTTGGTCAGCAGCTCCAGGCTGGAGGCACTCCAAGGGGAGGAGAAGCAGAGCTTTTCCAGCTCGGCAGCCCCGTTCAGATGGGCTGGGGTCTTCTGCATACGGACGGGGTGAAGCTTGGGTCTTTTAGGCGTTGCGCCCTCGTGCATATCGGTCATGGGAAGCTCCTTTCGGGGTCAGTCGGTGAACCCCATGGACTTGTGGATCTCGTCACCCACGGGAATGAAGATGTCCTCGAAGGCCGAGCGCAAAAAGTAGCGGCCGTAGCTGACTCCGTCGATCTCCACGTCCTCGGCGTATTCCACGTAGGTCAGAGAGTAGTAGAAGCCGGGGTACTGGGTGGACTCGAAACGGGCCTTGTAGCTCCGCAGAGGACTGCCTGCGGGGTAGGACAGGCTTTGGCCCGAGGTGAAGTCGTGCACCAGGGAGGCGATGGCCACGGAATCGTCCAGCTTGTGGACCTCGCGGATGGTTTCCGAGCTGTCCACACAGATGCGCAGGACGGTGGGGGCCATTTCCAGGAGGGTGGGCATGGTGACTCCCTCAGCATAAACAATATTGAAGTCCTCGGTGGCCAGCATCTCGGTGGGGTCCATACCGGGGATGGTGTAGAGGGCGTAGGATTCCTTGTCGGTCAGAGCCAGCTTGCCATATTCCTTGACCAGGGCGGTGGCCTCGTAGACCGTGGAGGCGTGGCTGTAGGTGATCTTATTCTGGCTGTCGTAGAGACCGTTCTCCCCGGGCTTGAGGGTGGCCTTGCAGGAGGCCAGGGACAGGGCGCAGAACAGAGCGGCAAGGGCGACGGTCAAGGTCTTGCGGATGAATGAGGCTTTCATGGGATTTCCTTTCTTGTAACGGATCAGTACCCGAACACGCCCGAGAGGGAGTCGTCGTTCTCGATCCAGTCCTGTACGTCGATGACACGGAATTCGGTGGGGGTGTCGCGGATGACCACCTTACTGATCCCCGCGTTGAGGATCATGCGCTTGCACATCATGCAACTATTGGTGCCCGCCACCAGGGAGCCGTCCTTGGGATCGGTGCAGACCATGTAGAGAGTCCCCCCCAGCATCTGGTCACGGGAGGCGTTGATGATGGCGTTGGCCTCGGAATGGAGGGAACGGCACATCTCGTACCGCTCGCCCCTCGGGATGTTCAGCTTGTCCCGCATACAGTAGGCGAGATCAATGCAGTTCGCGCGGCCTCTGGGGGCACCGTTGTAGCCCGTGGACAGGATGACGTCGTTCTTGACGATGATGGCACCGTAGCGCTTACGCAGACAGGTGCAACGCTCGGCCACGGTCTGGGCGATATCGAGGTAGTAGTTCTCCTTGGAAACGCGAGGGGACATAGGAACCTCCAAAATGTGTATTTGGGTATGTATATAATTTCAATATATCATTATACCATAGATTCGTGAACAAATCAAGCATATTGGGTAAGAATTTTGTATTTCGGCGGACTTTGCGCGAAAAACACCCCCTTCCGCAGGTGGGAGGGGGTGATGGGGGTCATTCGGCAGTTTCGGCGGGGTCTACTACGGTGATGGTGGCGGTGGAGGCACCGGGACGCGAAGATATGTATTTACCGCCGGTAGGCTTGTAAATGAAAGCCATGGTAATGGTGGCCACACCGGGCTTCAGGCCTTTTATGGTAAGGCCGTCAAACTCGCTACCGTTCAAAAGCTGGCCAACGTCGTAGGTCACGATCTCCACAACGTCGGGAGGATCGACTGTAAATTCCACCTCAATGTGCTCAATCGACTCATCCTCATGCTCGAGGGACATCCAAGGAATAAATAACTGGAAACTGTCAAAAGTCTCGCCTACCGCAATCTCAACCTGGTTAGTCATAAAATGGGCTCTGATACAATGTTCGGGGTATTCACCCTTTTTTGTTCCGATAAAGGGATGGGAGGAACAGGAGACCAGCGATAGAACACAGGACAGACAAACCAAGAGGATACATAAGTGCTTCATAGTATGATAATCTCCTTTCTTGTCAGGGGTGATATAGAATGATGGAGCTATCGCCGGCGTAGTGGCGGGAGGGGTCATTCGGTAGTTTCGGCGGGGGTATTCACAACGAAAATAAACTGGTAGGTATGGCTCCCGCCTGTGGGTGTATGGGTGACGGTGATATACACGTGTGCCACGCCTGCTTGCAGGGTCTCGACTGTAATGGCACCCCAATCCAGCCCTTGGAACAGGGCTTCCTCGTTGACCTCCTGGATACGGAGCACATCGGGCTCGCTGACAGTAACATGGGCAGTTAAAGCGTTCGCCTTGTATTCGGGGGTTGATATGATGTGAAATTGAATTCCCGTGTTAAAGGTTTCGCCCATTTGGACATGGCAGATATTTGAAACGGGATCCAGAATAAAGCCGTCGGGGAGACCGCCGTTTTCAATAGCCTGAAGTTCGCCCTCGCGCAGGGATTCACATTCGCCACTGTACTGCTCCGTATGGGATAAGGGGGTGTCCGGCTTCAGAACGTGGGGTGGCTCGAAGGCTGGCGGGACAGTCGTTGTTTCGCCCGGAAAGCTCATATCACACGAACAGAATAGTGAGAGGAGGAAGGCAACGAGAATATAGAGAGTGGATTTTCGATACATGGCAAGGCTCCTTTCACGAGGTGTGGTGTAGGACGATGGAACTGTCCCCAGCATAGTGGTAGGAGTGTTCCCCTTAATTATACTATACCATCCTCCGCCCCCGTTGTCAAGGATAAATCTCCTTTCTTCCAAAAAGTAACACCTTGTTCACAAGATTCGCAAAACCGAAAAAGCACCCGTTTCCGAGTGCTTTCCGAAAAGATCAAGCGTGCTCCGCATCCGCGTCGGGCTCCAGCTTTTTGCGCCCGATCAGCACGATGGCGATGATGATGAACTGCACCACGCCGCAGAGCATGGTGAGCAGGGGGGTGCCCGTTCTGTAGGTGTACCCGAAGGCGGTGAAGGAGAAGTCCTTGGTCAGCTCGGTGAACACGATACCGAAGAGCATACCCGCGAGAGACCCGAGATTGAAGATAATCTGGTAGAAGGAGGTAAAGGAATCCCGGTTGGTCAGGGGCATATTGATGTACTGGAAGTTGGCGAAGGCCACGTTATGTCCCACGCCGCCGAAGTGCTGGGGCAGGCGGACGAACAGGATCAGGGGGATATACAGGGGGATAGACATGGCCAGGGAGCCGATCGTGACGGGAAAATCTCCCGGCTGGACGAAGCCGTAGACGATCTGGAGGGGGGCGACGATCAAGAGGGCGTAGGCGAAGACCTTGAACCAGGAGGTCCGC